>JAHBYY010000037.1 GCA_019635715.1 Rhizobiaceae bacterium | reverse complement strand
CTGGCCGGCGACGCCAGCGACCGCATCATCTGGGAGACCGATACCGGCAGGCTCTACTACGATCCCGACGGCACGGGCGCAGCCGCCGGCACGGCCTTCGCGATCATCACCGGCAACACCGGTCCGATCAACGCCGGCGACTTCGTCATTGCCTGACGGGAAGCGGCGCTCCTCCCCCGCCCGCCGGGGAGACGATGCCGGAAGGCGGATGAGGGGCGGCGCCGGCCTCCCGGATCGCCGCTCCCGCACTTGGCCGGAGAGGCGGCGGCGCGGCGCCCCGCTGACGCGGCAGGGCGGGTGCCGAGGTGGAAAGAATTGGTAAGAAACTGTGAAACCTTCTGTTATTGTTCATCATATCGCCAGACTTTATATGTGAGATACATCAGCCGCTGCTCGCCGGCCGCGAGTTCGGCTCGCCCATGCAACTGGCGGTGCAATGCCGCTTCCTACCCGGACATGCTCCCACCATGCTGACCCGAAAAGGCAAATACGGCCTCAAGGCACTGATCCATCTCTCGCGCCTGCCATTCGGCCAGTTGGCCTTCGTCAACGACATCGCCACCACGAACAACATCCCGAAGAAATTCCTGGACGCCATTCTGGGCGAGTTGCGCAACGCCGGTTTCGTACAGAGCCGCAAGGGCAAGGACGGCGGCTACCGGCTCGCCCGGCCGGCCGCGGAGATCAAGGTCGGCCATGTCGTGCGTGTTCTGGACGGCCCGCTGGCGCCGATCCCCTGCGCCAGCCGCACCCGCTACGAGCCCTGCGAGGATTGCGACGAGGCCACCTGCCAGGTCCGTCACATGATGCTGGAGGTTCGGCAGGCCATCGCCGACGTGCTGGACCAGCGCAGCCTCGCGGAAATGCGCGACGCGCCGGCCAATGACGACATGCCGCTGGAACCCCTGCGCCACCAGCTCTGACGCCCTCCCCGGATCGGCGGCGAGGCGCCGCAAAGGCCTCCGCCGCGCCGGCATGCCCTGTCCCTCACCTGCGGCGCGCCCGCCGCCGGCTGCCGCTCACCCGGCCAGTTCGATCAGCAGGTTGCCGAAACCGTCGACCGTCGCGACCTGGCCCTCCAGCAGCAATATGGTCGTCGTCGGCTGCTCAAGGATGGAAGGGCCCGAGATCTTGCCGCCCGCCCCGATCGCCGCGGCATCGTAGACCGGCACGTCGCGAAACCCCTTGCCGAGATAGACCGGCCGCTTCGCCTTCGGCACCACCGGCCCGCGCTGCGTGGCGATTGTCGAGCCGCCGCGCGCCGCGCCGCCCGTGTCGCCGATGGCGCGCACCTTCCAGGTGGTCATCTCCACCGTGTCGGCCTCGTCCTTGATCGTGTAGATGCGTTCGTGCTGAGCGTGGAAGGCGGCCGCGAGCCGCGCCAGATCGCCCTTCGCCAGCTTGCCGTCCACGATCTCGAACGGCACCTCGATGTCCCAGGACTGGTAGAGGTAGCGGCCCTGGAAGGCGAACTCGAATCTCTGGTCGCCCGCCTTGATGCCGGACCGCCTCAGGAAGGCCGCGCCGCGCTTCCTCAGCGAGGCCAGCAGCCGGTTGACTCCGGCCAGGTCGAAATGCCTGTCGGTGGTGTTGAGCGCCCCGGTCTCTTCCCAGCGCACATCCGAGATCAGCCCGCCATAGGCGCTCAGACCCGCCGCGAAGCGCGGGATCATCAGGCTGCCGATGCCGAGGATGCGCGCCATGTCGCTGATGTGGCAGGCGGTGGCGCCGCCGCCGCTGACCAGGTAGCTGTCGCGCGGATCGATGCCCTCGTTGACGGTGATGTCCTCGATCGCGCCGATCATGTTGTGGTTGGTGGTCGCGTAGATCGCATAGGCGGCCTCGACCAGGCTGATCTTCAGCGCCTTGGCTATTCTACCGACGGCCGCCTCCGCCTTCGCCCGGTCGAGCCTGATGCGGCCGCCGAGGAAGTAGTCCGGATCGATGATGCCGAGCACGACATTGGCGTCCGTCACCGTCGGCTCCGTGCCGCCCCGGCCATAGCAGGCCGGCCCCGGCACGGCGCTGGCGCTGTGCGGCCCGACCCTCAGCAGTCCGCCCGGATCGACCCAGGCGATCGAGCCGCCGCCGGCGCCCACCGAGCGCACGTCGATCTTGGGAATACCCAGCATCTCCATGCCGAACGTCGCCTCTGGCGTCACCACCAGGTGGCGGTCGCGCAGCGCCGAAACGTCGAAGGTCGTGCCGCCCATGTCGACGACGATGACGTTCTGCGCCTGGGTCAGGCTGATCGCCGCGATCGGCGCCAGCGTCGGCCCCGACATGACGCTGTAGATCGGCCGCGCCACGATCTCCTCGGGCGGCATCATGCCGCCGACGCAGTTGGCGATCAGCAGTTCGCCGGTGTAGCCAGCCTGCTTCAGCGCGCCCGTCAGCTTGCCGACATAGTCGCTGACGATCGGATAGAGCGAGGCGTTGATCGCCGTCGAGATGGTGCGCCGGTATTCGCGCGGGATCGGGTTGAGCTCGTGGCTGACCGTCACCGGAACGCCCGGCATCTCCTCGCGCAAAATGTCGCGGACCCGGCTTTCGTGCGTCGGGTTGACGATCGACCAGAGCAGGCAGACCGCCACCGCCTCGACCTTGCAGGCCTTGAAGTGCCGCGCCGCCGCCCGCACGTCGTCGTCGCACAGCGGCTCGACCTCGTTGCCCATCGAATCGATGCGGCCGCGCACCTCGCAGGTCCGGCTGCGGTGGATGTAGGGCGGCGGGAAGTCGATCTTGATGTTGAAGGCGCGTTTGCGCGGCGATTCGCGCAACGTGAGAATGTCCGGATGGCCGGCATTGCAGATCAGGCCGGTCGGCGCGACCTTGCCCTCGACCAGCGCGTTGGTCGACACCGTCGTGCCGTGGACGATCATTTCCGTGTTGGCGAGGAAGGTGCGGAGGTCCATGCCGTGCGCCTTGGCCGCCACGTCCAGCACGTCGATGAAGCCGCGCTCGAAGCGGCCGGGCGTGGTCGGCGACTTGTGGATCTCGAGGTCGGCACCCTCGCGGTGCAGCACGAGGTCGGTGAAGGTTCCGCCGATATCGATGCAGGCGACGAACATGCGATTTAACCTTCTGGTTTTGCGGGGCTGCTGCCCGACGAACTGGAGGTGAAGGCGACCTCGTGGTCGCCGAGCAGGCCCGAGGGCCGCAGGATGAGGATCGCCAGCAGGATGGCGGCAAGCGCGATCTCCTGCAGCCCGGGAGGAGCGGCGATCGTGACGTTACCGACCGAGAAACCGCGTTCGACGGTGCGGAAGAGTTCCGAAACGATCGACACCAGGGCCACGCCGACGAAGGCGCCGGTCAGGCTGCGCATGCCGCCCGCCACCAGCATGGTCAACGTCACGAAGGTCAGGTCGAGGTAGAACGTGTTGGCGGTGATCGTGCCGATGAAATGGCTGAACAGCACGCCGCCGGCCGCCACGATCATCGCGCTGATCACGAAGGCGATCAGCCGCTCGCGCTCCACGTCGATGCCGGTCGCCGCCGCCGCCACCTCGTTCTCGCGCGAGCAGCGCAGCAGCAGGCTGTGGCGCGTCACGCCGTAGATCGCCGCGGCCAGTATCGCCAGCGCCGCGCCACCGAAGGCCACCCACAGGCCGGTGTAGCGCGGCAGCCCGACCAGTGCCTGGCGCCCGCCGGTCACCTCCTTCCAGTTCGAGGCGACGACGAAGGTGATGATCAGGATGGCGAAGGTCGCCATCGGCAGGGCGATGCCGCGCAGCCGGCAGATCGGCCAGCCGACGGCCAGCGCGATCAGCCCGACGGCCGGCACCACGACGATCATCGCCACGGGCCACGGCAGTTGCAGTGCTTCGAGGAAACCCGGCAGGTCGAGCAGCGTCTCCTTGCGGGCCGGCGCCAGCGTCAGCACCGCCGACATGTAGCCACCGACCGCCATGAAGGCGACGTGGCCGAAGGAGAACACGCCGGAATTGCCGACGAAGACGAACAGCCCGACCACCACGGTCAGCTTGATCATCGCCTCGACGACGGTGCGCTGCATGGCCGGCGGCGCGAGAGCGGCCATCAGAGCCACGCCGAGCAGCACCAGGATCAGGATCGCTGCCGTCTGCAGCGGGCGGAGAGCGGGATTGGCAAGCATCAGACGCGCTCCCGGTCGGCGCGGGTCTTCATCAGCCCCTCAGGCTTCCAGAACAGGAACAGGATGAAGATCAGGAAGACGAAGGCGTCGCGATAGGGCCGCAGATCGACCGGCAGATAGGCCTGCAGCGACACCGAGATGATGCCGACCAGGAACCCGCCGAGCGCCGCCCCGACGATCGAGCCCATGCCGCCGACCACCGACGAGACGAAGGCGATCAGCACCATCGACACGCCCATCTTGTAGGAGACGCTGCCGGTCTGCGCGACCAGATAGAACGACACCATGCAGGCCAGCCCGCCGGAGATCGCGAAGGCGAAGGCGATCACCCGGTTGGCGCGCACCCCGACGAGCCGCGCCATGTTGAAGTCCTCGGCCGCCGCCCGCATCTGCAGGCCGGTTCGCGAATAGCGGAAGAAGGCGAACAGGCCGCCCATCAGCAGAAGGGTGACGCCGATGGTGACGAGTTGCAGGCGCGGCACCCGCAGCCCGCCGAATTCCAGGCTGGTCGACAGATCGGCCAGGAACGGCACGCCCATGGCGCGCGATCCGTAGAGCAGCAGCACCGTATGCTGCACGAGATAGGAGACGGCGAAGGAAGCGATCAGCAGCGTCGCCGGATTGGCCTTGCGCAGCGGCCGGAAGGCGATGCGCTCCATGCCGAGCGCCAGGATCGCCGTGACGATCAGCGCCGCCAGGATCAGCACCAGCAGCGGCTGGCCCGCCAGCGTGTAGAGCGTGAAGCCGCCGGCCATGATCAGCTCGCCATGGGCGAAATTGATCAGCCGCATGATCGAGAAGATCAGGCCGATGCCGAGCGCCGCCAGCGCATAGACGGCGCCGAGGCTGATCGCGTCGATGGCATTCTGCAGGAACTCCATCAGCCCGCCGCTCCAGCCTGCACACCGAAATAGGCGGCCTCGAAGGCCGGCGTGCCGCGGATGTCGTCCGACCGTCCGGTCAGCCTCACGACGCCGGTGTTGAGCACATAGGTCCGGTCGGCCGCGGCGAGCGCCCGCGACGCGTTCTGCTCGACCACCAGCACCGTGACGCCGGAGCGCCGCAGTTCCTGTATGGCGGCGTAGACCTGCTCGACGACCAGCGGCGCCAGGCCGAGCGACGGCTCGTCGAGCAGCAGCAGGCGCGGCCGGGCGAGCATGGCGCGGCCAATCGCCAGCATCTGCTGCTCGCCGCCGGACAGTTTTCCCGATCGCTGCCGGTAGCGGTCTCTCAGCACCGGAAACATCGTCAGCACCCGCTCGACGTCGCGCGCGATCTCGGCGCGGTCGTGCCGCACGGTGGCGCCGAGCGCCAGGTTTTCCGCGACGCTGAGCGAGCCGAAGATGTGCCGGCCCTCGGGCACCAGCGACAGCCCGGAGGCGACCAGCGCCTCCGGCTGCAGCGACGCGACGGAGCGGCCGTCGAAGGCGACGCTGCCGGTCCGCGGCCGCACCAGTCCCGCGGCGGTCAGCAGCAGCGTCGACTTGCCGGCCCCGTTCGGGCCGATGACGGCGACGATCTCGCCCTCGCCGACCTCCAGCGAGACGCCGCGCAGCGCGACGACGTTGCCGTAGGTGACGTGAAGGTTGTCGATGGTCAGCATGGGCGGTTGCCGAATTTGCGGATGTCGGCAGCCGAATACTGAAGCACCCCCTCACCGTCACGTTTCGGGGGCCACCTCTCCCCCCGACGGGGGGGTCCGAAGGACGGGGGAGACAGGCGGCTCGCCCGGGAATGGTGGCCCGAAGGGCCGGTGAGGGGGGTCTTCCCGGTCATACACAGGTCCTGATCGAGCCAGTTATTCACGCCGCCTCCTGCCCGAGATAGGCGGTGCGCACCTTCGGATCGGCGCGGATCTCGTCGGGGGTGCCGACCGCCAGGGTCCGGCCGAGCTGCAGCACCTGGATGCGCCGGCACAGTTCGAACACCAGCGACATGCGGTGCTCGATGAACAGCACCCCGCAGCCGAGGCTCTGCGAGATGCCTTCGACGATCTGCTTCAGGTCGCGGCATTCGGCATCGTTCAGCCCGGCCGCCGGCTCGTCCATGAGAAGGAAGCGCGGCCGCATGGCGATCGCCCGCGCGATGCCGACGCGGCGTTCCTCGCCGAACGGCAGGGTGCCGGCGGCGCGATGCAGCTTGTCGCCCAGCCCCATCTCCATCAGGATGCGTTCGGCGTCGGCGCGCGCCTCGGCCCGCGACAGGCCGATCGACAGCCCGCTCGCCTCGACATTCTCCAGCGCCGACAGGCCGGCGAAGGGCAGCACGCTCTGGAAGGTGCGAACCAGGCCGCGCCGGCTGCGCTGATGCGGCTTCCATGCGCCGATGTCCTCGCCGCCGAGATGCACGCTGCCGCGCGTCGGCTCCTGGAATCCGGTCAGCACGTTGATCAGCGTCGTCTTGCCGGCGCCGTTCGGCCCGATCAGCCCGAGGATCTCGCCGCCATGCAGCCTCAGGCTGACGTCGTCGATGGCGCGCAGGCCCTGGAAGTCGACGGTGACGGCGCGGACGTCGAGGGAAGATGTTTGGAGCAGGTTCACTGGGTTTCGGATGTGCTCGGTGTGGCAGGTTCGGTACAGGGGAACGCGCATCGGGCCTGAAATGACGAGACTCAGCCCGAGGCACCCCACCCCTTACCCCTCCCCACAAGGGGGAGGGGGATTCTGAGGCGCTCGCGACCCCCTCCCCCTTGTGGGGAGGGGTAAGGGGTGGGGGTACCTCGCACCAGCCTTGCAGAAATCGACTATCTCGATATCTATCCGGCGTGAATCACTCCCACCTTGCAGACGTCTGCTATTTCGGCATCTGCTCGGCGCGCACCACGCCGACGATGTTGCCGGGCTTGCCGTCCTTCACCTCCATCAGCACGAGATCGCGCTGCATGTTGATGTGCGTTTCCTTGGTGAAGGTCGTCGGTCCGGTGATCAGCGGCTCGTCGACGAAGGTCTCCAGCGTCTCGCGTACCTTGTCGGTGTCGAAGGTGCCGGCCTTTTCCACCGCCTTCGACCAGCCCTGGATGACGCTGTAGCCGGTCAGCGCATGCGAGGTGACAGGCATCGCGTCGTACTTGGCCTTGAACTTGTCCATGAAGGTGACGACTTCGGGACGCGGGTCGTTGCCGAACACCGAGCCGTAGGTCACCAGATAGGCATCGCTGAGGTTCGGCACGGCTTCGAGCCAGTAGTCGCCGTCCCACGATTCGGAGAGCAGCAGCGGCTGGTTGACGCCGGCGGCGCGCAACTGCCGCATGGCGCTCGAGCCGCCGGGCGGGAAGGAGGCCAGCGCGATCACGTCCGGCTGCTTGGCAAGGCCCTTGATGCGGGTGATCTGGCTGGCGATCTGCGGATCCTCGCCGCCGAACGTGTCCTTGCCGAGCAGCCCGTCGGCACCGGCCAGTTCCGTCCAGCGACGCTCGAAGGCGTCGGCATAGCTGGCGTCGAAGGCGATCGTCGTGTCGAGCAGGATGTAGGCGGTCTTCCAGCCCTGCTTGTTGTAGGCCCACTCGGCCAGTGCCACCGCCTGGCCGGGCGAGCCGGTCGACATGGTGAAGGCGTTCGGGCCGATGCCGGAGGGTCCGAATTTCGGGTCGCCGGCGCAGGTCGAGAAGGCGATGAGGTTGGCGCCGTCGGCCACCGACGCCGCCGCCCCGCCATAATCGTAGTCGCAGGTCACCACCACCATGCCGGCGCCCTGGTCGATGACGTTCTGCGCGGCCGTCGCGCCATAGGCGATGTCGGATTTCGTGTCGGAATAGATGATCTTGAGCGGCCGGCCGAGCAGCCCGCCCTTGGCGTTGATCTCTTCGATGGCGATCTCCATCGCCTTGGCCGGACCTTCGTCATAGGGAGCGATCGCGCCGCTCTGGGCGATCGCCGCACCGATGATGAAGGGCTCTTCGGCCTGTGCGGCGATCGGCAATCCGGCGGCGAACGCCATCGCGGCGAGGCCGGTCTTCAGGATGTGACGCTGTGTCATCGTTCGTCCCTCTGTGGTTTCGTTCGGACGGTCGGCCGCGCGCCGCCGCCTCTTCTGTCGTTCATGCTGCCGCGGCGGCGCGCCTCAGTCGCTCGGTGCCCGCCACGTCGACGCGGTGGTCGACGCCGTTTTCATGGAGGTCGAGCGCCACGCCGTAGATGTCGCGCGCCGAGGCGACGCTCAGCCATTTACGGTTGACGTCCTCGGCGACGCGTTCCGGGTCGCGCTTCAGCGCGTCGCCATAGCCGCCGCCGGCCGCCGAGCGGTAAAGCACTGCATCTCCGTCGGCGATCGGGCCGCTGTAGAAGTCGGCCAGGCGTTCCACCGTGCCTGCCCGGTCGCGCCGCCAGGTGCCGCAATGCGCGCCGGCCTTGCCGCCCAGCACGCCGCCGGCCGGGAAGGTGCCGCCGTCGCCGCAGACATAGAGCATCATCTCGCCGGTCAGCGACCGGTACGAGCCCTTCACCGCCGGCGCGCCGTTCCACTGGCCGCAGCCCATGCTGTCCTCGGCGATCCGCCGTTCCTCGACGAGGATCGGATAGGTCGCCTCGTCGACCTCGACGGAATCCGTCACCATGATGCCGTTGCCGACGGAGCATTCGTAGGTCAGCCAGCCGTCATGGCCGTGATTGGCCGGCCCGCCCGACAGCGCCATCATAAGCTGGGTGATGTATTCGACATGATGCGCGCGCCGCTTGTCGACGCCCGAAACGACGCCCAGCGCAGCGGAAAAATTGCCGCCGCCTTCCGCCATGCCGTAGGGCTCGCCCATCTGCGAGAAGGCGCACTGCACGGCATTGGCGAGCCGTTCGTTGACGTTGGAGGTTGCGCACGACGTGCCGGTCGGATGGCTCGGTCGCCCGACCACGCAATTGTCGCGCAGCAGCGGCACGATGCGGCTCGAACTGCCCTCGTTGTGCGGCACGCTGGCGTCGAGATTGTAGTAGACGCCGATGCGGCAGGAGGCCACCGCGCAGGCTTCCGTCAGGTTGAGCCCGCCGGGCACGCAGTCCGGATTGTCGCGCACGTCGACGGTGATCAGCCCCTTCTTCGGGTCGACCGTCACCTTCGCGGTGATCGGGATGCCCTCGTCGGCGACGCCGGCCACCGGGTCGTGCCGAACCGTGTATTCATAGGTTCCGGCCGGCAGCCGGGCGATCGAGGCGATGGCCCGGCGCTCGCCATAGTCCATCCAGGCCTCGATGAAGGCGCGGACCGTCTCGATCCCGTACTGGCCGACGAGCTCCTTCAGCCGCCGCTCGCCGGTCCGGCACGCACCGACCTGGGCGCGGTAGTCGCCGTACCACATGTTGCTGACGCGGATTTTCTGGAAGCCGATGCGCAGCAGGTCCTGCTTGTCCTTGAAATCTTCCTGGATGCGCACGCAGGGGAAATGCACCCCCTCCTGGTAGATCGTCGCCGCGAACGGCAGGTAGGTCGACGGCTCGGGCGCGCCGATGTCGGCATGATGCGAGCGCGACAGCGTCCAGAACAGCGGCACCCCGTCGAAGAACACCGGCACGCAGAGCGTCAGGTCGGCGTGATGCGTCACCCCGTAGAACGGGCTGTTGTTGAGGAACGCGTCGCCCTCCTTTACGTCGTCGAACAGTTCGGTGATCGGCTTCGTCGTCAGTTCCAGCGCATTGACATGGATCGGCAGCGCCTCCTCGACCGAGATCAGCCGGTGGTCGTAGGTGAGGATGCCGCAGGACATGTCGCGGGCGTTCTTGATCACCGACGAGCGGCTGGCCTTCATCACCGTGTTGGTCATCTCGCGGATGATCGATTCGAAGCGGCTCGACAGCACGGCGAGCAGGATCGGGTCGAAAGCCGCCGCCTTCCTCGATCTCGCCGTTCGCGCCATGCTCGCAACCTCCCGCCCGGACCTGAATGAAAGCCGCGACCGCGCCGCGACGAGGTCGACAGCCGGCACATCTCCCAACACGTCAAGGAAATTGTAAAATGAATATGATGTCAATATCATTTTTATCGCGGAGCTCGGATGGCACGACGCATCGACCGCGCCGGGAACCCGGCCGGCGCCTCGCCGCGCTCCGCGAAGCCGGCGCAGCCGGCTGCCGGCGGCGTCGGTGGTCAGGAGGCGGCGCGCACCGGCACCGCGGTCAGCGCCTCATGGGCGTCGACCTCGCCCATCCAGCGGGCGAGCAGCGCGTTGAACTCCGCCGGATGCGTCCAGAACGGCGCATGTCCGGCGCCGGCGACGACCTGCGCGCCGCCGGCGAACGGCACCTGCACCTGCAGGCCGGCGAAATAGGAAAGCCGCACGAACGGGTCGGCCGATCCGTTGACGAAGGCGATCGGCACATCCGCCTCGAGCACGGCGCGGCGCTGGTCGTGCCCGGTGCGCATCAGGCTCTTGACGAAGATCGCCCGGGCGCGGCCATCGGCGCGCAGGATCGCGCCGCGGAAGGAGGGATGCGACCGGTCGCCGAAGCACAGCGCGTCGAATCGCTCGGCGTCGCGCTCGGAAAACGTCTCCTTGGAGGCGAGCAGCATGTCCAGCGAGGCCTGGAAGCCGCGCAGCGCCGAAACCAGGCCTGCGCCCACCGGAGGCGCGCCGCAGATCATCGCGCCTGCCACCGTCCGCCGGCGCGCCAGCAGCTCGATGGCGACATGCCCGCCCAGCGACCAGCCGAGCACGGCCGCGCGCGACACGCCGACCTTCGCCAGCACGTCCTGGACGACATCGGCCATGCCGGAGACGCCGTAGGCGCGCTGCGGGTCGGCGGCGTCGTCGGAAATGCCATGTCCCGGCAGGTCGATGGCGATCATCCGCCGGCCGTTGGCGAGCGGGCTGCCCCACTGCTTGTAGAAGACCTGGTGAGAACTGCCCGAACCGTGGATCAGCAGCAGAGGCAAACCGCCGCCGCCGGTGTCGACCAGTCCGACCGAACCCGCAGACGTATTGACGCGCATCAGTTGTGAGGCCATCGGCCGCGATCTCCTTGAGCGCACCGATCATGCCAGCCGACCGTCAACCCACGGTTTACGCGGTTTCGAAAACTCGAAGGAATGGCGAGACCGCCAGGTCCCCATCCCCATGCGGGCAGGGGCAGGGGTGGGGGTAGCTTCAAATGCGATTGCCCGGATCGGGCGGTCGCGGCGCGTTGCAATGGCAGGGGTGCCCGGCTAGGTTCGCCGCATTCCCTCAAGTTTCGTTTGCGACAACAGGCTTCATGCAATTTGCCCTTGATCTGATCGTCACGATCGTCAGCCTCGTCACCGTCGCGACCTACACATGGTCGCTGCGCGGACATTTCTCTTCGCCGGAGATGCCGGCGGGCGCCAAGGTCATATCGCTCGCCGTCGTCGCCACGACGATCGCCTTCACCTGGCTCATCTGGGTGCGCCAGCCGCCGCTGCCGGCGACGCTGGCCGGGTTGGCGCTCGAACTCGCCGCCTATGCGCTGTTCTGGTGGGCGATCGCCGCGTCGCGCAAGGGCCGGCTGCGTTTCGCCTTCGACCCGGAAGGGCCGCGCGGCCTGGTCACCGACGGCCCCTACCGCTACGTCCGGCACCCGTTCTATACCTGTTATCTGATGTTCTGGGCCGGCTGGGCGATCGCCACGGGCGCCATCCTGTCGGCGCTGCCCGTACTGGTCTTCGCGATCATCTACGTGATGGCCGCGCGGCGCGAGGAGGAGTTGTTCTCCGCCACGGACATGGCCGGCGACTATGCGCGCTACAAGAGCCGCACCGGCTTTTTGGTCCCCCGCCTGCAGCCGCATCGCGACGCGGCGTGATGCCCCGGCTCGGGTTCAGAGCCTTGACATTGGGCTCTCCGGACCCGACCTCCTTTCCGCCATGAACGAACGAGCCGGCCCGAATCGACCGGCGCAGGGAGACCAGCCATGCCCGAGGCTCGACGATCGACCATCGACACCGCCGAAGTCGAACGCTTCTCGGCGCTGGCGGCGGAATGGTGGGATCCCCAGGGAAAATTCCGTCCGCTGCACAAGTTCAATCCCGTGCGCCTCGGCTATATCCGCGACCACGTCTCGGCCCGTTTCGGCCGCGATCCGCAGGCCGCACGGCCCTTCGAGGGATTGCGCTTCCTCGACATCGGCTGCGGCGGCGGCCTGCTTTGCGAACCCATGTCGCGGCTGGGGGCGGAAGTCGTCGGCGCCGATGCCTCCGAGACCAACATCGAGGTGGCCCGGCTGCACGCCGGGCAGGCGGGCGTCGCCGTCGACTACCGCGCCACCACCGCCGAGGCGCTGGCCGACGCCGGCGAGACCTTCGACGTCATCCTCAACATGGAGGTGGTCGAGCATGTCGCCGATGTCGGCCTCTACCTCTCCAAATGCGCCGAGATGGTGCGGCCGGGCGGCATCATGTTCGTCGCCACCATCAACCGGACCCTGAAGGCGCTCGGCCTCGCCATCATCGGCGCGGAATATGTGCTGCGCTGGCTGCCGCGCGGCACCCATCAGTTCGGCAAGCTGGTGCGCCCCGACGAACTGGAAAAGGGCCTCGCCGCCGCCGACATGACCATCGCCGACCGCACCGGCGTGGTCTACAGCCCGCTGTCGGACCGCTGGCAGCGCTCGACGGACATGGACGTCAACTACATGGTCCTGGCGGAGAGGCCGTCCAACGCCGGGAGCGGTTCCAGTGACCAGATCCGGAACGACCGGTCCGGCTACTGAAGCGTCGCGACGATATCCTCGATCTTATCTGAAAACAGATACTCATAGACATTGCGGCCGTCCGCCGTCTTGTGCTCGACGAGCGACTTCTTTCTGAACCAGAGTCCCTTTCGCGATTGAATCGAAAGCGAGATCGTCTCGATTCCGAGATTCGCTCGGTGCCGATCCTCGAACGACACCATCAGATGGTTCAGTCCGACCAGCATCTGCGCTCCCTCGAGATCGATGAACGAGACGAACTTCCCAGAGGATTCCCAGTATTTTTCATCCGACTCCACTCCGTAGATATGAGCGGTGAAGCTGTCCTCTTCGACGTCATATTGGACCGTCACCGATTCGCCCTCGCTGGGGTCGCTGCCGTAGAAGGACATCGTCAGGTCAGGCTCGACGAGATCGTCTGCATAATCCTTCCCCGAGAAGGAGGGCACGTTCTCGATTTTCACTCTGTCGCGGTAGAAGTACAGATCGACGCTGATGCCGGCGAAGATCGCATATGCGAAGTCCTCCTTGTCTTGGTCCGGGAACAGAGGAGATTTCCGGCCGACATCGACGCCGAGGACTTTTCCGTCGGAGTTTCGCGACGATCCGACGATACCGTAAGGCATCGAGCCTCTCGGGCCCGCCTCCATGGCGGCGATGATGGGCTTCACCTCGGCGCGGAAACGATCGAAAAACGCTTTCAGTCTCGGCTCGTCGGAAGGAACGCGGATCCAGAAGCTCGCCGTCACGTCGACTAGGGGGTTCAGGCTGCGATTGATCTGGTCCAGCAGCCTGCTGTTGGCTTCGATGTCCCTCTGGGTCTTCTCTTCCGAGGCGATCCGCGCCTGATTCGAACGGGCGATCTCGATCGACTGTGTCGCTGCGGAAATCAGCCCCGTGGCAAAGACGCCGATCAAGGCGATCTTGCCCCACTTTGTCGTCTTGCCGTCCTCATCCTTGTACTTTGTCAGCAGGGCGAGCACACCGAATCCAAGGGTAGATCCGATGCTGACAAACTTCAGCGCCGACAGAGCAACATCCAAATTCAACGGAATTCGCCTTGAATAGGGAATATCGCGACGTTGGTTCGAATGATTTCAAATAATAAATAGGAAGTCAAACGGGCCAGGGCAGTCGCTTGAGACGTCGACGTTGCCCTTCACCCTCGCCCCCTTCCCGCTAAAGACGGGGAGAGGACGTATCGATGCCGCACAAACCTTCTCGCAGCGATGCCCGGCACACACATCTGCGGATCGATTCGACGCTGACGCCCCCCTCCCCCGTCATTTGCGGCGCAAGGGTGAGGGGCGGCAAACACGGTTCAAGCGATTGCCCCGTCGAACGGGCTGGGCCGGAATACGCCGGCCGCATGGCCACGGCATGCCGAGCAATGCACGCAGGGGCGCAAAAGCAAGCCGGCTCCACCCGCAATGGCTCAGCAAGCCGACAAACTCAGTTCTGGTCGTCGGGAAACACCGGAATGGGCATGAACGACACGCCGTCCTCCGCCAGGCCCTTGGCCTCCTCCGGGGTCGCCTCGCCGTAGATGCCGCGCGCCTCGGTCTCGCCGAAATGGATCTTGCGCGCCTCCTCGGCGAACTTGTCGCCGACATAGTCGGAATTCTCGCGCATCTTCTGCGACAGCGCCTTCAGCTCGGCCATCGCCTGCTTCTGCGCCTGGTTCATCGCCAGCGCGATCTTCTCGCGGCGGCGCCCCGTCGACACCGAGGGCGCCATCAGCGCCTTCGACACGGAGGACGAGCCGCAATTCGGGCATTCGACGAGCCCGCGCTTGCGCTGCGTCTCGTAGTCGTCATTGCTCCGGAACCACGCCTCGAAAGCGTGCTCGCGCTCGCAGCTCAGCGAAAAGCGGATCAAGACGCCGCGCCCCGCAGGCCGACGTCCACGGGCCGCACCTCATGGACGGCGAAGTCCCTGGAATTCTTGAGGTTGGGCACCTTGCGCCGCGTCTGCTCCGACAGCGACGTATCGATCTCGGCCACCGCCACCCCCGGCGCGTCATTGTCCACCTCGGCCAGGACGCGGCCCCACGGATCGACGATCAGCGAATGGCCGTAGGTCTCGCGGCCGTCCTCGTGGCGCCCGCCCTGCGCCGCGGCAATCACGAAGGCGCCGTTCTCGATGGCCCGCGCCCGCAGCAGGACATGCCAATGCGCCTCGCCGGTCTGCCGGGTGAAGGCGGCGGGAACGGAAAGCACCTGCGCGCCGGCCAGCGCCTCGGCCCGGAAAAGCTGCGGAAACCGCAGATCGTAGCAGACGGCGAAGCCGAGACGGCCGAACGGCAGGTCCGCCACGGTCGCCTGCCCCCCCGGCTCGTAGGCCGAGGATTCGCGCCAGCGCTCGCCATTGTCGAGATCGACGTCGAACATGTGGATCTTGTCGTAGGAGGCCAGGATCGAACCGTCCGGGCCGAACAGGAAGGCGCGGTTGGCGAGCTTGCCGTCGGTCCGCAGGATCGCGGTCGAGCCGATATGCAGATGGATGCCGTGCTCGAAGGCCAGCCGCGACGCCGTCGCCACGATCACGTCGTTCTCTTCCGTCGTGAAGGCCGCGGCGCGGGCCTGCTCGTCGCGCACCAGCGCGCCCGTCATCTCCGGCGTCTGCACATAGGCGGCGCCCTGGGCGGCAGCCTCGGCGACCAGGCTTTCCAGGTCGGCGGCATTGCGGCGGGGGTCGATGCCGGACCGCATCTGCACGACGGCGGCTTTCAGGACAGACATGAGACGCTCCTCAGTTCAGCGTTCCGGTCGCCAGCAGCCCGTCCAGGCTGCCTTGCCGGTCGAGTTCATGCAGATCGTCGCACCCGCCGACATGCACGTCGCCGACGAAGATCTGCGGGAATGTCGATCGCCCGCCGGCGCGGCCGATCATTTCCGACCGCAATTCGGGCGAGAAGCTGGCGTCGTGCTCGACATAGCTCACGCCCTTGCTGTCGAGCAGCCGCTTCGCCGCCGCGCAGTAGCCGCACATCATGCGCGTATAGATCGTAACGTCCACCATCCGGCAACCGTCCGCGGGATTGTTGTGCCGTCTATATAAGGCCTTGTTCTCCGGGCTGAAAGTCCCCCGGCAGGACACGGGCGAATGTCAGCACGTCGACGCCCCTCGCGCCCGCCCTGACGAGGCAGCGCGCGGCCGAGTTCACCGTCGCCCCGGTGGTGTAGACGTCGTCGACCAGCAGCACGCGGCGTCCCGCGATGCCGGGCTTCGAAACATCGGGCACCGCGAACGCCGCGCGCACGTTTTCCAGCCGCTCGCGCTCGCCAAGGCCGACCTGCTGGCGCGTCGCCTTGACGCGCACCAGCACCTCGGGCCGGAACTCCAGGCCAGTGCGGCGCGCCACCCATCGGCCGAGTTCGGCCGACTGGTTGAAGCGGCGGCGGAAGTAGCGGCGGGGGTGCAAGGGCACGGGCACCACCAGGTCCGCCTCGCAGATCAGTTCGAAGCCGGCCCGCACCATCCAGCGCGACATCCAGCGCGCCAGGTCGGTACGGTCGTTGTATTTCAGCCCCTGGACGAACTCGCGCGCCACGCCGGCATAGGCGACCGCCGCCCGCAGCCGTCCGAACGCCGGTGGCCGGGCGATCGCCTCGGCCGACAGGAAGCCCTCGCCCATCTCCTGCGCGAACGGCGTTCCCATCACCGGACACCATGGCGGCTCCAGTTGGCGCAGGCCCGGCCAGCACGCCGCGCACAGCGCCCCCGGTTCGCTGACCAGTCGGCGGCAGCCTGCGCAGGTCGCCGGAAACAGCAGCCGGCCGGGCGCGGCGAGCGCGCCGCGCACCACTCCCTTGAATTCGGCCCGCCAATCGGCCATCTGGATTGCATCCCGGCCCCGATCGCCGACCACACACCTTCGTCGCGCCGCTGTCGCCTGCGCGATCGCGCAGGAGCACCGGTGCAACCGATCTTCGATCCGCTGCTGTCGCTCGCCCACAAGCGGCGCGCCCTTGCGCATCGCGTTGCCGGCGCCGACTTCCTGATGCAGCGCGCCGCATCGGAACTCGCCGACCGCCTCGCAGTGGTCGACCGCAAATTCCCGGACGCCGCCGCCCTGTTCTGCCTGACCTCCGCGGCCCGCGACGCGATCGCCCAGTCGGGCAAGGCGGAGCGTATCGCGCGGATCGAGTGCGATGCCGCCCTGCTGTCGGGAGACGGCCTCGTCGCGGCGCCGGAAACCGTTCCCCTCGAGCCGCGGAGCATCGACCTGGCGGTCAGCCTGCTGACCCTGCAGGAGGTCAACGACCTGCCGGGGCTGCTTTTGCAGATCGGGCGGGCCCTGCGGCCCGACGGCCTTTTCCTCGGCGCCCTGGCCGGCGGCGGCACGCTCGCCGAATTGCGCGAAAGCCTGCTCGCCGCGGAGACCGAACTGACCGGCGGCGCGAGCCCGCGCGTCGCGCCGTTCGCCGATCTGCGCGACGCCGGGGCGCTGCTGCAGCGCGCCGGCTTCGCGCTGCCGGTGACGGATGTCGACAGCGTGACGGTGCGCTACTCGGATGTCTTTGCGCTGATGCGGGACCTGCGGGCCATGGGGGCGGCCAATGCGCTGGCCGACCGCTCGCGCCGCCCGGCAACGCGCGCGCTGTTCCTACGGGCGGCCGAAATCTATGCGGAGCGTTTCTCGGACCCGGATGGCCGTATCCGCGCAACGTTTTCCATGGTCTGGATGTCGGGCTGGGCGCCGCACCCCGACCAGCAGAAGCCGCTGAAGCCGGGCTCGGCCAAGATGCCGCTGGCGCGGGCGCTGCGCGGCGGCTGACCCTTTCTCAGTGCGAGTTCAGGCCCTGGTTGATCTGGCTGTTGTTGTCGCCCCACATGAATTCGAGCTTCTCGCCGGCCGAGCCGACGCCGGCGACGATGGCGAGGGACAGCACGGCGATGATCAGGCCGTATTCGATGGCCGTCGCGCCGCGCTCGTTGCGAATGAATCGCCTGATAATCGCGCTCATGCCGCGTTCCCCTGTTTGGCGCACAGTATCGTCAACAGATTAAGGAAGGTTAACACGAAAGGCTTAATAGCCGGTGAAATATTCGCTCCCCGGAACGCAATCGTCACTTCTGCCATCCTGCGTCCGCAACCTGCGAAGACGCCTTCCGGGCTCGCGGGAAATGCCGCGGCTCCCGGCGCGGTCAACACTCGCCGCTGCGGGTCCCGTTGTCGCGCAGGATGCAGACGGCGTCCGGCGAACTTTGCAGAACGCTGCGGCGCATGATGTAGGTGCCGTTGTAGCCGATCGAACCGATCGAGCCGGTCGCGGTCCTGTCGATGCCGTACTCGGCGCGGGCGAACCGGTCGCCCAGGCTGTTGTCGAGCACCGCGGTGGCGATCAGCGCGATGGCGATCGCCACCGAGCCGAACAGCAGCGCGACGCGCAGCACCTTGCCGGTGGCCACGTCGAACGTCGACGGCGCGCCGTTGAAGAAGTCATCGCGCGTATCCATCGCCATTCGATCCGCCTTTCGACCGGTTCCGGGATCCGGTGGTGCCCGCTGCGGATTAGTTCATACTTTAATAAATTGTCTGTTAACGCCGCGGGGCAAACGCCCCACGCCGCAACTCGCCGCGGCGGCGAGCCGTCCGCTCCGTCAGAGCAGGTCGATCAGGAAGGGGATCAGCGGTTCGTCGGCCGGCGGCATCGGGTAGTCGCGCATCTTCTGCGGCCTGACCCATTTGAGCACCTGCCCTTCCCGCGCCACCGGCGTCCCGGTGAAGCGCCGGCAGACATAGAGCGGCATCAGCAGGTGGAACTTCTCGTAGGAATGACTGGCGAAGGTCAGCGGCGCCAGGCAGGCGACCTTGGTGTCGACCCCGATCTCCTCGCGCAATTCGCGCACCAGGCAGGCCTCGGGCGTCTCGCCGGGCTCGACCTTGCCGCCGGGGAATTCCCACATGCCGGCAAGCTGCTTGCCCGGCGGGCGCTGGGCCAGCAGCACCCGGCCGTCCGCGTCGACCAAGGCGCAGGCGGCGACCAGCAGGATCGGAAGCGGCGTCTCGCTCATCTTTCCTCCGCCGGCCGCCGGTAGTGGTAGCGATAGAGGTCCGTGAAGCCGATCCGCTCGTAGAGGCCGCGCGCCGGATCGTTCGTCGCGTCGACCTGCAGCCAGGCGATCTGCGCGCCGCGCAGCCGCGCCCATTTCAGCGCCGACAGCACGACGCGGCGTCCGTAGCCCTTGCCGCGTTCGCTCGCGTCGGTCACCACCTCGAACAGGCCGGCGAGATCGCCATGGTGGACGCAGACGGCCGTCGACACCGGCCGTCCCTGCTTCTCCATGACGAACAGCCCCGCCTCGGGCTCGATCGCGTCGATGACGCCGACCAGCCCGGCATTGCTGCTCGCCGGCAGACCGCGCACCAGGTTGGTCGCGGCGACGAAGCGGCCGACATCCTTGAGCGGGATCTGGTCGAGCGCGTCGGCGACGATCTCCTCGCTGAGGGCGAGCCGCATCACCATCGACTGGTCGAAGCGCGTCCATCCGCGCTCGTCGAGCATTTGCGCGATGCGTGGCGAGGCCAGCGGCGACAGCCGGAAGGTCAGCGGCCGGCCGGCCGCGCCGAACCGCCATGCCGCACGCTCCAGCCGGTCCTCCATGTCCGTCGTGTCCTGCGGGTCGAGCGGGCAGACGCAGTTCAGCCGCTTGGCCGGATGCGACGGCGTCAGCCGGATCGCCCACGCCCCGTCGTAATGCACGCTGGCCGCCGGCCAGGCGCGCGCCCCCGCCGCCTCGAAGCGGCGCACCGTGGTCAGCGCGGGCACGACGACAGCGGCGTTCAACTCCGGGTCAGCTCCGGTAGTCGCCGTTGATGGCGACATATTCCTTGGTGAGGTCGCAGGTCCACACCGTCGCCTTGCCGCGGCCGAGCCCGAGATCGACGCGGATCGCGATCTCGTCGCGCTTCATGTAGGCCGACGTCTTCTCCTCCGAATAGCCGGTGTCGCGCTCGCCCTGGTAGGCCAGGCGGTTCTCGCCGAACCAGATCGCTAGCCGGTCGCGGTCGGCCGGCTCGCCCGCCTTGCCGACGGCCATGACGACCCGCCCCCAATTGGCGTCCTCGCCGGCGATTGCCGTCTTGACCAGCGGCGAATTGGCGATCGACAGCGCGATGCGCTTGGCCGAGCGCGCCGATCTGGCGCCGGTGACCGTGACTTCGACCTGTTTGCGCGCCCCCTCGCCGTCGCGCACCACCTGCAGCGCCAGCGACTTGAGCAGGCGGTTGAGCGCGCGCTTGAAGGCGCCGAGACGCGGGTCGGAAAGGTCGGTGACGGGTGCCACGCCCCGCTTTGCCGCAGCGCCCGTGGCAAACAGCATCAGCGTATCGCTGGTCGAGGTGTCGCTGTCGACCGTCACCGCATTGAAGGTGGGCCCGACGCCCTTCGACAGCAGCGATTGCAGCACCGGCGCGGCGATCGCCGCATCCGTAGCGATGAACGACAGCATGGTCGCCATGTCCGGCGCGATCATGCCGGCGCCCTTGGCGATGCCGTTGATCGTCACGCTGTGCTCGCCGAACTTGACCGTCGCCGTCGCCACCTTCGGGAAGGTGTCGGTGGTCATGATCGCTTTCGCCGCGTCGCTCCAGCGGTCGGGCGCGGCCGCCGCCGCCATGCCGTCCAGCAGGTGCGAGAAGCGCCCGGCATCGAGCGGCTCGCCGATCACCCCGGTGGAGGCGAGATAGACCGCGTCCGTGCCGCATCCGGCCGCCCTGGACGCCGCCTCGGCGGTCATCCGCGTCGTTTCTCGCCCCTTGCTGCCGGTGAACGCATTGGCGTTGCCGGAGTTGACGACGAGAACCCGCGCCTTGCCGCCGGCAAGGTTCTGCCGGCAGAAATCGACGGGGGCCGACGGGCATTTGGAGCGCGTGAACACGCCGGCCGCCGTCGTGCCCTCGTCGAAGGTCATGGCGAGCAGATCGGTGCGGTTCCTGTACTTGATGCCCGCCTCGGCGGTGGCGATCCGCACGCCCTCGATCGCCGGCATCTTGGGATAGGATTTGGGGGCGAGCGGCGAGACGGACGTCGACATGGGGCCTCTGCTGGCAATGGGTGCGCGCGCTTCGTTTGCCGCAGCCGGCCGGGCGGCGCAAGGCGTTTCCTGCGTGAAGGCACCGGGTGCGACGAAGGCGCGGTCCGCCAGGGCAGCCGCGAGCCGGTTGCCCTCACTCTACATGGGGTCGGGTTGACCGACCTGGGATGCCGAAAGCATCCATCCCGCTCGAGATCTGAAAAGATGCGCTTTGATCTTTTCGGTCGTGCCCCGGCGGCGCCTGAAACTTGTCAGGCGCAACAATCATGGTGTATGAAGAAACCCGCCAAAGTGTAGACAACTCCTGCGCTTGATTTTGTTTTTGGATCTTTGTTTCGCGTTAAAGTTGAAGATGGCACATTTTTGATCCAGTTCTTTCCTATTTGACCGAAGCGACCGGGAACCGGTCATGCATGGAGTCGTCCGGCTCGAAACGAGGCGTATAAGGAGAGGAACGATACAATGTCGACGGGATTTCGCATCGTATTGGATGGATCTCAGGAAAATCCGTCGAATGCCAGCAAGGCATTTGGCAACGGTTACGCTGTCTTCGACAGCACGAATACAACACTGACCTTCTCGGTAAGCGTCTACGGCCTGGATTTCGGGGTTCTTTTCGACGGAGGCGTCGAAGAGACGCCGGGCACCGCCGACAACGTCACCGACATGCACATCCACAACAAGGCGCGCGGCGCCAACGGCAGCGTCGTGTTCGCGTTCCTCAACCAGGACGACGATCTTTTCAACAACAAGGGCGGTGACGGCTCGCGCCACGTCGGAGGCATCTGGGAAACCACCGACCCGGCATCCACCTCGCTCAACACCTTCAAGGCGCAGCTTGGGTCGGCGACGGTCGGAAGCGACGTCGACCTCTATGTCAATGTCCATACCAAGACCTTCCCCGGCGGCGAAATCCGCGGCCAGCTCGTCGCGATCTCGAATGACAGCGACAATGTGATCAACGGCATCGCGGCGAACGAATACATTCCCGGCCTCGGCGGCAACGACACATTCAATGCCAGCGGCGGATCCGACTTCACCGACGGCGGCGCCGGCGACGACACGCATTTCGTCAACGACGCCACCGACGTGGCCTTCGAGGCGGCGGGACAGGGAGCCGCCGACAAGGTGTTCGCGTCGGTCAGCTACCTGCTGCTGCCCGGCTCCGAAGTCGAGTTCCTGGCCACGACCAATGCCGCCGGCAAGGGGGCGATCGATCTCACCGGTAACCAGTTCGCCCAGGAGATCACCGGCAATGCCGGCAACAACGTCCTGTCGGATGGCGGCATCGGCGGCTCCGACACGCTGATCGGCCTGGCCGGCAACGACACCTACGTGATCTTCAATTCGGGCACCAAGATCGTCGAGGCCGCCGCCGCCGGCACCGACATCGTCAGGGCGGCCGTCAACTACACGGTCGGTTCGGGCGTCTACATCCAGACCCTGGAGAGCATCGACAGCAAGGGAACGGCGGGCCTCTCGCTGTTCAGCAACGAATTCGGCCAGACGGTCACCGGCAATGCCGGCAACAACACGCTGCGCGGCTATGGCGGCAACGACACGATCAATGGCGGGGCGGGCAACGACAAGATCTCCGGCGGCACCGGCAACGACACGCTGTCCGGCAATGCCGGCGCCGACACCTACTATTTCAGCTACGCGCTGAACGAGGCGACCAATGTCGACACGATCAAGGGTTTTTCCGGCATCGACCTGATCTCGCTGGCGGCGTCGATCTTCACCAAGGCGGGGCCGGCCGGCACGCTGGCGGCGACGGCCTTCGCCGCCAGCGCCGACGGCAACGCCACCACGGCGGCCCATCGCATCCTCTACGAGACCGACACCGGCATCCTGCGCTACGACGCCGACGGCACCGGCGCGGCGGCGGCGATCAAGTTCGCCGTGATGGCCGGCCTGCCGACCATGAACGCGGGGGACTTCGTCGTCGCCTGACGGGAGGCATCGCGCTTCTCCCCGCCTGCGGCAGGGCAATCGCATTTGAGGCTACCCCCACCCCTAACCCCTCCCCGCAAGGGGGAGGGGAACCGGTCCGAAGCCGCGTCGAACACCAACCGTCTCCGCAGTTTTCTGGCAAAGTGGTCGCGGCGTCCCCCTCCCCCTTGCGGGGAGGGGTCAGGGGTGGGGGGTAAGCAGCCGCCCACCTGGCTACCCCCCGTATGCGATTCCACTGCCGCCTGCGGGGAGGTCCGCAGGGCGCCTGCAGGCAGGTGAGGGGCGGCGCCGGCCTCCCGGATCGCCGCGCACCCGCTTGGCCCGGCAGGCGGCTTCGCGCCGCGCCGCAGCGCTGCTACTTCTGCCCGCCCTCGATGGCTCCGACGGCTGCCTTGAGCGCCGGATCGGTCACCTCGACCGAACCTGCTTCGCGCAGCGACTTCACCAGGGCGAAATACTTCTCGCGCAGGACCAGTTGGCGGAACTGCTCCTTCACCTGTTCGAAGGCCGGCGGCTGCTTGGCGCGCTTGTCCTCGACCTTGATGATATGCCAGCCGAACTGCGACTGCACCGGCTCCTTCGTATAGGAGCCCGGCTCGAGCCCGAAGGCCGCCTTCTCGAACTCCGGCACCATCTGTCCCGGGCCGAACCAGCCGAGATCGCCGCCCGACGTCTTGCCGGACGGATCGCTGGTCTTCTCGTTGGCGAGGTCCTCGAACTTCGCCCCGCCGTCGAGCTGCTTGATGATCGCGTCGGCCTCCTCCTTGGTCTTCACCAGGATATGGCGGGCATGCACCTCGTTGACCGGCGGCGCGTTGGCGATCTCGGTATCGTAGCGCTTGCGGATCTCCTCGTCGGTGATCTTGGAGGCCACCTCCTTCTCGATCGTCTCGCCGTGCAGCGCCCGCTGCAGCAGGAAGGCGGTGCGGCGCTGGTAGTCCGGATCCTTGTCGAGGCCCTTGGCCTTCGCCTCGTTGGCGAGCAGGCGGATCTCGATGATCGCCGACAGCGCCGCGGCGCGACGCTGCTCTTCCGGCAGGCGGGCGAACTGCTGGTCGAGATCGGAGATCGCCAGCGCCAGGTCGGCCTCGGTGATCGGCTCGCCGGCCACGGTGGCGAGCACCGCCTCGGGATCCGGCTGCGCCTGCTGGGCCGAGGCACCACCGGACGACAGGGCAAGCACCAGGGCCGCGAGGCCGAAGCCGGCCAGGCGTGTGCGACGGGTGAGGACGTTCATGGATAGAAACTCTCCGGTGGGGCGATTTCTGCGCGGGCTAGGCGGCCAAATGGGGCGAATTGTGGCAGCGCCGGACAGACCCGCGACGTTGACATCGAAGGGGCCCCCTCTTATCTCTCCTTCGCGTTTGCGTCCAGAACCGAATTCCGGGCGCTGGTTCCTGCTGCGATCTGCAAAGAGGCGAGACGCGGCGTCTGCCGGCCGGGTGGCCGGGTTCTTTTGAACTGAAAGGGCCATTTGATGGTCAGCTTTGGGGGCATTGCCCGCAAGATTTTCGGCTCCTCCAACGATCGCCGCGTCAAATCGACCCGACCCCGCGTCGAATCGATCAACGCGATGGAAAACGAGATGCGCTCGCTGTCCGACGAGGCGCTGCGCGCCCGCACGGCGCAGTTCAAGGCCGACATCGCCAACGGCGCCAGCCTCGACGACATCCTCGTACCGGCCTTCGCCACGGCGCGCGAGGCGGCCCGCCGCGTCCTCGGCATGCGCCCCTTCGACGTGCAGTTGATCGGCGGCATGGTGCTTCACAATGGCGGCATCGCCGAAATGCGCACCGGCGAAGGCAAGACGCTGGTCGCCACCCTGCCCGTCTATCTCAATGCCCTGTCGGGCAAGGGCGTCCATGTCGTCACCGTCAACGACTATCTGGCCCGCCGCGACGCCGAGTGGATGGGCCGCATCTACGGCTTCCTCGGCCTCACCACCGGCATCATCGTCCATGGCCTCTCCGACGAGGAGCGCCGCGCCGCCTATGCCTGCGACGTCACCTACGCCACCAACAACGAGCTCGGCTTCGACTATCTGCGCGACAACATGAAGTACGAGCGCGCCCAGATGGTGCAGCGCGGCCACAATTACGCGATCGTCGACGAGGTCGATTCCATCCTGATCGACGAGGCGCGCACGCCGCTGATCATCTCCGGTCCGCTCGAGGACCGCTCGGAGATGTACAACACCATCGACACCTTCATGCTGCAGCTCGTTGCGGCCGACTACGAGATCGACGAGAAGCAGCGCACCGCGATCTTCACCGAGGAAGGCACCGAGAAGCTGGAGAACCTTCTCCGCGCCGCCGGCCATCTGAAGGGCGAGTCGCTCTACGACGTCGAGAACGTCGCGATCGTCCATCACGTCAACAACGCGCTGAAGGCGCATCGCCTGTTCCAGAAGGACAAGGACTACATCGTCCGCAATGGCGAGATCGTCATCATCGACGAGTTCACCGGCCGCATGATGCCGGGCCGCCGCTATTCGGAAGGCCTGCACCAGTCGCTGGAGGCGAAGGAGCACGTGGCGATCCAGCCGGAGAACCAGACGCTCGCCTCCGTGACCTTCCAGAACTACTTCCGCATGTACAAGAAGCTTGCCGGCATGACCGGCACGGCTTCCACCGAGGCCGAGGAATTCGGCAACATCTACGGTCTCGAAGTCACCGAGGTGCCGACCAATCGTCCGGTGCAGCGCATCGACGAGGACGACGAGGTCTACCGGACCGTCGAGGAGAAGTACAAGGCGATCGTCCGCGACATCCGCGAGGCGGCCGCCAAGGGCCAGCCGATCCTGGTCGGCACGACCTCGATCGAGAAGTCCGAACAGCTCGCCGAGCGCCTGCGCAAGGACGGGCTGAAGGCCTTCGAGGTGCTCAACGCCCGCCATCACGAGCGCGAGGCGGCGATCGTCGCCCAGGCCGGCAAGCCCGGCGCCGTCACCATCGCCACCAACATGGCCGGCCGCGGCACCGACATCCAGCTCGGCGGCAATGCCGATATGCGCATCGCCGAGGAACTCGGCGGCATGGAGCCCGGCCCGCAGCGCGACGCCGCCGAGAAGGCGATCCGCGAGGATGTCGAGCGGCTGAAGCAGAAGGCGATCGACGCCGGCGGCCTCTACGTGCTCGCCACCGAGCGCCATGAATCGCGCCGCATCGACAACCAGTTGCGCGGCCGCTCCGGCCGCCAGGGCGATCCGGGACGCTCGAAGTTCTACCTGTCGATCCAGGACGATCTGATGCGCATCTTCGGCTCCGACCGCATGGACGGCATGCTGCAGAAGCTCGGCCTCAAGGACGACGAGGCGATCGTCCATCCCTGGATCAACAAGGCGCTGGAGAAGGCGCAGAAGAAGGTCGAGGCGCGCAATTTCGACATCCGCAAGAACCTGCTGAAATATGACGACGTCGCCAACGACCAGCGCAAGGTGGTGTTCGAGCAGCGCATCCAGTTGATGGACGGCGAGAGCCTCACCGAGACCGTCGCCGAGATGCGCCAGGACGTCATCGACGACCTGGTCGCCAAGCACATCCCGGAAAACGCCTATGCCGAACAGTGGGATGCCGCGGGCCTGAAGGCGGGAGTCCAGCAATATCTCAATTTCGACCTGCCGATCGAGGAGTGGTTCCGCGAGGAAGGAATTGATGAGGAGGCGGTGCGCGAGCGCCTGACCAAGCTCGCCGACGACGCCGCCAGGGATCGTGCGGATCGCTTCGGCCCCGAGGTCATGGCCTATGTCGAGCGCTCCGTGGTCCTGCAGACGCTCGACCATCTGTGGCGCGAGCATCTGGTCAATCTCGACCACCTGCGCTCGGTCGTCGGCTTCCGCGGCTACGCGCAGCGCGACCCGCTCAACGAGTACAAGTCGGAGAGCTTCGAGCTCTTCCAGGCGCTGCTCGGCAATCTGCGGCAGGCCGTCACCGCGCAGTTGATGCGCGTCGAGCTGGTGCGCGAGGCGGCGGAAGCCCCGCCGCCGGAGGCGCCGCCCGCCTTCGGCCAGCACATCGACGCGACCACCGGCGAGGACGACTTCAACGACGGCGATTTCGGCGACGCGGCGGTGATGACGCGCGTGACGACGGAAAGCGTCGTGGCCCCAGAGGACCGCGACCCGGCAAGGCCCTCGACATGGGGCAAGGTCGGGCGCAACGAGGCCTGCCCCTGCGGCTCGGGCAAGAAGTTCAAGCACTGCCACGGCACCTTCGCCTGAGCATGGGCCGCAATGCCCGGTTTCCTTCCTCTCCGTCCGGAGGGCAGGGCAATCGCATGTGGCGGCGGGTAGGCAGGTCGGCGGTTGCTTACCCCCACCCCTGCCCCCTCCCCGCAAGGGGGAGGGGGACGTCGCGACCACTTTGCCAGAAAACTCCGGGGACGATTGGCGTTCGACGCGGCTTCGGACCGGTTCCCCTCCCCCTTGCGGGGGTCCGGAGGACGGGCGAGACCGGTGGCTCGCCCTGAGTGTCTGAATCAAAAGGCGACAGGCCGTGGCGAAAATGGTGATTTCGAGACCCGGAGCGCAGCGTACATTCGGGTATGTGAGCACCGGAAGCGCAGAAATTGCCATTTGCAGTCCGGCATGGCGCCTTTTGGATCAGACCCTGAGAGGGGTGGGGGTAACGTTGAGGGTATTGATACCCCTCGCGCTGGCAACCGCCCTCGCCTCGCCTGCCGCCGCCCAATGGCGTGCGGTTGAGAAGGTGGAAACCTACGCGATCTCCGGCGCCACCGGCCGCGAGCTTTACGATTCGATCGGCGAGCGCGGCCCGAAACTCGGCCCCACCCGCGCCATCGCGCACACGAACTTCAAGCTGACCTGGCAGCGCCGCTACGTGCCGAAGGGCGGCGCCTGCACGCTGGTCGCGGCGCGTCCGAAGCTCGTCATCACCTACCTCGTGCCGAAGCCCGCCGGGCCGTTGCCGGCGGCCGCACGCGCCCGCTGGGAAACCTTCATCGCCGGCATCGAGGCCCACGAACGGGTTCATGGCGACATGATCAAGGATCTCGTGCACGAGATCGAACGGGTCAGCGTCGGCCTGACGGCCGAAAACGATCCCGGCTGCACGAAGGTGCGCGCCGACCTGCAGCAGCGCCTCGCCGCGCTGTCGCAGGCGCAGCGCCAGCGCAGCCGCGACTTCGACCGCGACGAGATGAGCGACGGCGGCAACGTCCACCGTCTCATCCTCGGGCTGATCGGAGGCGGGTAGGGTCACCGCCTCGCGTCATCAGATCTCCGGCGCGTCCGTCGCGGCGTGGGCCGCCGGCTTGGCGCGGCTGACGCGGCTCTCGCGCCAGAGCATGTAGAGGCCGGAGGCGACCACGATTGCCGAGCCGAGCATGATGATCGCGTCGGGATAGTCGCCGAAGACGGCGATGCCGAGCACGATCGCCACCAGCAGCGACGTATAGCGGAACGGTGCGACGACCGAGATCTCGCCGGTCCGGGTCGACATGATGATGAACAGGTGGCCGACGACGATGATCGCCGCGCCGAAGGCGAGCAGGCCGGTGCTCGTCCACGACATTGGCGACCAGCCGCCATAAGGCACGATCATCCCGGCGCCGAACACCATCACCAGCGCCGTGGTCGCCGCGGTGGGCAGGATGGTCGGGATGGACTCCGGCACCTTGCGGGTCGCGACGTCGCGCAGCACGCAGAACAGCACGCAGGCCACGCCGAGCAGCGAATAGGCGTTGAAGCCTTCGGAGCCCGGCCGCACCACGATCAGCACGCCGACGAAACCGACGGCGATGCAGGCCCAGCGCCGCCAGCCCACCGGCTCGCGGAAGAAGTAGGCGGCGGCCACGGTGACCGCCAGCGGCAAGGCCTGATAGATCGCCGCGACGTTGGCCAGCGGCAGATGGACGAGGGCCAGCAGGAAGGTGACGTTGGCGCCGAGTTCGCCGACCGCGCGCAGCATGACGTACCGCTGGAACACGAGGGGCAGCGACGACAGCAGCCCTGCGCGCCAGACGAGGACCGCGACCAGCAGCGTGCCGAAGAAGCCGCGCACGAAGATCGCCTGACCCATGTTCATCTCGGCCGCGACGAACTTCATGATCGTGTCGGCGCCCGTATAGGTGGTCATGGCGATCGACATGTAGAGCGAGCCGGCGACGTTGGGGGAAAGCTGCAAGATGGTCGCCGTTTCGAATGGATGTTCCGACCCTGTGTCTAGCAGCCGCGCCGCCGCCGGCAAGGCGGCATTTGATCGGGATGAGAATCGATCGCCTCGATTGCAGGAATTTTATGCCCCACCTCTGTGCCGCCGCTATCCTCTCCGCATCGTTCTGACGGGACCGGTGCGCACCGGCTCAGGCAGGACGGCGGCATCCCTCCCCCGCGCGATCGGTGCGGTGCGGGCAGTCAGGGGCTTCCGGCGGCAGGCGGCGTCCATGGGGATGCCGCTCCCCGTATACATCCGGGAGACGGCGGCCGGCGGAACGCGGGGCGCGCGCCGCATATCTCTATTCGGAAGGTGGGAGCCTCGCGTTCCGCTTCCCGACCTTTCAATGGCCAGACGCGAGGCGGGCTGGCGGCGACAAGGTGCGCCTGGAACAGGCCGCCCGGCCTCCCCGAACCGTTTCTTAACGGCTCCCGGCTAAAGCCTGATGCTACCCGGCGGAATTCGGAGTGGTGTGCGTGCGTTTCTCCGCGGCAACGACAGCCGAGAGGCTTCTGCCCGAGCGCCTCGCGCTTCGGGTACGGCCGCTCGTCGACCGCATCGACCGCTTCGTCTTCGACAGCGGCGAGCGCGGCCAGGCCGGCCGCATGTCGCTGATCGCCTTCGCGATCCGCATCTTCTCGGCGGCCATCGCCTTCGTCAGCCAGGTGCTGCTGGCGCGCTGGATGGGCTCGTTCGAATACGGCATCTTCGTCCTAGTGTGGACCACCATGGTCATCGCCGGCAACATCTCGTGCCTCGGCTTCCACACCTCGGTCATCCGCTACATCCCGGAATACCGCGAGAAGCGGATGCTGCCGGAACTCCGCGGCGTCCTGCTGACCAGCCGGCTCTTCGTGCTGGTGGTCTCCTCGGCGATCGCCGGCCTCGCCATGCTGGCGGTCTGGCTGCTCTCCGGCCGCATCGAGGCCTACTACGTCGTGCCGTTCATCCTCGGGCTGTTCTGCCTGCCGATGATTGCCCTCTCCGACGTGTTGCAGGGCATTTCGCGGGCGCATTCCTGGGCCGTCTCCGCCCTTTCGCCCACCTATATCACACGGCCGGTCCTGATCCTCGCCTTCATGGCGGCCGCCCTGGCCGCCGGCTACCAGCCCTGCGCCGAGACCGCGCTGATCGCCACCATCCTCGCCACCTACACGACGACGATCGTCCAGCTCGTCAGCGTCACCGGCCGCGTCGACCGGCGCGTCGAACCCGGCCCCCGCGCCTACGCCCTGAAGGGCTGGATCGCGGTATCGCTCCCCATCTTCCTGGTGGAGAGCTTCTTCTTCATCCTGACCAATGCCGACGTCCTGATGGTCGGCGCCTTCATGCAGCCGGACGACGTCGCCGTCTATTTCGCCACCGTGAAGACGCTGGCGCTGGTGCACTTCGTCTATTTCGCCGTCAAGGCCGGCGTCGCCCAGCGCTATGCGCAGTTCAGCCACACGGACAACGCAAGGCTCGCCGCTTTCGCCCGCGAGACGGTCGCCTGGACCTTCTGGCCTTCGGTCGTCATGGCCCTCGTGGTGCTGGTGCTCGGCGAGCCGATGCTGAAACTCTTCGGCCCCGGTTTCGAGGCCGGCTATCCGCTGCTCTTCCTGCTGGTCGTCGGCGTCGTCGCCCGCGCCTCGGTCGGCCCCTGCGAGAGCCTGCTGACGATGAGCGGCAACCAGAACGCCTGCGCGCTGGTCTATGCCGCCACGCTGACGCTCAATGTCGGCCTGAGCTTCATGCTGATCCCGCAGTTCGGCCTCTGGGGCGCAGCCCTGGCGACCGCCGCCGCCATGATCTTCGAGGCCGCCGCCCTGTCCTGGACCGCCTGGCGCAGGCTCGGCATCGCCATGGTGATCTTCCTGCCGCACTCCCGCATGGAGCCCTCCCGCTGATGGGCGCACTTCCGATCCTCGAGGAAACCAGCGGCGGTCCCGCCGGCGCGATGATCTCCGGCCTGGCGGGGCTGAGCACCCGCCTGCGCGAACCGGCCCACGAGGAGACGCTCGCCGCCGGGGGCCGGCTGCCGCGCAAGCTCAGCATCTATCCCGCCCCCGCCGGGTTCGAGATGGTCGACGAGCTCGACCATCTCTGCGCCCGCACCATCGAGCCGAACGTCTTCTTCAATCCGCGCTTCCTCGCGCCCGCCATGCCGCGCCTGGAGGACCGGGAGGTGCGGCTGGCGGTCATCCGCGACGGCGACGACTACCGCTCGCGGCTGCGCCTGCTGCTGCCCTTCTCGGTCGAAAAGCCGCCGATCCCCTTCGGCGTGCCGATCATCCGCGCCTGGTCCAGCCCCTTCGGCCCGCTCGGCACGCCGCTGATCGATCGCGACGATCCCGAGGGCGTGGTCTGCGACTTCCTCGACATCCTGTCGCGGCCGTCGCTCAAGCTGCCGCAGGTCCTGGTGCTGCCGGACGTGCGGCTCGACGGCCCGGCGGCCCGGACGCTGCGGTCGATCGCGGCCGCCCGGGGCCTGGCGATGGAGACGACGGCGATCCTCGAACGGCCGTTCCTGGAGAGCAAGCTCGACGGCGACGACTACCTGAAGCAGTCGCTGCGCGCCCACCACCTGCGCGAATTCCGCCGCATGAAGCGCCGGCTGGCTGAGAAGGGAGCCGTCGAGCACCACGTCGCCAGGTCGCAGGACGAGGTCAGGCTCGGGCTGGAGTCCTTCCTGACGCTCGAAGCCTCGGGCTGGAAGGGCCGCGAGCGCACCGCCATGGCCATCGACCGCTACCGCGCCGCCTTCGCCCGCGAGGCGGTCAACCGCCTCGCCGAGCAGGACATGGTGCGCGTCCATACGCTGACGCTCGACGAGGAGCCGATCGCCTCGCTGATCGTCTTCATCGAGGGCGGCGTCGCCTACACCTGGAAGACCGCCTACGACGAGACCTATTCGGCTTACTCGCCCGGCACATTGCTGATGATCGAGGTGACGCGCCAACATCTCGACGATCCGAACGTCGTGGCCACCGACTCCTGCGCCGTGCCGGACCATCCGGTCATGAGCCGTCTGTGGACGGAACGGCGGCGCATGGGAACGCTGGTGATCGGCACGGTGCCGCGCGTCGATCGCGAGGTACGCCAGGCCACCTCGCAGCTCCATCTCTATCGCGAGACGCGCAACATGGCGCGCATCCTGCGCAACCGCATACGCGGCATCCTGCAGCGCCGCTAGGTGTTCAGGCCAGCCTTTGCGGATCGCGACCGCAGATGCTATCAGATCCGGGTCGACAAGGACCTGGACCGGCAAAAGGTAAGCCCGGCCCCTTCCGCCCAGCGGAAGCTCCGTTTCCGCCCGATGCGGAAACCCGCGGCAAGCCGCGCGCACGGATTGCGCTTGAGCTTGGCGCGCGGGAGCATGGTCCACCTCTCCCCCGCCCGGCTCCGACCGAAGGAGAGACCCCATGCCGATCATTCGCGCCAATTCAGGCGCAATCACCCAGATCAATGTGTTCACCGTGCCGGAGGGTGGCCAGCAAGCGCTGATCGGCCTTCTGCGGGAGGCCGCGACAAGCTGCAGGGCTGCCGTTCCCGGCTGGCTGTCGGCCAGCCTGCATCGCAGCCTCGACGGCCGGCGCGTCGTCAACTACGCCCAGGCCGAGGACGAGCAGGCGATGCGCCGCGTCTTCGAGCATCTTCGCGACAACGGCTTCCTCGATCGCAACAGGACGCTCGGCGTGGCCGAGCCCGGTCTCTATCAGGTGACATGGACCGCCGAACGCTGAACCGCGACGGGAGGGGCGAAGAACGGCGGGCGCGGCGGCTCTAAGCCGCCGCTTCGCGTCTCGCCCGGTCGCGGAAGATGCGGCGGATCACCTTGCCCGACGTGGTCAGCGGCATGGAGTCCACGAACTCGACCTCGCGCGGATATTCATGCGCCGAGAGCCGTTCGCGCACCCATGACTTGACCTCGTCGGCAAGCGCCGGGCTCGCGGCGAAACCGTCCTTCAGCACGACATAGGCCTTGACGATTTCGGTGCGCAGCACGTCCGGCTTGCCGACCGCGGCGGCCAGCGCGATCGCCGGGTGGCCGGTCAGGCAATCCTCGATCTCGCCGGGACCGATGCGGAAACCGGCCGAGGTGATGACGTCGTCGTCGCGGCCGAAGAAGGTGACGTAGCCGTCGCCGTCCTGCACGCCCTGGTCGCCGGTGGTCATCCAGTCGCCGACGAACTTCTCGCGCGTCGCCGCCTCGTTGGTCCAGTAGCCGAGGAACATCACCGGATCGGGCCGCCGCACCGCGATCTGGCCGACCGCGCCGGCCGGCAGTTCCCTGCCTTCGGCATCAATGATCGCGACGCGATGGCCCGGCGACGGCTTGCCGATCGCACCGCCGCGGCTGACGCCGAGCGCGCCGCAGGACGACAGCACGATGTTGCATTCCGTCTGGCCATAGAACTCGTTGATGGTGATCCCGAGTTCGGCGCGCGCCCAGTCGTAGGTCTCGCGGCCGAGCGCCTCGCCGGCCGACCCGATGGTGCGCAGGCCGAGCTTGAAGCGTTCGCGGATACCGCCGACCGCCTTCAGCATGCGCAGCGCCGTCGGCGGGATGAAGGCGTTGCGCACGCCCGTCTTCTCCACCAGCCCCAGCGCCGCTTCCGGATCGAAGCGGTCGAACCGGCCGAACACCACCGGCAGGCCGAAATAGAGCGACGGCAGCAGGAGGTTGAGCAGCCCGCCGGCCCACGCCCAGTCGGCCGGCGTCCACATCCGGTCGCCCGGCCGCGGCGCGAACTCATGGTGGAACTGGAAGCCGGGCAGATGTCCGATCAGCACGCGATGGCCGTGCAGCGCGCCCTTCGGCGGACCGGTGGTCCCCGAGGTGAAGATCATCATCGCCGGATCGTCGGGCGCCGTCTCGACCGGCACGAAGGCGCCGTCCCCCTCGCGCAGCAGCCGCTCGTAGCCGACGACATCGCCGTCGTCGCCGTCGACCGAGGCGATCAGCTCGAGCTGCGGCAGGCGTGCGGCGATGCGCTTCAGTTTGGTGGCGCCGTTTTCATTGGTGATGACGGCACGCACTCCGGCCGTCTGCAGGCGATATTCCAGCGCCTCGACCCCGAACAGCAACGCCAGTGGCACCGCGATGGCGCCCAGTTTGTAAATGGCGACGTGGCTGACAGCCGCCTCGAAGCCTTGCGGCAGCAGCAGCGCGACGCGGTCGCCGCGCGATACGCCGCGCCTGGAGAGGGCGGATGCGAGCCTGTTCGACACGGTTGCCAGCTCGCCGAAGGTCAGGCCGGCTGCTTCTCCATGGGGCCTGTATTCGAGCAGTGCGATCCGGTCCGGCTCGCCCGCCGCCCAGCGATCGGCAATCTCGACGCCGATGTTGAAGCGCGCCGGAACGTTCCACCGGAAGCCGCGGTAGAGCTCTTCATAGGAACTGGCAGGCTGCAGCAGCAAGGTGCGGGCCGGTCTCCGAACGGCACGAAAGCGGCCGTTCCATACCGGCATTTATATGCTGCACTGCAATATCGTCAATCGCGGCGCGGTATGATCAATCGCTTGAGCACTGAGCGCCCTGCCGCATGATGCGAGAGAAGGTGGCCGCTACCGCATCTGCAGCAGCCGCTCCAGATAGCTGCGTTCGAGCTCAGGGCTCAGCGCATTGCCGAGCCGCTTGCGGATGGCTTCCAGAATCTGCCGCGCGCGCTGCACGTCGATCTCGTCCGGCACCTTGACGGAATTGCCGAAGTCCGGACCGGTCGTGGCGCGCGGCCGGCCCAGCGGATCGCGGTCGGCGTTCTGCTGGCGGCCGCCCTCCTGGCCGCCGCCTTCGTCGCCCTGCTCGGCCCGCTGCATCTGCTGCATCATGTCCTGGCCGCCGCGGCGCAGCGCTTCCAGCGCCCGCCCCTGCTGGCCGGTGGCGCGGCCGCCGTCGCCTTCGCCGAGCGCGCCCTCGGCCTCGCCCATCGCCTCGCCGGCCTCGCCAAAGCCTTCGCCCGGCTGGATGCCCATGCCTTCCAGGCCCTTCTGAAGGGCTTCGAGATCCTGCTGGAGCTGACCCTGGCCCTCCTGCAGGTTCTTCAGCGCCTCGGCGAATTCCTCGGGCGTCATTCCCTGGCCCTGCTGCTCGTCGCCTTCGCCGCCCTGGTCGCCGCGCTGCTGGCTGCGGTCCTGTCCGCGCTGCTGCTGGCCCTTCTGCATCTGGTCGAGCCGGAAGGTCTCGTTCATCATCTCCTGCTGGCGGCGCATGATCTCGCCGAGCTTGTTCATCTGCTGGCGCATTTCGCTCTGCTGGCCGTCCTGGCCGGGCTGCGGCTGACGCCGCGCCTGCAGATTGTTCATCATGTCCTCGAGCTGCGACAGCATGTCCTCGGCCTGCTGCCGGTTGCCCGATTTCGCCAGATTCTCGATCTGATCCATCATCCGTTCGAGATCGCTCTGGCGCATCTCCTGGCCCGGCTGCGACTCCTGCATCGCGGTGTTCGGGTCCCGCGCCGCCCGCTCCGCGAACTCGCGCAGGAACTCGTTCATCGCCTCGCGCAGTTCCTTCATGCGCCTGTCGATTTCTTCGTCGCTGGCGCCGTCGCGCAATGCCTGCTTGAGCGCCTCCTGCGCCTGCTTCAGCCGCTTCTCGGCGCTCGACAGGTCGCCGTCCTCGATCTGCAGCGCCATGTTCCAGAAATAGTCGGCCGTGGCGCGAAGCGCGTCGTCGTCGCCGGCGGTCTGCAACTTGGTGCGCCCCGCCATCAGGCCGAGATAGTGCGACAGATTGGCGATCGTGTCCTCGGGCCGCAGCGTGATCGCCTCGATCAGCTCGACCACATGCTTGCGCTCATTGGCGTCGAGCGAGAAGATTTTTCGCAGTTCGACCACCGCGCGCGCCAGCGGATTGGTGAACGGCCGCTCCGGCAGGATGATGGTGCGGGTCTCGCTGCGCGCTTCCTGGCCGGCATCGTCGGTCGCCACCAGCGTCAGCCTGATGCGGCTGCCCGACCAGACATGCTCGGTGAGGTCGCGGCTCGATTTCGCCGGCGCAGGCGCCGCGCCGCGCCGCGGCAACGACAGCGGCATCTCGGGCGGCGGGTAGAGCGGATGCGCGTCGGCGGGCGGCTCGTCCTCGAGCGCGAATTCCGCCTTCGCGGAGGCCGCGCCATAGTCGTCCTCAATCTGGTAGTGAAGTTCGAACGCGCCGTTGGCCGCCTGCTTCGGCGCGTCGGTGAAGCGGATCACCGGCGGCCTGTCGGGCACGACCGTGAAGGTCCAGCTCTGCAGGTCGCGCTCGCCGGCCGCCAGCACGAGCGAGCCGTCCTGCGTCAGCTTGCCCGAGAACTGACGCGGCAATGCAGTCGCGCCGCTCGGCAGCGGCGCAGACGCCGCCTCGCCGTCCTCCGCCGCCGTCTCGGTCTCGCCTTGCGCAGCGATGCCCTGGACGGTGCCGTCGGCGCGGGCGAAGCGCAGCGCCTCGTCACCCCGGCCCCCGGTGACCCGCAGCGTCACCTCGCTGCCGGCCGGCACGGTGAAGGCCGACAGGGCGGCATTGGTTTCGGCCGTCATGAAGATCGGCGCCTTGCCGGTATAGGCCGGCGGCGTCACCCAGGCGTCGATGCGCGGCGGGATGGCCTGCGCCAGCGTCGCGGCGCCAAACGCATCCTCGACGCTGCCGCCGCGCGGACCGAAGGAGAAGGCGAAGGCGACGGCCGCCACCAGCGCGACGGCGGCGCGGACGCCCCACGGATCGCGTTCCGGCACGCGCGTGTCCGGCAGCGTCCCGCCGATATCGGCGAGTCGGGCGGCCATGCGCCGCTGGTGTTCGCGCCACAGCGCCTGTGCGAACGCGCTTTCCGCGCCCGTCGGACGGTCCGTCTGTGCACGCAGCGGCGTATGGGCCAGAGCATTCGTCGCCTCGATGCGCCGGTCGATCTCTTCGGCGGCCGGCCGGCGGAAATAGCGCAGCGGATAGAGCGCAGCCAGGGCGGCCAGCGCAAAACCCGCCAGGACGCCGAGGCGCACCACATCCGGCATCATCCGGAACAGGCCGAACCACGATACCGCGGCAAACAGCGTGACGACCAGGACCAGCGGCAGCACGAGCGGCCATGCGCGCTCGACCAGCATCGACGCGCGTGTCGACAGCCGGGTGCGCCTGACGCGCCGAAGGAAGCTGGACTGTTGGGTGCTCGGGCGCGGTTCCGTCATCGACCCTTCCGGCTAAGGCAGGCGAAGGCACTACCTTTCACGACAAAGGATAGCAAGAAACGCGGCAAAGGCGAGGCGGTGCCACGAAATCGTGAACCGGCATGGCGCCGCTTCGCGGCCGTCCCGCAACCTCCCGGCTCAGTCGATCCAGTCCGGCACTGAATCGAGCGCCAGCAGCGCCTCGTAGGAGCCGCGCGGCCGCACGACGTGATACCGGTCGCCCTTGACCAGCACCTCGGGAATCAGCAGGCGCGAATTGTAGGTGCCGGCCTGCACGGCGCCATAGGCACCCGCCGTGCGCACGGCGATCAGATCGCCCGAATCCAGGCGCGGCAGGTCGCGGTCCAGTCCGAGGAAATCGCCGGTCTCGCACACCGGCCCCACCACATCGACCGTGAGTCGCGGGGCATCGTCCGGCTGGCGAACCACCGGCTCGATGGCATGGAAGGCGTCGTAGAGGGTGGGGCGGACGAGGTCGTTCATCGCCGCGTCGACGATCAGGAAGCTCTTCGCGTCGCCTTCCTTGAGGTAGACGACCTCGCTGACCAGGATGCCGGCATTGGCGACGATCAGCCGGCCCGGCTCGAACATCACCTTGACGCCGAGATGACCGGCGCGCTTGCGGATGATGTCGGCATAGGCATCCGGCAGCGGCGGCGGATCGTTGTCCAGGCGATAGGGCACGCCGAGCCCCCCACCGAAATCGACATGGTCGATCGTGTGTCCGTCGGCGCGCAGCGCCGTCACCAGCTCGGCCAGCCGGGCGAAGGCATCGTCGAACGGCTGCAGGTCGGTAATCTGGCTGCCGATATGCATGTCGATGCCGGTGATCTTCAGACCGGGCAAGGCCGCGGCACGAGCGTAGACCGCGCGCGCCCGCTGCCACGGGATGCCGAACTTGTTCTCGGCATTGCCGGTCGAGATCTTCTTGTGGGTCCTGGCGTCGACATCGGGGTTGATGCGCAGCGACACCGGCGCGGTCCTGCCGGCCGCCACCGCGCGCTGCGACAGCAGTTCGAGCTCCGGCTCGGATTCGACGTTGAAGCACAGGATGCCGGCGCCAAGCGCGAAATCCATCTCGCGCGCCGTCTTGCCGACGCCCGAGAACAGGATCCTGGAGGCCGGGATGCCGGCGGCGAGCGCCCGCCGCAATTCGCCTTCCGAGACGACATCCGCACCGGCCCCGAGCCGCGCCAGGGTTGCGATCACCGCCTGGTTGGAATTCGCCTTCATCGCATAGCAGACGAGCGAATCGAGACCCTTGAACGCCTTGCTGAACACCAAGAAATGACGTTCCAGCGTCGCGGTCGAATAACAGTAGAACGGCGTTCCGACGGCCCGTGCGATCTCCGGCACCGGTACGTCCTCGGCATGCAGCACGCCGTCGCGGAATTCGAAATGATTCATGGTGGCGTCCGCGGGAGGCGCTTGGCGCCGCTCGAAATTACTGGATCAACTTGTCGAGGAAGAACGGCTTGTCGTTCGTCGGTTTCGCCGGCTCGGGCGGCACCGGCTCGCCGGCCTTCTGGGCGTCCTTGCGCGCCTGCACCGCCGCCGCATAGGGCGTGTCGAGATCCGACTTGCGACCGCAGCCGGAGGCGACCGCGACGGCGGCGGAAAGCGCGATCAGGGAAGTCAGCCTTGCTAGGGTCATCGGGCGTCCATCTTCGTCGGCGGGCAGGCTGCTTGTAGCGAAGTTCGGCGGCGATTGCACCCCGCCGATCAGGCCTTGTCGATGCGCTTCTTCCAGGCCTTGACCTGCCGCCGCACCTCGGCCGGCGCCGTGCCGCCGTAGGATTTTCGGCTCTTCACCGAGTTCTGCACGGACAGGACGAGGTCGTCCGTGATGCCGGGGTGGACCGACTGGAGATCGGCGGTCGACAGGCGCGAAATGTCGACGCCGCGCGCCTCGGCCAGCGCGACGGCGCGGCCCGTGACGTGGTGGGCCTCGCGGAACGGCATGTCGAGGGTCCGCACCAGCCAGTCGGCGAGATCGGTGGCAGTCGAATGGCCCGAGCCGGCGGCCCGCTTCATCGCCGCCTCGACGATGGTCATGTCGCCGACCATGCCGGTCATCGCGGCGATCATCAGGTCGAGCGTCTCGGCCGCGTCGAACACCGCCTCCTTGTCCTCCTGCATGTCCTTCGAATAGGTCAGCGGCAGGCCCTTCATGACGGTCAGCAGCCCGATCAAATGGCCGTTGACGCGGCCCGTCTTGGCGCGCACCAGCTCGGCGGCGTCGGGATTCTTCTTCTGCGGCATGATCGAGGAGCCGGTGGAGAAGGAATCGGACAGCCGCACGAAGCCGAACTGCGGCGTCGACCAGATGACGATCTCCTCGGCCAGGCGCGACAGATGGGTCGCGCAGATCGCGGCGATCGACAGGAACTCCAGCGCGAAGTCGCGGTCCGAGACGCTGTCCAGCGAGTTGCGGGTCGGCTCGCGGAAGCCGAGCGCCTTCGCCGTCATGTGGCGATCGATCGGAAAGCTGGTGCCGGCGAGCGCCGCGGCGCCGAGCGGCGACTGGTCCATCCGCGCGATCGCGTCGCGCACCCGCGACAGGTCGCGCGCGAACATCTCGACATAGGCCATGCAATGGTGGCCGAACGTCACCGGCTGCGCCGACTGCAGATGGGTGAAGCCGGGCATCACCGTTGCCGCGTGCTCCTCCGCCCGCGCCAGTAGCGTGCGGATCAATCCCTTCAAAGCCTCGGCAACGCGGAAAAACTCATCCTTCACCCAGAGCCGGAAATCGACCGCGACCTGATCGTTGCGCGAGCGCGCCGTGTGCAGCCGTCCCGCCGCCGGGCCGATCAGCTCGGCGAGCCGCGCCTCGACATTCATGTGGATGTCCTCGAGCGCCGTGCTGAAGGCGAAGGCGCCGCTCTCGATTTCGTGCAGGATCGTGTTGAGGCCGTGAGCGATCCTTTCTTGATCTTCCGCCGAAATGATGCCGGTTTTCGCCAGCATCTGCGAATGGGCGATCGAGCCACGGATGTCCTGGGCATAGAGCTTGCGGTCGAAGCCGATGGAGGCGTTGATCGCCTCCATGACGGCCGCCGGACCCGAGGCAAAACGTCCGCCCCACATGGCGTTGCTGGCTTTGCTGTCGCTCATCGTGCTACCCGGGCTCCGGAGTTTTTGAGAATGGCCGACAAACGACCTGGACGACTTTTCCCTGCCTGGCGCGCCGTCGCGCTGGCCTTGGCCGCGGGGGTGCTGGCAGGCGCGCTGGCGGTATATGTCAGCGCGACCATGTCTGGCAACACGACGGCGGCGGAGCCGGCCCCTGCTGCGGATGCCGGCGCAGGCAATGCCGCCGACGCGCTCTGTTCGGCCAAAAGCGCACGGGCGCGAACGCTTGCCGATTCGGCCACCGGCGATGTCGCCGCCATGCTGCCCGCCGATCCGCCGGTCTCGCTCGCCAGCCTCGCCTTCAACGATCCGGACGGCAAGCCGATGTCGATCGCCGATCACGCCGGCAAGACCGTCCTGCTCAACCTGTGGGCGACCTGGTGCGCTCCTTGCCGTGCCGAGATGCCGGCGCTCGACGCCCTGCAGAGGGCAACGGGCGGTCCGGGTTTCGAGGTCGTCGCGGTCAATGTCGACACCGGCGACAACGCCAAGCCGGACAAGTTTCTCGAGGAGACCGGGGTGGGCGCGCTGGCGCGCTACCGTGACCCGACGCTCGGCATCTTTAACGAATTGAAGAAGAGGGGCCTGGCTCTCGGCCTGCCGGTAACCCTGCTGATCGACGCGGAAGGCTGCCTTCTGGCGCATATGAACGGGCCGGCGGAATGGGCGGGCGCCGACGCCAAGCGGCTAATTTCTAACGCAATACGCTGAATTTTATCGAATTTCCTAAGTCCGGCTTCACATTCGCGTGAGAACCCTCTTGCTCCGAGAAGGGTTTGCGCCGGGGAAATTTCAGAATGACCGCGATCTTGCTGCCGCATTCACGCAAAGAGCATCTGCGCCTCACCCGCTGGGCGATCTACGCCAGTGCGATCTGCGTCTTTGCGTCCGTGGTGTTCAACTACGCCGCCTATCAGGGCATCGGCGGCGCGCTTCTCAGCAATGGCTGGCTGGCCGGCATCGCCGGACCGGTGCTGATCGCCATCCCGCTCTTCGCCTATATGGCGCTGAAGATGCGGCAGCTCGAACTCGTCAACCATGAGTTGACGGAACTCGCCACCACCGACGCGCTCACCTCGAGCCTCAACCGCCGCGCCTTCACCGCCGCGGTGGAACGGCGGCTGAAGCCGTCCGGCAGCGCGGTCCGGCACGGCGCGATGCTGATGCTCGACGTCGACCACTTCAAGACGATCAACGACCGCTTCGGGCACCAGGCGGGCGACGAGGCGCTGCAACTGCTGGCGCGGACCATCCGCCATTCGGTGCGCACCGACGACCAGGTCGGCCGTCTCGGCGGGGAGGAGTTCGGCATTCTGCTGCCCGGCGCCTCGCTGCAGGATGCGACGGAAGTTGCCGAGCGCATCCGCCGCAATGTCGCAGCGGTGGAGTTCCGCCCGGACGGCGGCGCACCGCATCCGCTTTCGATCAGCGTCGGCGGCGCGACCTATGTCGACGACGTGCATCTCGCCGATCTGTTCAGGCTCGCCGACAAGCGGCTCTACGATGCCAAGGCGGAGGGCCGCAACCAGGTGCGGATGATCGAGCTTCCCCGCGGATTCGGCAAGACGGGCGACGCGCCGACCGCGACCATGCACTGACCGCCCGGCCGGCGGAACGGCAATATCAGCGTGTCGGGACCGGCGTCTCGCCGCGATAGTCGTAGAAGCCGCGGCCGCTCTTGCGTCCCAGCCAGCCGGCCTCGACATACTTCACCAGCAGCGGACACGGCCGGTACTTGGTGTCAGACAGACCCTCGTGCAGCACCTGCATGATCGACAGGCAGGTATCCAGTCCAATGAAGTCGGCGAGCTGGAGCGGCCCCATCGGGTGGTTGGCGCCGAGCTTCATGGCGGTGTCGATCGCCTCGACGGTACCGACACCCTCGTAGAGCGTATAGATGGCCTCGTTGATCATCGGCAGCAGAATGCGGTTGACGATGAAGGCCGGGAAATCCTCGGACACGGTCGTGACCTTGCCGAGATTGCGGACATAGTCCTTGGCGATCTCGAACGTCTCGGCCTCGGTGGCGATGCCCCGCACCAGCTCGACAAGCTTCATGATCGGCACCGGGTTCATGAAGTGGATGCCGATGAACCGTTCGGCGCGGTCGGTCGCCGACGCCAGCCGGGTGATCGAGATCGAGGAGGTGTTGGTCGCCAGCACGGCCTCCGGATTGAGCACCGGGCAGAGCTGCGCGTAGATCTTGCGCTTGACGCTCTCATCCTCCGTCGCCGCCTCGATGACGAGGTCGGCCGCGGCGAGATCGGCCAGCGCCGGCGCCGCCGAGATCCGCGCCATCGAGGCCTGGCGGTCGGCCTCGGAGAGCTTGCCGCCCGAGACCTGCCGCGCCATGTTGCCGTTGATCGTCGCGATGCCCTTTTCGATGCGGTCGGAGGACAGGTCGTAGAGCAGCACCTTGTAGCCCGCATTGGCGGATACATGGGCGATGCCGCTGCCCATCTGGCCTGCGCCGACGATGCCGACTGTCTCGATACTGCTCATCTGCCCCAATTCCGTCGGTGCGATTGTCGTCGCTGGATCTTTTGCGGTGCACACTAGAAGCAGCCCCGCGCGGTCGTCCAGTCCGATGCAGCATTTTTGAGCAACGCTCAGCCCAAAGTCAAAGCTTCGGGCCCGTCAGAAACGCGAAAGGCCGGCGCAGCCTGTGCGGCGCCGGCCCCGGCCAATCCGCAAAGCGGTTTCAGAGCGCCTTTTCGAGCTCCGGGAGAATGGTGAACAGGTCGCCGACGATGCCGTAGTCGGCA
>JAHBYY010000036.1 GCA_019635715.1 Rhizobiaceae bacterium | reverse complement strand
CGAGGGAGGTCCAACGAACCCGGGCGCGAAATCCGGCGCGCCCCGGAGGGGTATGGCCGAAATCGCCCGGTTATGCGTCGCGGACCCTCGACGGGGGTCAACCCCGCCTTCGGCTCCGCTCCTGGAACCGGACGATTTCGCCTCATACCGCGCTCCAATCCCTAACTGTCCACAGGCCCTAGGCTGCCTTGAGCATGTACCCCGCTCCGCGGATCGTATGCAGGATCGGGCTGTCGAAACCCTTCTCGATCTTGGAGCGGAGGCGCGACACATGGACGTCGATGACGTTGGTCTGCGGGTCGAAATGATAGTCCCAGACATTCTCCAGCAGCATGGTGCGGGTCACCACCTGTCCACCATGGCGCATCAGATATTCGAGCAGCTTGAACTCGCGCGGCTGCAGCGAGATTTCGCGCGAGGCACGGCGCACGGTGTGCGACAGGCGGTCGAGTTCGAGATCGCCGACGCGATAGACCGTCTCGCTGTCCTTGGCATTGCCGCGGCGGCACAGCACCTCGACCCGGGCAAGGAGCTCGGTGAAGGCGTAGGGCTTGGTCAGGTAGTCGTCGCCGCCGGCGCGCAGGCCGGTGACCCGATCGTCCACCTCGCCGAGCGCCGAAAGGATCAGCGCCGGCGTCGAATTGCCCTGGCCGCGCAGGGCGGCGATGACCGACAGGCCGTCACGGCGCGGCAGCATGCGGTCGACGATGAGCACGTCGTAGTCGCTGGTGCGGGCGAGATTCAGGCCGGTATCGCCGTCGCCGGCGAGATGGACGGTGTGTCCTGCCTCATCGAGCGCCTTCTGCAGATATTCGGCCGCCTCGCGGTCGTCCTCGATCACGAGAATCTTCATCGGGTCAGTATATGCGATCAGGCGGGACAGCGCGGCAAGGTCGTTCATGGCGTTTCCTCGGTGGAGAGCCTTTCATGGCCACATGGAGACGGTCCTGTTTCCGTGCCGCCATGAAAGGCTCCAGCGCGGCAGCGGCGTGTGGGAACCGCTGCCGCGGGAACCGGCGGCCGGCATTGACGCGACCGCCGGGTCCACGTCGGCCGGCCCGTCCGGGGGTGATCGGGCGGGCAGGCCGGCTTGACGATCAGCCCTTGCCGATCGGCAGCGCGACGAAGCGGTTGGTGTCGTCGCGGCTCACCTGGACCAGCACGGCCTTGCGGCCGGCCTTCGCCGCGTCGTCCATCGCCTTGGTCACGTCGCCGGCGGCGGTGATGGCGCGGGCATTGACGGTGGTGATGACGTCGCCCGGCTGGATGCCGCGGTCGGCCGCATCGCTGTCGGGATCGACATCGGTGACGACGATGCCCTTGCCGTCGTCGGAGGGCGCGACGGTCAGGCCGAGATCGGCCAGCGAGCTCGGCTCGGCCTGGGGCTGGCCGTCCTGATCGTCGGCCGAGGCGCGCTGGTCGGTCTTCGGCAGCGCGCCGAGATCGAGATTGACGGTCTGCGACTTGCCGTCGCGCCAGTAGGTGACCTCGACCTGCTTGCCGGGCTGGATGCCGCCGACCAGGCGGGCCAGCTCGCGCGGCGAGCCGACCGACTTGCCGTTGACGGCGGTGATGACGTCGCCGGCCTTGATGCCGGCCTTGATCGCCGGGCCGCCGGCCTGCGCCTCGGAGACGATCGCGCCCTTGGCCTGGTCGAGGCCGATGGACTCGGCGATCTCCTTGCTGACCGGCTGGATCTGGACGCCGAGCCAGCCGCGCGAGACGCTGCCGTCCTTCATCAGGTCCTTGACCACCTCGCGCGCCGTGGAGGCGGGGATCGCGAAGGCGATGCCGACATTGCCGCCCGACGGCGAGAAGATCGCGGTGTTGATGCCGACCACCTCGCCAGACAGGTTGAAGGCGGGACCGCCGGAATTGCCGCGGTTCACCGCCGCGTCGATCTGGATGAAGTCGTCATAGGGGCCGGCGCCGATGTCGCGGCCGCGTGCCGAGACGATGCCCGCCGTCACCGTGCCGCCGAGGCCGAAGGGGTTGCCGACGGCCACCACCCAGTCGCCGACGCGAACCTTCGAATCGTCGGCGAAGTCGACATAGGTGAACTTGCGCTGGTCATCGACCTTCAGCACCGCGAGGTCGGTGCGCGGGTCGGCGCCGATCAGCTTGGCGTCGAGCTCGTCGCCATTGTCCATGACGACGGTGAAGGCCGAGCCGCCCTCGACGACGTGGTTGTTGGTCACCAGGTAGCCGTCGTCCGAGATGAAGAAGCCGGAGCCCTGGGCAACGGGGCGCGGACGCTGGTCGCGATCGCCGCGGCGATGCGCGCGCGGACCGTCGGGACCGCCGCGGAACTCGCGGAAGAAGCGCTTCAGCGGCGAGTTGTCCGGCAGGTCGTCGAAGTTCTGGCCACCGAACATGTCGGGACCGCCGAACATGTCGGGACCGCCACGGTCGGCGGCCGGCTCGATCTTGGCCTTCACCTGGACGCTGACGACGGCCGGCGAGACCTTCTCGACGACGTCGGCGAAGCCCGGCGCCTGGGTGCCTTCGACCCGGACGGCCTGCGCAAAGACCGGGGCTGTACCGGAGGTGACGGCGCCGAGGCCGATCGCGCCGGCGATGGCGATGGAGGCAGCGGCGGCGAACAGGCGCGTCCGGCCGCGCGACAGGGGGGAGTTGGGAGTGCTCATATCCGATAATCCTCTTCAGCGGGATGAGCGTCGGGCGCCATCCTCTGCCTCGGAGAAATAGGGCCGCGCTCATTACGGCACCATTTCCGGGGAATGAATTATCGGTAATGTGCTTCGGCCTCAGTCCCGGTCCTTCAGGAGAGCCGAAAGCGCAGCCTCCTCGCCCGGCGAAAGTGCCGCAGACGGGGCAGGACGGCGGCGCCGCAGCGCGGCGGCCGCGGCGCCCGCGCCGAGCAGGAGGATGACCACCGGGGTCGCCCAAAGCAAGGCGTTGCGCAGGCTCATGCGCGGCTTCAGCAGGACGAACTCGCCATAGCGCGACACCACATAGTCGACCACCGCCCGGTCGCTGTCGCCTGCGACGAGCCGTTCGCGGACCAGCACGCGCAAATCATGCGCCAGGTCGGCGTCGGAATCGTCGATCGACTGGTTCTGGCAGACCATGCAGCGCAGTTCGGCCGAGATCGCCCGCGCCCTCGCCTCCAGGGCAGGGTCGGCAAGCACCTCCTGCGGAGTGACGGCAAGGGCCTGCGGTGCCGCCGCCAGGCAGAGCAGAAGCGCCAGGCCGAGCAGCCGCAGCCGCCTCATGCCGAAACCTCGGCATTGGCCTTGCCGGCCCGGCTGCGCCGGGACGGCGCTCCGACGCGCAGGCGGCGGTCCGTGAGCGACACGCCCGCGCCCGCCATCATCACCAGCGCACCGAGCCAGATGAGGGTCACCAGCGGCTTCCACCAGATGCGCACCACGATGCCGCCGTCGTCGGTGGGATCGCCGAGCGACACGTAGAGCTGGCTCAGGCCGAGGGTGAGAATGCCGGCTTCGGTGGTCGGCATCTGGCGGGCCGTGTAGACGCGCTTGGCGGCGCTGACCCGGCCGCTCTCGCTGCGATCCGCGGCAATGGCTGTAAACAGCGCCCTCGTCTCGGTGAAGTTCGGGCCCTGGACCGGCGAAAACCCCTCGAAGCGAATCTGGCGGCTGCCGATATCGGTGGTCTCGCCCGGCTTCATCACCGTGATGTGCTCCACCTGAAAGGCCAGCGTGCAGACGATGCCGAGCGTGGTCAACCCGAGACCGAGATGGCCGAGCGCCGTGCCGATGATCGACCGCGGCAATCCGATCAGCCGCCTCAGCGAAACCGCGACGGGAACACTGCCGACCGCGGCCTTCATCGCGAGGTCGGTCAGCGGCCCCAAGATCAGCCATGCCGACAGGCCGACGCCCGCGGCGGCGAAGGCGCCCGCACTGTCGACGAGCATCAGCACCAGCAGTGTGGCGAAGATGGCAACGGCGAAAGCGGCGAACAGCCGCTGCGAGACGGCCAGGAGGTCGCCGCGCTTCCAGGCGAGCAGCGGGCCGAACGGCACGGCGACGAGCAGCGGCAGCATGACGGGGCCGAAGGTGAGGTTGAAGAACGGCGCTCCGACCGAGATCTTGTCGCCGGTGACCGCCTCGAGCAGCAGCGGGTAGAGGGTGCCGACCAGCACCGTCGCCGTGGCCGTCGTCAGGAACAGGTTGTTCAGGACCAGCGAGCCTTCGCGCGAGATCGGGTGGAACAGCCCGCCCGCCGTCAGCGTCCCGGCGCGCAGCGCGAACAGCGCCAGCGAGCCGCCGATGAACAGCGTCAGGATCGCCAGGATGAAGACGCCGCGGCTCGGATCGGTGGCGAAGGCATGGACGGAGGTCAGCACGCCGGAGCGCACCAGGAAGGTGCCGAGCAGCGACAGCGAGAAGGTCAGGATCGCCAGCAGCACGCTCCAGATCTTCAGGGCGGAGCGCTTCTCCATGACGATCGCCGAGTGCAGCAGCGCGGTGCCGGCGAGCCACGGCATGAACGAGGCGTTCTCCACCGGATCCCAGAACCAGAAGCCGCCCCAGCCGAGCTCGTAATAGGCCCAGTACGACCCCATCGCGATGCCGCCGGTCAGGAACATCCAGGCGGCCAGCGTCCAGGGCCGTACCCAGCGGGCCCATGCGGCATCGATGCGCCCTTCGATCAGGGCGGCGGCGGCGAAAGAGAAGCACACCGAGAAGCCGACATAGCCGAGATAGAGCAGCGGCGGATGGATGGCGAGGCCGATATCCTGGAGGATCGGGTTGAGGTCGCGCCCCTCGAACGGCGCGGGGATGAGGCGGGTGAAGGGGTTCGACGTGGTCAGCACGAACAGCAGGAACGCCGCGCCGATCAGCCCCTGCACCGACAGGACGTCGGCGCGCAGGCTCGCCGGCAGGTTGGCGCTGAACAGCGCCACCATGGCGCCGAAGAAGGTGAGGATGACCACCCAGAGCAGCATGGAGCCTTCGTGGTTTCCCCAGGTGCCGGTGATCTTGTAGAGCATCGGCTTCAGCGAATGGGAATTCTCCCACACGTTCAGCACCGAGAAATCCGACTGCACATAGGCACTGGTGAGCACGGCGAACGCGAAGGCGGTCGCCAGGAATCCCGCGATGGTGATCGGTCCTCCCGCAGCCATCAGCCGCTCGTCGCCGATCCGCGCCCCCGCGAAGGGTACGGCCGTCTGGACCAGCGCCAGCGCGAAGGCGAGCACGAGCGCGAAATGTCCGATCTCGACCATGGCCATCAGGATCCCGACCCCGGCGTTTCCTCCTGCCAGATGCCCTTCTCCTTCAGGCTGTCGGCGACTTCCTTCGGCATGTAGGTCTCGTCGTGCTTGGCGAGCACGCTGTCGGCCTCGAACACGCCGTCCGCCCCGAGCGTGCCCTCGGTGATGACGCCCTGCCCCTCGCGGAAGAGATCCGGCAGGATGCCGGTATAGGTTACGGGAACGGACTTGTCGGTGTCGGTGACGGCGAACGAGACCTGCGTCCCCTGCCCGCGCCTGATCGAGCCCGGCTCGACCAGGCCGCCGAGCCTGATGCGCTGGCCGGGCGACAGGCTCGCCGCCTGGAGGTCGGCCGGCATGAAGAAATAGGATGCCTTCTGGCCCAGCGCATAGAAAGTCAGCGCGGTGGCCGCGCCGAGGAAGACCAGCGCTCCGCCGATGACGGCCAGACGTTTCTGCTTGCGGGTCATCGCTCCCTACTCCGTCGCCACCAGGCCGAGCGACGCGGCAAGCGTCGTCAGGCGGGCGGCCGCCGCGCCGTCGAGTGCCGCCACGCCGCGCTTCAGCGCGTCGCCCGCCTCGTCGCTCTTGCCGAGCACGACATAGGAACGGATCAGGCGGGCCCATCCTTCCTCGTCCTGAGGATTTTCCCGCAGCCTGGCGTCGAGGCCGGCGACCATCGTCTCGATCATCGCCGTCCGGTCCTGCGACGACAGTTCGGCGGCCGCGTCGATGTCCTGCTGCGTCGGACCCGGCGCGGGCTGCTGTGCCGGAGAGGCGGCTGCGAGGCGGCGATCGGCTTCCGCCACCGCATTCTCGGCGGCCCCACGCCAGGCGTCGTTTTCCGGCAGCGCCGCCGCCATCGCCTGCCATGCGGCCTTCGCCTCCGCCAGCCGTCCGTCCTGCGCCATGGCGACCGCCAGGAAAAACCGCGCCTTGGAATTGGCGGGGTCGAGTTCGATCGCCCTGCGCAACGCGGCGGACGCCTCCGCGGTGACCAGTCCCGCCGCCATGCCGGCAAGCGCCTCGCCGAGGCCGGCCTGCCGCTCGGCGCTGTCGCCGAGCAAGCGGATGGCGTGGCGGTAGGCCGCCACGGCGTCCTGCTGGCGCTGCATCCGCGCGTAGATCGGGGCGAGCACGTCCCAGCCGCGCCCATCCTCCGGATTGCCGGCGAGGTGCGCCTCGGCGCGCGCCACCAGTTCGTCGATCGACTGGTCCTTCGGATTCTCGGCCAGCCGAGCGCTGAGCGGAGCATCCGGGAGCGTCGGCGACCCGAGCGTCGCGTAGAGACCCCAGCTCACCAGCGGAACGGCAAGCACGGCGGCCACGCCGACGGCGCGCGCGGCGAGCGGCGAGCCATGCCTGTCCGCCTGCGTGTCCCCGCCGGCCGAAATGCGCAGCAGGCGCCTTGCGATTTCCGTCCGCGCCTCGACAGCCTCGGCCGGCGCGATCAGGCCGCGGCCAGCGTCGCGCTCCAGTTCCTGCAACTGATCGCGATAGACCTCGATATCATGGGCATCGGCCGTCGCAACGCGCGACACCTGCTTCGTCAGGGGAAGCAGCACGGCAAGGCTGGCACCCACGGTCAGCAACGCGGCCACGATCAGGAACAGCATGCGCCATCCCTTACCGGCCTAACGTCCGTCTGCCAACGCCCTGCCCTGCGGCCAATTGACGAAGCGCCCTGCGGCTTCAGGTGAGCGTCGCCCAGCTTCCGTCGCGGTTGCGGCAGGCCGTCCCGCGCGCCGTTCGCGTCGTTCCGCCGACGGTCAGCCGATGCGTATACTGGCGGCAATCCTGCGATCCTACCCTGTAGGGCTGCGCGGGCGTCACCTCGCCCGACCGGCCGAAACTTCCCGTCCACGCCACGCTCTGGCCGCTGGCCGAATATTCCAGGGCCTTGTACTCCGCGGCGAGCGCCTTGCGGATGTCGCTCCGGCCGAGGCCTTCGGCGACGTCGCCGGTCACCAGCCCGCCCACCATCGTGGCTCCCGGCGCATCGCCGGGGTCGATCCCCGTGCCTGCGGATCCCGCCCCCATCGTCGTGCAGCCGGCCAGCACCATCGCGCCCAAAAGGCTCAATGCAGCGGCAGCACTGGCATTCAGCGATCGGCGGCGTTCGGCAGGCATCTGCGGTCCGTTGGCATAGGGTTGATATCGGGCCGAAATTTGGCCGCCGGAGGGGGCAAGCCCGCCTGGCCGACACGGTAGTTTGACGGCATCGAAAGGGAAAGGCTGAACGGCGGCAGGATGTTCCGTGCGAGGAACGCGATCGGGCATATGATGCCGCGCTGCAACAGAACCGAGGTCAGTCGGCGGTGCGCAGTTCCACCGCGACCTTCAAGCCGCCCATCCGCGAGCGCGACAGCGAGATGCGGCCGCCATATTCGTTGACCAGGTCGGAGACGATGGCGAGGCCCAGCCCGGTTCCGGGCTTGGATTCGTCGAGCCTGCGGCCGCGCTTCAGCACCTCGCGCGCCTGATCCTCGGGAATGCCGGGACCGTCGTCCTCGATCGTTATCGCGAACATCGATTGCCCGTCGCGCGGCTCGCCCGCCGCAAGCGAGACCGCCACGCGCGAACGCCCCCACTTCACCGCGTTTTCCATGAGGTTGCCGACGATCTCCTCCAGATCCTCGCGCTCGCCGGCGAAAATCACCTCCATGGCCGGCGGGGAGAAGCCGATGTCCAGCCGGTTCCCCAGTTTGGCCATGACCCGGACCATGCGCTGCAGGATCGGCGTCACCGGGGTTCGGTAGACGACGCTGTCGCGCTGCGCCGCGATGCGGGCACGCTGCAGATAGTGTTCGAGCTGGCCCTGCATGGCGCCCGCCTGGTCGACGATCAGCCGGCCGCGATCGCCGCCCAGCGCCCGCCCCTCGTTCAGCATCACCGCCAGCGGCGTCTTCAGCGAATGGGCGAGGTTGCCGACCTGGGTGCGCGAACGCTCGACGATCCGCCGGTTGTTCTCGATCAGCGCGTTGGTCTCCTTGGCCAGCGGCTCGATTTCCGTCGGGAACGACCCGCCCAGCCGCTGCGCGGTGCCCTCCCGCACCTTGGCCAGCGCCTCCCGCACCCGGGCCAGCGGCCGCAAGCCGAGCAGGATGGCGACCGCGTTGATGGCGATCATGCCGATGCCGAACAGCGACAGATAGACGAACAACTGCCACTCGAAGGCGTGTACGTCGCGTTCGAGCTCGCTTCGGTTGCCCATGACCCGGAAGCGGGCGACGCGGTTCTTGGCGTCGAGGACGAACTCGCTCTCGATGACCTGAAGCGCCTCGCCGCCGGGGCCGGCCGCGGCGTATTCGCGCTGGAACGAGGCATTGAACGGCACGTCGGCGATGCCGGGCGACGGAATCGCGCCGGTCATCGAGAACGACTGCAATTCGCCTGAGAGGTTTCCGGATACCGGCTCGACGCTCCAGTACCAGCCCGAGCCCGGACGCGAGAAGCGCAGATCGCCGAGATCCGGCGAGCCGGTCAGCCGACCGTCCGGCGAGACGCCCACCGACCCGATCAGATTGAACAGGTGGGCCGACAGCAGGCTGGCGAAGCCCCGCTCCGCCGTCTGGCGGTAGAGCGCGGCGATGATGGTGGAAATGACGATCAGCGCGACGATCGCCCAGATGGTGGAGAAGGCGATGACGCGCACCGCCAGCGACCGCGGCGCCAGCCATCCGAGCCGCGTCGAGGGACGCCGCCCTTCCGGCTTCGACGGCGCATCGCTCACGCTGCGGGTTCTCGCATCCGATAGCCCATGCCGCGCACGGTCTCGATCATGTCGAGACCCATCTTCTTGCGCAGGCGGCCGACGAAGACCTCGATCGTGTTGGAGTCTCGGTCGAAATCCTGGTCGTAGAGATGCTCGACCAGTTCGGTGCGCGACACGACCTCGCCCATATGGTGCATCAGATAGGCGAGCAGCCGGAATTCGTGCGAGGTGAGCTTCAGCGGCGTGCCGTTCATGTCGGCCTTGGAGGCCTTGGTGTCCAGCCGCAGCGGTCCGCAGGTCAGCTCCGACGAGGCATGGCCGGCGGCACGGCGGATCAGCGCGCGCAGCCGCGCCATGACCTCCTCGATGTGGAAGGGCTTGGTGACATAGTCGTCCGCCCCGGCATCGATGCCGGCCACCTTGTCGCTCCAGCGGTCGCGGGCGGTGAGGATCAGCACCGGCATCTTGCGTCCGTCGCGCCGCCACCGTTCGACCACGCTGATGCCGTCCATCTGCGGCAGGCCGACATCCAGGATGACGGCGTCGTAGGGCTCGGTGTCGCCGAGGAAATGGCCCTCCTCGCCGTCGAACGCCTTGTCGACGACGTAGCCGGCGTCGACAAGCGCCTCGGCCAGTTGGCGGTTGAGATCCTTGTCGTCCTCGACCAGCAATATCCGCATGGAATCATCCGCGTCAGTTCAGATCGCCCACTATAGGCGCGGCGCCGGCAGGTAGGGAATCTGCTCTCAGTTCAGCGGAACGACCACCTCGGTACGGCGCGGCCTCTGGCCGTCCTTGCCCGGAACCAGCACGACGATCACGCAGACCGTCTGGCCGCCCTGGCTGGCTTCGCTGGCCTTGGCCAGCGTGCCGCCGTTCTGCGCTGCCACCTGCTGACCGACGGAATAGCAATCCGCCTGCGCCACCTGAACCGGTGCATCCGGCGAGGTGTCGGCGACAGACGGTCCGGCCAGCAGCCCGAGTGCTGCGAGTCCGGCGAGACCATTTCTGAGTATGGACAGGATCGCGTTCATGAAGGCGTTTCTAGACCAATCTCGCTGAACACGGAATGAATGATCGGTTCAGCTTGTTCCCGCGGCGATGGACATCCTCGTGGAGGTGGCGAGAAACGTTCGTCCTTGAGCCGGTTGAGGAAACATACCGGAGCCGTTCAAAGGAAACGAACCAGCAGTTCAGTCTGAATGACTCCATTTCATTTTGCGGAGACTCCTTTCCCATCGAGTCCCTCGCCATTCTCTTGAACAATCTTAATCGAAGACTTCGACCCGGTGATCAGTTGCCCTATCACGCCGAGGACTGAAGCGCCAAACGCCGCATATGACAATGTACTCGCACCCATATAATATGCCACACCTGAAAATAATATAAGTATTACATATGCTGAAAATCCCAAGATGCGCCCATGCAAGGACGATCTTGCATCAACAACACTCACGCTTTCAACGAGCGCTATTTCCTTTTCTTTCACATCCAGATCCCGCATGTCGTTTAGATGACAATGCTCCAGATGCTTGATTGTGGCGTCTATAATTTTTGCAGTCGATCCGGGAGAAAGCTTTTCTATCTGCTCGAGATATCCGACCTCAGGATAAGGGCTTGAGTATCTATCTACAATTTTACTAAGCTGTACGGCAACTTCCTGCCGCTGTTTTTCCGGCAAGTTGGTCGGACCCAGCGCCCTGTCAACTTCCTGCCTTACAGCTATTCCGATCGTTGTAGTTTTCTCACTTTGATGTGTCGCGGGCGACTTGCTCATGGAGACGTTTGACCTTTTCAGTGCGGAGGTCACGAAGTTTTCCGCTACTATCAAGGTACTTTTTCGATTCCACAACCGCGACAAGTCTCTCGGCTTTCATAAGCCGGTCAGTTTGCGTCCTCAATCCGAGCCCAACAACTTTGAATGCATCCTCTAAGCCGCGACGAACGATTGGTCGACGCGGAACTCCGCTGACGCGCAGTTCCAACACCTCGGAAGGACCAGCCGACATCAGCATCGGCCCACCGAGCCCCTCAAGGAGGCTTTGCCAAAACACGCGACGTTGCCTTTGATCACTGGCCATGTTCTTCACAGCGGTCATTAGCTATCCATAGCTTGAAGGGCGACAACGGCCAGAATGCGCAACCGTTCCCCGGAAATGCGCAATCGTTCCCCGGAGCAACCGCACCTGCCACGACCATGCGAATTTGCCTGCGCGTCGTCAACCACAAACGGGGACATAGAGATTTCCTCTGACGAAATTAAGACAGACGAGTTCACGCTTCATGAATTTTTCGCAGCTCGCCCAATTTGCCTCGTTAACGCTATTTGATCCGCGATGTCGCCTTCAACCTGCCCACCAGCGAAACGACGCCGGCGATCGCCGCGACCACCTTGAGGATCGCGTCCACCAGGGCCGGATCGGCGACCGCGTCCGCCGGGGCGCCGACCATGCCGAGCCCCGCCGCGACGATCGCGACGAGCGATGCCCAGACGGTTCTCGACAGATACCAGGGTTTGGTCTCGATCATGGCAGTCTCCATTGGTCAAATCAAAGGGAGAGGACGGCCGAGCCCGGCACGCCCCAGCCGGCCACCTGGCTGAACTGGCGCACGCTCACCTCGATCTCGGCCGGAGGCGCCGCGAAGTCCGCAGCGATCGAGGTCGCCGCATAGAGAAAGCTCGGCTCGTCGACGGTCTGGGTCCGCAGCGCGGGCCCGCCAGGGGCGGCGATCTCGATGCGATACCGCTCGACCGCCTCGGCGAGGGCAATCTCGGCAGGTTCCCAGGAATCGGCGTCGACACGGCTGCGCCGCACCCAACTGATCGCGACATCGCCCGCCGACCGTTTCGCCCGCAGGTGGACCGGCGACAGCGGCAACTGACACCGCAGCCCGCCGGACGCGCTGGCGGCGGCGAAGGTCGCGTCAACCGGAATCGACCCGCTGCGGCCGACCTTCCAGTTCAGCTCCAGGCCGATCTCCGCGGCGGCCAGCCCGCATGGCACGACACGCCCGTTCAGGATCACCAGGTCGGCTCCGACCGCGGCTCCGGCGCGCATCGCGTCGTCGGTGCCGAGTTGCCCGCGCAGCAGCCCGGCAAGCCGCCAGAGCGACGGCGCCACCTCCTCGGCGGTCTCGAACTGGACGATTTCCCAGACGCCGGTCTGCGCGCGGACGGCAGCGACGTTGCCGCCGTTGAGGAGTTGCAGCCGCGAGATGCTCGACGCTTCGGCATCGTAGAGGTCCACCAGCAGCGATGCCGATCGATCGATGCGCCCGCTGATGCCGCCCCGCGGCAGCGCTTCGGCAAGCACGCCGAGGTCGGCGGGGCTTTCGATGACGCTGCGCAGCGAAAATCCCACCTCCTCCGGCGAGGCCAGCACCGCAAGGCTCTTCCAGGGTTTTTGCCAGGCCGCGGCCCGGAACTGGTCCTGCGGAGCCGCCGAGGCGGCGGGCGACGGCAGGTCGAGCAGCAGGACATGCGGCCTGCCGCTGGCGGCCGGCACGAGGCCGGGCCGATCGCGCGGAGCGCCGGCCCAGGCGGCGGGCGCGGCGCGGTCGATGCGGCGTGCCCTGACGCGCCTGACCAGGCCGTCCTCGACCTCGGTGACCAGATGGTGCGCGCTGCCGTCCTGCGGCAACGTCACGACGCAGCCCGCCTCGATCCCGTCGCGGTGACTTGCGACCGCAAAGCTGACGGCCTCCCTGTCGGTCCAGGCCCGCCGCAGCCACTCCGCGACCAGGCCCTGGCCATGATCACGTTCGAGCACGCCCGGAAACTGCGCCCGATGCTGGCGCTTTCCCGCCACGCCGTCCCGCACCGCGCGGACCGCGACCGACTGGAAGCCGGCCAGATGGTCGCGGAAGGCGAGCACCGCCTCGGCCGGCAGGTCGTGGTCCGGCTCCCGAACCTTCTCGACGACCGCGCCGTCCTCCTCGACGACCATTTCGTCGACCGCGACGGGCGCAAAGGTGCCCGCACGCGCCGAGCGGAACACCAGGCCCGCCGGCCGCTCGATCGCCGCCAGCCCGAAAAGGTCGACGAGCGGCTCCAGCGCCGACCGGGCCGACCCCGGATCGTCGACGACATAGCCCTGGACGATACCGTCGGCCTGCGCGACATCGGCCGGCGGAAGGCCGTGATCGGCGAGGATCGCGTCGATCAGGTCCGCCAGTTCGACGCTTTCGATACGGCCGTTCAGCCAGTGCCCGAACGGCCAGTTCGCTCCATCCGCCCAGACATCGCTTCGCAGCGGGAAGGCCGGAAACGGCCGGGCATCCCAGCACCAGGCATAGATCCGTCCGTGGTCGAGCATCCGGTCGCCGTAGACCGGCGAGAGCGGATTGCGGGTTGTGTCGAAGTCGAGGCTCGACGGGTTCCAGTGAGCCTCATGGGCGGCGAGGAAGCGCTTCGCGACCAGGTCGTCGCGGCCGTTGTTCGAGAAATGCGGTGTGGAGCTCTCGCTCGATTTCGGGTCGACGAAGACGTTGGGCTGGTTGGCGCCCTTGTCGATGGCCGGGCATCCGAGTTCGGTCAGCCAGATCGGCTTGGCGCGCGGCGCCCATTCGGTCGGCGTCGGTTGCTCGACGCCGCCGATGCGGTTGTGGTGCGGGTTCGACCACCAGCCGACGAGATCCTTGTACCGATAGACCCAGGGCTTGCCGTAGGCGGCGTCGGCGATGGCCGTGCGTTCGCGTCCCTCCCGGTCGGCAGGAGAAGCATAGTACCAGTCGAAACCCTCGCCGCCGTCGATCGCCGCGCGCAAGGCGATCGGATCGCAGGGGCCGTCGGCGCCGTCCGGATTGCCGTCTCGATAGTCGCCGTCGCGCCAGTCGGAGAGCGGCATGTAGTTGTCGATGCCGACGGCGGCGATCGACGGCCGCGCCCAGAGCCTGTCGAGATGGAAGAAGACGTCGCCCGAGCCGTCCGGCGGCTGGTGGCCGAAATATTCCGACCAGTCGGCCCCGTAAGTCACCGCCGTGGCCTCGCCGAGCACGTCCTTGACCAAGTCGGCGAGGTCGCACAGCGCGTCGACGAAGGGAAACGCGTTGGTCTCGTCCCTCAGCGTCGTGAGACCGCGCAATTCCGAGCCGATGATGAAGCTGTCGACGCCGCCGGCCGCTTCCGCCAGCTTGGCATAGTGAAGGATGAGCCGGCGATAGCCCCAGTCGTCCTGCGAACCGGTGAACGACATCGCGCCGCCGGCATGGAGAAAATCGCCCGGCTCCGCCGTGCCGCAGAACGCCCCTACGACATCTCTCGCCGCCGCCGTCTTGTCGGGGCTCCCGGGCAGACCCGGCGCGGGATGCGAGGTGATCCGGCCGCGCCAGGGATAGGCGGCCTGCGCCTCCCCGCCGTAGGGATCCGGAAGGCCGTTGCCCTGTCCGATATCCATCATCAGGAAGGGATAGAGCGTCACCTTGAGCCCCCGCGACCTGATTTCCGCTATGGCGCCGATCACCGATCGGTCGGAGGGCGTGCCGCCATAGGCCGAACCGCCGCCATGCATCGAGACGACCGGTGCGTCGGCCCGCGCCACGCCGCAGACGGCCCAGGGCGTCGAGAAGCCGTTGAACGTCGCGTCGGTGACCGCCGGCCGGACCCTGCAATGCTCGGCGCGCAGGTCGTCGCCGAACCAGGACACGACCAGTCCGACATGTTCGAGGTTGGGGCAGAGCATCTGCAACTCGTCCAGCGACGCGATGAGGTCCGTCGGCCCGTGCAGAACATGCCGGTTCTGGCTCACCGTCTCGCCCGGGCGGAGCGTCTTGGTCACCTCCGCCGGATCGAGGCCGTATTCCGTCGAGCCCGGGATCATGCAGACCGCGCGGATCGCCTTGCGCAGCCCGCCGACGGGCCGCAGCACCTCGACCTGGATCTGCGGGATGCGATTGCCGTAGTCGGCCAGCGGGAAGCGGTCGAGCACGATGTAGGCGATGCCGCGATAGGCCGGCGTGTTGCCGCCGCCCTGCTTGGCGGCGATCAGCGGATCGGCCGGCTGGTCCGGTCCGCCGGCGTGGACCCTGAGCTCGATCGTCGTCAGGTCGAGTTCCTTGCCGTCCGCCCACACCCGCCTGATGCCGGCGATCTCGCCCTCGCACAGCGCGAAGGCGACATTGGCGAAGTAATTGTAATCGGTGACCTTCGGGCCGCCCTTGGCGCCCAGCCGGCGCGTTGTCCGCTGCTCCTCGAAGCGCGTCGCCCAGATCATGATGCCGCCGAGCCGCGCCGTGCCGTAGAGCCGCGGGATCGACGCGCCCTCCTCGCCGGAAAAGGCGCGCGCCGTGCTCAGCCTCGGTCCTTCGATGCGCCGCGTCCCGTCGATCAGCGCCTTGTCGATGGCATAGCCGGCGAAGGCGCCGGCCGCCGAGCCGATCGCGCCGCCGACCGGACCGAACATGCCGCCGAGCAGCGCGCCCGCCGCCTGAAGGAGAAGTGTCGCCATCGTCTCGGATCCGTCCGTTCAGCCGGAAAATGTGCTCGGAAAAGCGAACGCGCCGGCCAGCCGCCGGCGCCACTGCGGCACCATCCGCGTGACGACCACCGAATTGCCCTCGCAGGCATGGACGAAGCCGCCATCGCCGTCGATCAGGATCGCCGCATGGCTCGCCGCGACGTCGCGCCGCCAGCGGAACAGGATGAGGTCGCCCGCCAGCGCCGCGTCGACCGGCGTCTCGCGGCAGTGCCGGCGTGCCGCGTCGAGCAGCGCGTCCCGTCCCGTTTGCAGAGACCAGTCGCTTGCATAGGGCAGCGGCGCCGGCGCGGGACTGCCGTAGACGTCGCGCCAGACGCCGAGCACCAGGCCGAGGCAGTCGCAGCCGACGCCCTTGCGCCGTCCCTGATGCCGGTAGGGCGTCCCCACCCAGCTCAGGGCCGCCGCGACGATGCGGGCGCGCAGATCATCTTCCTTCGTATTGCTCATGGCACCAGCGGCCCGCCGTCGAACACGCCGCCGTCGACGGCATAGCCATAGGCGGAATCATTGCCCGGCAGATGGGGGAAGCCCTGGAAGTTCAACGCATTGGCGAATTTTGCCTTGCAGGTTGCGAACGACTTGTCGCATCCCGCCCGCACTGTGAAGGCATCGCCGGGCTGCGGCGCCGGGCCGTCCGCGGGCTGCAGCGAGAGATCCACACCGCCGGGGCCTTTGGCATGGCCCTCGACCAGCGACCTTCGTCCCGCAGGCGCTCCCGAGCTCCATTCGATGCTGCCGCCGGAGAACCATCCGGCGGCGAACGCCGCCAGACCGTCGACGCGGATCAGCTCCGGGAGAGCCGCCGAGACGACCAGCCCTTCCGCCGAGAAGCCGTCCTGGTCGAGATCGAACCCGCACCGTCCGTCTCCCAGCACGGCGTCGCAGCGCCGCATGACGGTGCGGCCGTTGATGTGGTCGAGACGGTGCATGCTGCTCTTGAGCTCGACCACGAAGGCGCCGTCGCGCCGCGTGATGCGGCCGACCGTCGCCCTGCGCAGGCTTGCGACCATGCTCGTGTCCTGCCAGTTGACGAGCAGCGTCTCGACCGTTGCGTCGTCGTAGAGCCCGGCGGCGATGTCGGCCTCGCCGATGTCCGCCGACGACAGCGCGCCCTCGATGTCCACCGTGTCGATGGCAAGCCCGAGCGTGTCGCGCGCCTCGCTGGCGCTGAACCCCGTGCGCGGCTGGAACAGCGTGCCGTCGACGGTCAGCGGCCGGTCGTGGTCGGTGAAGCCGCTCACCGTCCCGTCGCTGCGCGTCAGTCTCCAGCAGTGGCAGACCGTCGTCACCTCGCCGTCGAGATGGAGCGCGAGATCAGCAGGATACACGCTCACAGCAGCACCTCCACGAGCGGAATCGACGGGATGCGGCCAGCCTTGAAATCGCCGACGCTGATCTCGATGCGGTCGGCGTCGAAGCGCACGGGCACGTCGAACTCGTAGCCGGCGGTGACATCCGTTCCGGGGGCGGGAACCGATCCGGGGGCGAAGACGATTTCGCCCGTCGCTTCGTCGAAGCCGAAACTGCCCGGCGATTCCTGCACGGCGCCGTCGACGGCGACGGTAAGCGTCTCGACAGCAGGCTTGCGGATCGGCCGTGCGTAGCCGCCCGCGTCGTCGCCATAGCGCTTGACCAGCGCGAAGCGCGCCGTCGTGCCGTCTCCCTCCCCGAGCAACTGGTCGGTCGCTTCGGGCGTCCGGTCGGCCCGGCAGGACTTCATGTCGAACGGGTCGCGAAACCGGAATGCGTGCAGCGAGCCCTGCCGCGCCTCGTAGAACTCGACGATGTCGTAGAGGTCCGTCAGCGAGCGCAGGCCGGTGCCGGCATCGTAGCGATGTCGCGAATTCGCGAAGCGGGCGTTGCGCTTCTCGCGGCCGGAGGTCAGCCGGACGATCTCGGTGCGCCGCTCCGGCCCTCCGGTCGCGCCGAACGACACGGCGGTGGGAAACCGCACGTCATGGAAGGCATCCGTCATGGTCAGAGCGTCCTCGTTCCGCGCGACACGGCGCGCGCCAGCATTCCGGTCACCTGCGCCTGCGACTTGCGGAACGAAGCCGCATCGGTTGCCGTGACGTTGAAAACCACGTTGACCGGCGCCGCTTCGCCGCCCGCCGCGACGCCGAGCCGCCCGTCCGGGGCGCGGCGCAGGGGCATGATCGCCTCGGCGCCGGCCTCGCCCATCAGCCCTGCCCCGCCGCCGAGCGGGAAATAGGTCGGCGCCGACACGACGCCGCCGCCGGCAAACGGCACCACGCCGCCCCTGGCAAAGGGCACCGCTCCGGCAACCGCACCGAACAGCCGCGAGAACAGACCGCCGGCCAAGGTCTGCAGCGGCTGCAAGCCCTGCTGCAGCGCCATGTCCGCCAGATTGAGCGCAACGCGCCGCAGCACCGCGTCCAGTTCGCGCCCGTCGACCGCGGCGCCGCGAAGCGCCGAGGTGAGTTGGCTGCCGAAACGTTCCGACAGGTCCTGCAAATTCTCCAGCGAGCGTTTCAGCGGCTCGGTGTCCGCGACGATCTGGAACCTTGCTTCCTCTGCCATCCGCTTCCGTCTCCGCTATCGGGAAATGCCGTCATCAATGCCGCCAGATCGTCGCGGCCGGGTGCTTCGCGGGGCGGCGCGGCCGGCATGGCGGAGGCGATCTCACGGGGCGTCATCGACCAGAAGTCGCGTGGCGGAAGCCGCAGCAGGCCGAACCCGAGCGCCATGACGGCGTCCCAGGGAAATTCGCGCCCCTTGCCTGCTACGGCGCCCGAGGGTCGGGCGCGCCGAAGGTGACGGCCAGAAGGTCGGCGGCGATCGCCGCGAAGCCGGCGGCGCCGCCCGATGCCTGCACGGCCAGCACCTGGTCGTCGGAGATGCCGTTGCCGGCGCCGCGCAATCCGGCGCCGATGATCCGCGCCAGGTCGTGCGCGGCGAGCCGGCCCGTCGCGAAGCGGTCGACCAGCGCTGCCAGATCCTCGGCGCCGTAGGCGCTCTCCAGTTCCGCCAGCGCACCCAGCGTCAGGCACAGCCGGTAGGCTCGGCCGTCGAGCTCGGCCTCGATCTCGCCGCGTCTGCGGTTCGCCGTCATGACGCCGCCGCGAAGCTGACGGCGCCTGCCGATTCCAGGGCGATCTCGAAGGTGACCTCGCCGTCGTGGTTTCCCGAATATTCCAGCGCGGTGATCTGGAACGGCCCTTCGACGGTGCCGAAATCCGGGATGGCGAGCTGCCAGTCGACGATCTCGGCCGAGAAGAAGCGGCTGCGGATCGAACCGTCGCTCGCCGCATCCTTGAAGATGCCCGACCCGCTCAGCGAGGCGCGCTGCACGCCCGCGCCGGCCAGCAGCTCGCGCCAGCGCCCGGCCGAATCCGCGTCGGTGATGTCCACCGCCTGGCTGTTGAAGGCCAGGCGCTTGGTTCGCAGCCCGGCCACCGTGGCGAAGCTGCCGAGCCCATTGGTGTCGATCTTGAGCAGCAGGTCCCTGCCCTTCTGTGCGGCCATGCCGCCCTCCTCTGTGGATGTGGTTTGCGTCGGCCTCAGTCGGCCGGTTCGATCAGCGCACGCAGCCGCAACGTTCCGTGATGCACGGCCTGCGCCTCGTCGTAGCGCGCATCGGCGTCCTCGAGCCGCAGCAGCACCAGCCGATATCCCTCCAGCGCCTGCCCGGCTCCGTCGAGCGCAGCCCGCGCGGCCTCCATGATGCGGAGCGTCTCGCGCTTGCCCGAGCGCTTCGACCAGACATGGATGGAGAATAGCTGTTCGGAGCCGGTGTCGGTGTCGGTGCTCCAGTCGAACAGGCTGGTGCGCCCGAAGGTGATGTAGGGGAATGCGACGTCGGCCGGCGCATGGTCGTAGACCTTGCCGCCGCCCAGCAGGGCGCCGAGCGCCGCATCGTTGGAAAGCAGTCCGAAGATCGCCTTCTGCAGTTCAAGCGCGGCGGCTGTCATTGTCTGCCTCCCTGCGGCGCGGCGAGCGTCCCCGCCGCTGCCGCGACGCCGCGCCGGCGGGTTCTGTCGAGCGCGGCGGCGCGTCGTCGTCGAGACGGTCGGCCAGCGCATGGGCGCGCAGCCTCAGGGCACGGATCATGCCGTCCAGCGTCAATCTGAACATCAGCTTCACAGATCCCGCTCCTTCGCTCGGCAGACCAGGTAGCGCCCGGTCTCGTCGGGGTCGTGGACAGTCAGGATCTCGAAGATCCGCGACTGGCGCACCAGCCGCATGCCGCTGGCGACACCCGCCCTGTGGCGGATCGTGATACGGTGGGTATGGCTTTCACGCATCTGTCCGGCGCCGAACCGGCTTTCCTGCGAGACCGGCTCGATCATGCCGTACACGGTCGCCTCCTCCACCCAGGTCAGTTCATGGCCACCGCTGCCGTCGGCGGTGGTGACAGGCGCCATCAGCACCATTTCGCGGCGCAGCGCGCCCGGATCGACGAACACGATCCGCATCTAGAGCCGCCTGTCGCGCCAGGTGGCGATCATCCGCTCATAGGCCGGTGGATAGGAAACCGGCTGCTCGTCCGGACCGAAACCGGCGCGGAATTCGTACCAGTGCGCCGCGAGCAGCAGGACGGCGCGACGCAGCAGGTCGGGAACGTCGGTGCCGGCCTCGCCGAAGCCGGCACGAAAATCCACCTCCAGCCCGTTCATGCACCGCCCGGGCGGCGGCCGCCTTGCAAAGTGCAGCCGGGCCGGTCGCGACACGAGGTCCGCGAAATAGTCGTCGGCCGGCACCAGCGATGCCTCGCCCTCGCTGCCATAGGCGGTGACGGCGACGATCTCGCGCACCGGGTGGCGCGCGATGAGCAGCGTGTCGTGTCGCGGAACCGCATCGAGCGTCAGCCGCCAGTGCTGGTCGATCAGCGCCAGCCCGGCCGCGCGCTCCAGATCCTCGCGCGCGGCGCGGATCAGGCCGGCGAGCAGATCGTCCTCGGCCGTGCCGTCCAGCCTCAGATGCGCCTTGGCCTCGGCGAGCGTCACCGGCTCGGCCGCCGGCTCGACGGTTCGGAACAGTGCCATCGTGGTCATGACCTCCGGAAATGGAAGCGGCCCCGCCGGGAGGGAGCGGGGCCGCGGGTCGACAAGTCTTGCGAAGCGCGGGCATCGCCGCGCGCGATCTCACGACTCGCCGTATTTCAGCAGCTTGATCGCGTCGAAGTCCTGCACCCCGCCGCCGACGCGCTTGGTCGTGTAGAACAGCACGTAGGGCTTGGCGGAGTAGGGATCGCGCAGCACCCGCACGCCGGTCCGGTCGACCACCAGATAGCCGCGGGCGAAGTCGCCGAAGGCGATCGGCGTGGCGTCGGTCGCGGCGTTCGGCATGTCCTCGGCCTCGACGACCGGGAAGCCCATCAGCAGCGCGCGCTGGCCGGCAGCCGCCGGCGGCTGCCAGAGGTAGTTGCCGTCGGCATCCTTCAGCTTGCGGATCGCCGCCTGGGTCTTTCTGTTCATCACCCAGTTGGCGTTCTGCCGGTAGCCGGCCTTCAGCGCGTAGACCGTGTCGATCAGCACGTCGGACGGGTTGCTCGCCGGCAGCGCCCCGGCGACGCCGGTGGCGACATAGCCGATATTGCCCCAGCTCCAGCTCGTTTCGGCGACCTTGGTGTAGGCGAGGAACCCCTTCGGCTTGTTGGTGCCGTTGCCGGTGACGAAGGCCGTGCCTTCCTGCTCGGCGAAGGCGGTCTCGATCTCGGCGGCGATCCACCTGTCGAGGTCGACCACCGCGTCTTCGAGCAGCGTCTGCGTCGCCGCCGGCATGGCGTAGAGCTCGGTCGTCGGGAACTGCAGCTCGTCGAGCGCCGGGGCATTGGTCTGCGGCCGCGACGCCGTCTCGGCCACCCAGCCGACCGCCGGGCCGGAGATCGAGAACGGCTTCTTCAGCACGGCGGAAGACACCTGCCGCACCGAGGCGATGGAGCGGATCGGCGAGATCAGCGCCAGGCGCCGGCCGATCTCCGTCTCGACTTCGTCCGGCACCAGATAGCCGCCGTCCGGACCCGAGCCGTAGCTCATCGCCTTGACGTCGAGGCCGCGCATGCCGCGCTCGTCGCCGCTGCGCAGATAGGCGTCGAAGGCGGCCTTGTGCTCCGCACTGCCGTTGCGCCGCTCGCTGCCTCCGAGCGGCGGCCGCACGCGCTTGAGCGACAGTTCGTCGAGCGCGCGCTTCTGCTCGTCCAGCGCCCTGGAGATGCGCTCGACCTTGTCGGTCGTCACCGTATCGGCGCCGAGCCGCCGGTCGAGCTGCGCCAGCTTCTCGTCGTTGGCCTCGCGGAACGCCTGGAAGGTCGACATGAACTCGCCGAAGGCCTCGGTGAGTTCGGCCGGTTCGGCCGACTTGGTTTCCAGCCCCTGCGGGCCGTGCTGTACCGTCATGGTTGCGATGTCCTCTTGTTGCTGATCATGCGGGTCGCCTCGGAGATCGCCCCCAGCAGGCGTTCGGTCGTTCCCGCGGCGGCGTCCCGCTCCGCCGCGAGGCTGGCATAGCCCCTGGCGATCACCGCCCGGGCCTCGCCGCGCGTCAGCCCCGCGTCCCGCGTGAGCCAGCGTTCGAATGTCCTGATCGTGGGCAGCCCCTTCACCGTCTCGACCCGTGCGCCGGGCAGCATCGGAAAAGTCACCACGGAGATCTCCCAGAGATCGGCCTCCAGGATCTGCCGCACCCCGGTGCGCGCATCCTTGCGGGCCCGCACCGTCCGGAACCCGATCGACAGCCCGTCGAGCGCCCGTTCGCGCATCAGCGACAGCACCTCGCGGGCCTTGGCGACGTCGCCGGCCAGCCGGCCCTTGACGAACAGGCCGCGCGCGTCCTCGCGCAGCTCCGTCCAGATGCCGATCGGAGCCGCGGGATCGTGCTGGTAGAGCATGCGGATGCCGGCCGGGCCGCGCTCGCGCAGCGAGCGGGCGAAGGCGCCGCGCATCACCATGTCCCTGCCGAGGTCGATCGCGCCGAACAGGCTGGCATAGCCGCTGAAGCTGCCGTCGGCATCGACGTCGCCCAGCACCAGGTCGACGAATTTCCGTTCGCTTTCGTGCATTGCTGGCCTCATCTGACTTTCCTTGTGCCGAGGAGGCGGGCGAGCCCGCCGGCGGCGAGCGTCCGGAGCGCGAAGCCCAGCGCCCACCAGGCGAACAGGCTGGCCGCCGCCGCGCCCATCAGCGCCATCTCGCCGGCGCCGATCGTCTTCTCGATGCCGAGTTCGGTGGCGATCTTCAGCCCGGCCGTGCCGCCGAACACCATCCCGCAGACCAGGCCGACCGCGAAGCGCGCCGCCGCCTCGCGCCGGCCGGAGGGCAGGATGTAGGCGAGCGAGATCGCCGAACCGGCGACCGCGCCGGCGCCCTTGGCGAGCCAGAGCCAGGCCGCGTCGGAAATGTCCGTCATCTCGTGGCTTCCGGTGGAGTTTAAGCTGCGGCAGCCTTCACGGCTCGCCAAGCCCGCCTCGATGGGAAAAGGCAGCGCGACGCGATCTCTTCCCTTGCATCGTTCGGTAGCTTCCGGTGTCAACGCGTCACCAAGGAGAGTATCTTTTGCCGGATCACATCAGATTGGCGTCGCCCATGCCGGCCAGGGTGAGAATCTTCCGCAAGTCGACCTCGCCGCTCAGCGGGCCTCGTCGCCCAGATGATCGCGAAGCATGCTCAGCAAACGCCGAATGCCGTTTCCGGACACATGCCAATCCGAGCCGGCTTCGGCCCAAATGGCGGTCAAATCATCATTGCTGCGCTCGGATAGAAGTAACTCTTCCAGGAAACGTCGGACCGAATCGGCGTCGCCTTTTCTGAGACTGCCTGCCAGGTATCGGACAACCTCCATCTCATCTTTCATGGAGATGGATAGATCTATATCCTGATGCATCATGCTGGCGAGCCGGCGAAATTCATTCGGGATTGCCATGGTATCAATCATTCCTCGGATAGGCGGTTACGATGCGATAACCTTTGGGACTTCCGGGATCGTGAGCTATGACCACTCCGACGCCGAATGTATCTCTAATATAGGGCTGCTCAAATGGCCCCCGCCGGAACGCCTCTATTCCCGTCTTCGACAAAAAATTTGCCGTAATGAACTCTCTCGCGACAACACCGGTCGCAACCGCATGTACGACTTCCGGATTTTTGGAGATGGTTGCGCTCACCAGTTTGCTTGCGGCTTGAATCGACGGGAATGACCCATCGCGGTAGCGCACGATCGTTTCAAACAAACCAAAATATCGCTCCCCTCGAACCCGCCGAAGTAGTTCTCCCGGACTTCTACCAACATGCGATCGGATCGTATGCCCGCCGATTTGTTCCTCCGCGAGCAGATCAATTTGAACCGATTGTGCGACGCGAACGTCTTCTCCAGATGATTGATCCGAAGCCGCGGGCGCGCCGCTCTCCTCTGTTCATTGTCCCCCGTCCGGATTGCCAGCGAGCACTCGCGGCTGATCCGTGCGACAACCTGCCTTGCTGTGCAGCCCGCCGCGCGGCGCATAACCCACCGCCTCGCGCTTCTCATCGTCGCTGAGGAAATCCGCCGCCGACACCCGCGCCCACAGCGCCTCGCGCTCGGCCGCCAGCCCCTCGACCTGGTCGGCGTCGTACCAGAGGCGCAGGTCCGCCCCGAACGACGGCGCGAGGAAGACCGAGAATTCCCGCACGATCCGCGCCACCAGCGGCAGCACGGTCATGCGGTAGAAGGCCCGGTTGGCCTCCTGGTAGTTGGCGTAGGTGTTGTCGCCAGGTATGCCGAGCAGCATCGGCGGCACGCCGAAGGCCAGCGCGATGTCGCGGCTCGCCCCGTTCTTCGCCTCGATGAAGTCCATGTCCTTGGGCGACAGGCCCATCGTCTTCCAGTCCAGCCCACCTTCCAGCAGCAGCGGCCGCCCGGCGCGGCTCGCGCCGGAATAGCCCTCCTCCAGCTCCGTCTTCAGCCGGTCGAACTGGTCGGCGCTCAGATTGCCGCCGTCCTTCGGCGCATAGACCAGCGCGCCGGAGGGCCGCGCCGAATTGTCGAGCAGCGCCTTGTTCCAGCGGCCGGCGGCATTGTGCGTGTCGAGCGCCATCAGCGCCGCCTCCAGCGGCGGAAACCCGCACTGGTCGTCGAGCGGGTGGAACAGCGCCAGATGCAGCCCGCTTCCCGCGCCGAGCGGCACCACCCGCCGGCCGGTGCCGACCCGGTGCTCGAGTGCGGCCGGCCAGCCCTGTGCATCCGCCAGGACCGCGGTGCGGTCGGGCCGCAGCAGATGCAGCTCGCGCAGCTCCGGGCCGGCCTCGGTCAGCTCGACATAGGCGTTGCCGGCGATCAGCAGGTGTCCGTAGAGCGCTTCGAGAAAGCTCGCGCCGGCCTGCCTGGCGTTCGGGCGATCCAGCAATGCCAGGAGCGGATGTCCCGTCACCTCCGCCGCGCCCTCGTAGAGCACCAGCGGCACCGCCGAGGCCGCCTGGGCGATCAGGCGCACCGCCCGGTGCACCACAGGGTTGCGCATGAAGCCTTCGCGCGACAGGGTGGCATAGTCGCGCCGCGTCCAGCTCGCCTCGCCCTGCAGGTGCAGCGCGATGAAGCCGCTCTCCGCCTTGCGTTCCGGGCGCGCATCGGCGCCCCGGCCGGAGCGGCGCCAGGGTAGTGTCCAGATCATCGGATCGTTCCCGGTTGAGATATGGCAGTAGGGGAGTAGGGGAGTAGGGGAGTAGGGAAATTCCTGCGGGTGTCCGAAGCGAAGAAAATTCTCTGAGACGGCAGTAATACCCTACTGCCCTACTGCCCTACTGCCCTACTGCCCTACTGCCCTACTGCCCTGATCTTCGGCTCGCCCGCTCCGCCCGGAATCAGCTCGCTCACTGCCCAGACCAGGGCGTCGACGCGGTCCGGCGAGCGTCCGCCCGACAGGCCGTCGGTGCCGAAGTCGCACATCTCGTCTTCGAGTGCCGCGAACCGGCCGGCGTGCAGCACCCTGCCCTGCTGGTAGAGCATGGCGACGGGTTCGGCGCGCAGCCATTTGCCGCGCCGCGCCCGCACGGCGCGCACCGGCACGCCCGGGTCCACCGCCCGGATGATCTCGGCGACCATGTCGCCGCCCTGGTTCACTTCCGCGACGACGCAGTCCGCCCCGAGGCGATGAAACAGGCCGACCGCACAGCCGGCCCACTGCATCGGCCGCACCCCGCGAACCGTCGCGTCGGCGATCACCACCGCCCTGCCCTGCCCGTCGAGACCCGCGGCGACGATGCCGCAGGCATCCGAGGTGCGGCGCGACGAGGCCGGCGGGTCCACAGCCACCACGATGCGGCCCAGTTCCGGCGGATGTGCCAGCGTCGCCGCTTCGATCGCGGCCCGCGACCACAGCGCGTCCTCGCGGTCCTCGATCAGATCGCCATCCAGTTCCTGCCGCCCGAGCCGCGTACCGCCATAGCGCTCCTCGACTTGGGCGAGGAACCCGGGCGCCAGATTCGCGGCGTTCTCCGTCGTGCGCATCCTCGTCACGTCGACATCGCGGTCGTTGAGCAGCCGCTTGAGCAGAGGGATCGGCCGGGCAGTCGTTGTCACCAGTTGCCTCGGCCGCGCCCCCAGCCGGAGCCCGAACTGCAGCATGTCCCAGGTCGCATCGGGGTTGCGCCACTTGGCCAGTTCGTCGCACCAGGCCGCCTCGAACTGCGGTCCGCGCAGGCTTTCGGGATCCTCCGAGGAGAAGGCCTGCGCCACCGCGCCGCTTTCCCACAGCAGCCGGCGGCGGCTGGCCTCGTAGCGTGGCCTCTCTGCGCCCGAGACCGCCACGATCCCGGACGGCCCTTCGACCATCACCTCGCGCACGTCGCCCAGCGTTTCGCCGACCAGCGCGATGCGGAAATGCTTCGTGTCGGAGAAGGGCGGCGTCGCGCCGACCAGCCCGTTCACCCATTGCGAACCGAGCCGCGTCTTTCCGGCGCCGCGCCCGCCGATCACCAGCCAGGTCGGCGCCTTCAGCCCCAGCGGATACTGGGCGATCCGCGCTTTGCCGAACCATCCCGCGAGAACCGGCTCGGCATGGTCATCCCGGATCGACCTTCGTGCCCATCCTCTCTGCCAGTCCCACAGCCAGTTCAACAATTCTCTCGTCGATGCGTCGCATCGTGTCGGCGATTTGGTCATCGCTTCTCATTGTCTTTTTCTTGGTTTTCTGCGGCCGCAGCTTCGCGGCCTCGTCGTTCATGCGGATCATCGACAGGACCGCGTCGACGCGTCCCTTGTCGAGCCTGCCGGTCTCCGCGTCGGCCAGGATGGCTTCGATCTGGCCGGCCACGGCGGCCGCCAATGTCGGCCTGCGGCGGCGAATGGGCGCGACGCAGGTCGTCGCAGCATCTTCCAGCGCAGCCGCCGCGGGAGCAGGCTCCGGCGCGACAACCGTCGCTGATACCCCGCGATCCGCGATTCGTCGCAGCGCCGGCCAATTCTCCGCCTTGGCGCGCCGCCTGACGGTGATCTCGGCCACGCCGCCTGCCGCTGCCAGACGGGCGTAGGTCGCCGGCGCCTCGCAACGAAGGGCGCGCAGCGCCTCCCACTTGGCCGGGTCGCCGGACGCCGCCATCGAAGTCTCCAGGTCGATCCGCAGAAACCGAAACAGAAACGCCGCGCGGATGTCACCGGCGGCGCTTTCGCTGCTATGATCGGATGCGCTGCCGCGTTGGGCACACTTCCGAGGATGGAGAAATCCTAGCTGAGGACCGTCACGGTGTCAAGGATAATTTTCCTAGGACTTTTTCCCCATGACCGGACATCCTCAGCCGGGCGTCAAATATCCTGATAGGCCGCGATCACCGCCGCGACCTGCGCCGAGTTCATCGCCTGCACCTGGGTGGTGGTGAAGGCCTGCACCTGGTCGTCGCTGAGGCCGGTGATGTCGTCCGCCGTCAGCCCGGCCAGGCCCTTGGTGCTGATCGCGGCGATGTCGTCGGTCGAGAAGCCGGCGAGGTCCTCCGTCTCCATCGCGCCGATCTGGTCGCCGTTCAGCGCGGCGATCTGCGCCGAGGTCAGCGCCTCGGTCTGGTCGGCCGACATCGCCTCGATCTGCGCCGAGGTGAGGCCGACGACCGACTTCACGTTGATCGCGGCGACCTGATCCGTGGTCAGCGCGGCGATCTGGTCGGTGGTCATCGCCGTCACCTGCGCGGCGCTGAACGCCCCGACCTGGTCGGTCGACAGGTCGCCGATCTGGTCGGTGGTCAGCGCCGCAACCTGCGTAGTCTTCAGCGCCGCGACCTGTGCCGTCGTGACGGCCGCGAGCTGGTCGGTGGACAGGGCCGCCACTGCGTCGTTGGTCAGGCCGGAGATCGCCTTGGTGCTGATCGCGCCGATGCCGTCGGCGGAAATCTCGGCGATGTCGTCGGCGCCAAGCGCGCCCACCTGGGCGGCGCTCAGCGCTGCGATCTGGGTCGTGCCCAGCGCCCCGACCTGGTCGGTCGACAGCGCGCCGACCTGCGCCGTGGTCATGCCGACGATCGATTTCGCGTTGATCGCCCCGACCTGGTCGGTCGACAGTTCGCCCACCTGCGCCAGGGTCATCGCGGCGATCTGCGCGGCGGTCAGTGCGCCGACCTGGCCAGTCGACAGGTCGCCGATCTGGTCGGTGGTCAGCGCCGCCACCTGCGTGGTCTTCAATGCCGCGACCTGCGCCGTCGTCACGGCGGCGAGCTGGTCGGTGGACAGGGCCGCCACGGCGTCGCTGGTCAGGCCGGAGATCGACTTGGTGCTGATCGCGGCGATCCCGTCCGCCGAGATTTCTCCGATGTCGTCGGCGCCCAGCGCACCGATCTGCGCGGCGCTCAACGCCGCGATCTGGGTGGTGCCGAGCGCCCCGACCTGGTCGGTCGACAGTGCGCCGACCTGAGCCGTGGTCAGCCCGACGATGGCCTTGGCGCTGATGGCGCCGATCTGGTCGGTCGACAGTTCGCCGACCTGGGCCAGCGTCATCGCGGCGATCTGCGCCGACGACAAGGCACCGACCTGATCGGTCGACAGCAGGCCCGCCTGGCCGGCGGTCAGGGCCGCCACCTGGCTGGCCTTCAGCGCCGCGACCTGCGCCGTCGTGACCGCCTCAAGCTGGTCTTCCGAGAGCGCGGCCACGGCGGCGTTCGACATGCCGGAGATCGCCTTGGTGCTGATCGCCGCGATGCCGTCGGCCGAGATCTCGGCGATGTCGTCATCGCCGAGCGCGCCGATCTGCGCGGCGCTGAGTGCCGCGATCTGCGTGGTGCCGAGCGCCCCGACCTGGTCGGTCGACAACGCCCCCATCTGCGCCGTGGTCAGGCCGACGATCGCCTTGGCGCTGATTGCGCCAACCTGGTCGGTCGAGAGCGCGCCGATCTGGCCGGTGGTCAGCGCCGCGACCTGCGCCGCGCTCAACGCGCCGATCTGGTCGGTGGAGAGGTCGCCGATCTGGTCGGTGGTCAAGGCGGCGACCTGCGTCGTCTTCAGGGCCGCGATCTGCGCCGTCGTGACCGCCGCAAGCTGCTCGGTGCTCAGCGCCGCGATGGCGTCGGCCGACAGGCCGGAGATCGCCTTGGTGCTCGTCGCGGCGATTTCGTCGGCGGAGAATTCTGCGATGTCATCCGCCCCGATCGCGGCGACCTGCGTGGCGCTGAGCGCGGCGATCTGCGCCGTGCCGAACGCTTCCATCTGGTCGGTCGATAGCGCGCCGATCTGCGTCGTCGTCAGGCCGACGATCGCCTTGGCGCTGATCGCCCCGACCTGCTCGGGGCTCATGGCGCCGATCTGGTCGGTGGTCAGGGCCGCCACCTGCGCGGCGCTCAGCGCGCCGATCTGGTCGGTGGAGAGGAACTCGATCTGGTCGGCGGTGAAGGCGGCAACCTGCGTCGTCTTCAGGGCCGCGACCTGCCCCGTCGTCAGCGCACCGATCTGGTCCTCGGACAAGGCCGCCACCGCGGCGGTCGACAGGCCGGAGATCGCCTTGGTGCTGATCGCCCCGATCTCCTCGGCGGTGAACTCGGCGATGTCGTCGGCGCCCAATGCCCCGAGCTGGGCGGCGCTGAAGGCCCCGGCCTGCTCCTCGCTGATCGCCTCGACCTGCTCGGTGGTCATCGCGCCGATCTGCGCGGCGGTCAATCCGACCGCCGACTTGACGCTGATCGCACCGATCTGGTCGGTCGACAGCGCGCCGATCTGGCTCGTCGTCAGCGCACCGACCTGCGCGGCGCTCAGGGCCCCGACCTGGTCGGTGGACAGGAAGCCGATCTGGTCCGTCGTCAGCGCCGCGATCTGCGTGGTCTTCATCGCAGCGATCTGGGCCGTGGTCACGGCGCCGACCTGATCCTCCGAGAGGGCCGCGACGGCGGCGTTCGACAGGCCGGAGACCGCCTTGGTGCTGATCGCCGCGATGCCGTCCGCCGAAATCTCCGCGATGTCATCGGCGCCCAGCGCACCCACCTGAGCGGCGCTCAGCGCCGCGATCTGGGTCGTTCCCAGCGCGCCGACCTGGTCGGTCGACAATGCGCCGACCTGCGCCGTCGTCATGCCGACGATCGACTTCACGTTGATCGCGCCGATCTGGTCGGTCGACAGTCCGCCGACCTGATCCAGCGTCATCGCCGCGACCTGGGCGGCCGACAGCGCGCCGACCTGGTCCGTCGACAGATCGCCGACCTGATCGGTGGTCAGCGCCGCCACCTGCGTGGTCTTCAGGGCGGCGATCTGGGCCGTCGTGACTGCCGCCAACTGGTCGGTGGACAGCGCCGCCACAGCGTCGCTGGTCAGCCCGGAGATCGCCTTGGCGCTGATCGCCGCGATGCCGTCGGCGGAGATCTCGGCAATGTCGTCGGCACCGAGCGCCCCGAGCTGCGTGGCGCTCAGCGCGGCGATCTGCGTCGTGCCGAGCGCGCCGACCTGGTCGGTCGACAGCGCGCCGACCTGCGCCGCCGTCAGGCCGACGATCGACTTGGCGCCGATGGCGCCGATCTGGTCGGTCGACAGGGCACCGATCTGGCCGGTGGTCAGCGCCGCAACCTGCGAAGCGCCGAGCGCCCCGATCTGGTCGGTCGACAGGAATTCGATCTGGTCGGTGGTGAACGCCGCGACCTGGGTCGGCTTCAGCGCGGCCATCTGGGCGGTGGTGAGGGCACCGATCTGATCTTCCGAAAGCGCGGCGACCGCCGCCGTGGTCAGCCCCGAGATCGACTTGGTGCTGATCGCGGCGATGCCGTCGGTGGAGATCTCGGCAATGTCGTCGGCGCCGAGCGCGCCGAGCTGGGCGGCGCTCAGCGCGGCGATCTGCGTGGTACCGAGGGCGCCGACCTGGTCGGTCGACAGCGCGCCGACCTGCGCCGCCGTCAGGCCGACGATCGACTTCACATTGATCGCGCCGATCTGGTCGGTCGACAGGGCGCCGACCTGGCCGGTGGTCAGCGCCGCCACCTGCGCGGCACTCAGCGCGCCGACCTGGCCGGTCGACAGGTCGCCGATCTGGTCGGTGGTCAAGGCCGCGACCTGCGTCGTCTTCAGCGCGGCGACCTGGGCATTGGTGACCGCCGCAAGCTGGTCGGTCGACAGCGCCGCGACGGCGGCCGTCGACATGCCGGAGATCGCCTTGGTGCTGATCGCGGCGATGCCGTCGGCGGAAATCTCGGCAATGTCGTCGGCGCCCAGCGCGCCGATCTGGGCCGCACTCAGCGCGGCGATCTGGGTGGTGCCGAGCGCGCCCACCTGGTCGGTGGTCAGCGCCCCGACCTGCGCCGTCGTCAGGCCGGCGACCGCCTTGGCGCTTATGGCGCCCACCTGGTCGGTCGACAGCGCGCCGACCTGTCCGAGCGTCAGCGAGGCCACCTGGGTCGCCGTCAGGGCGCCGACCTGATCGGTCGACAGGAATTCGATCTGGTCGGTCGTCAGGGCCGCCACCTGCGTGGTCTTCATGGCTGCGACCTGGCCGATGGAAAGCGCGCCGAGCTGATCTTCCGACAGGGCGGCGACCGCCGCCGTGGTCAGGCCGGAGATCGACTTGGTGCTGATCGCCGCGATGCCGTCGGCCGAAATCTCGGCGATGTCGTCGGCGCCGAGCGCCCCGAGCTGGGTGGCGCTCAGCGCCGCGATCTGCGTGGTGCCGAGCGCACCGACCTGGTCGGTCGACAGCGCGCCGACCTGGGTCGCGGTCAGGCCGGCGATCGACTTCACATTGATCGCGCCGATCTGATCTGTGGAAAGCGCGCCGATCTGGTCTGTCGTCAGCGCCGCCACCTGCGCGGCACTCAGTGCGCCGATCTGGTCGGTGGACAAGGCACTGATCTGGTCGGTCGTCAGCGACGCGACCTGGCTCGCCTTCAGGCCGGCGATCTGCGCCGTGGTGACAGCCGCCAACTGATCTTCCGAGAGGGCCGCGACCGCGGCGTTCGACAGTCCGTTGATCGCCTTGGCGCTGATCGCCGCGACCTCGTCCGCGCTGAACTCGGCGATGTCGTCGGCGCCGAGAGCGCCGAGCTGCGCGGCGCTGAGCGCGCCGATCTGCTCGGCATCGAGCGCTTCGATCTGCTCGGTGCTCAGCGCGCCGATCTGCGTCGCGCTGAAGGCGGCGATCTGCGTCTTGCCGAAGCTCGACATCTTGCTGGAGTCGAGCACGGCGAGCTGGTCGGCGGTCAGTCCCTTGATCGCCGTCGCGGAGATGGCGCCGAGCTGGTCTTCGCTGAAGGCGTCGAAATCGTCCGTCTCGAGCGCCGCGACCTGCGTCGCGCTCAGCGCATTCACCTGCTTGGTGTCGAGCGCCGCGATGTCCTCCTCGTTGAGCGCCGCGATCGTCGTGGTCGACATCGTCCGGATCTGGGCGACTGACAGGGAGGAAACGATCGAGGTCATGGGGCGCCTTCAGCGTTGCTCGAATACAAATGTCATGCTTCCGCCACGCCACCCTCAAACCCGGGCTCGCAGACCGATCGTATCGGCCGGCAACGCATACGCTTCGCCAGAGGTCGGTCCGTGCCTGCCGATCCGGCAGCCGGCCCAGTCCCCGCAGGACTCGTTTCATGCGACGTGGATCATGGCTCGCAGTCAGGAGCCGGGCGGCGGAGGCGCTTCATGCTTTCGGGACAAACCGTCCCGCTCCGGGCCTGTTTACGCAAACGCCCCGAAATCGTGGGGCGGCACTCATGTTTTCCCGGCAGGAGCGCCTCTACGGACCCTGCGCAGTATTCCATGTATATTTAGTCAAATAGTTGCTAAAATTGCATTAACGGATGTCGGGCGGACCGCCGTCCCGACGCGTTCGGCGACCCGCCCCGAAGGGTCGCCCAGCCTGCCGGAATGCTTGTGCCACCGCGTGTCGCCGATCAACCGCGGACGGCAGACACGGGCCAATCGTGCCGGCGATTCCTTACCTTCCCATTAACCATACCGTCTGCGATCCTTCTCTGTTGACCGGCCTCGCCTTGATTCGGTCCGATGCCGGGTGGAGAGTCCGCGCTCCGGTTCGCCCGGTGCGCCTGCAAGGGACGGCAGGCAAGACGAAAGGTGGGAGTGGGACGCCCTTGGTGGACGACCCGAAGCAGTCGCGCAAACCCAGGACGCCGATGGCGGGCAGGCTGCTCGCTCTCGACGCATGGATCGATTCCTCGGTCTACGACGCCGGGTTCCGCCTGCGCGAGGCCTGGGAAGAGGTCACCGTCTTCTTCCGCCGCTTCCGCGTCGAAGGCTGGCGTCGCGGCCTGGTGGAAGTCGCCAGCGAAGGATTCACCATGGGGGCCGCCGGCTCGGTGGTGCTGCTCGCACTCGCCATGCCGGCATTCGAGGAAACCAAGCACGACTGGCGGATGCAGGACGATTTCGCCGTCACCTTCCTCGACCGGGCCGGCAACGAGATCGGCCGGCGCGGCATCATCCAGCGCGAGTCCATCCCGGTCGACGAACTGCCCGACCATGTCGTCAAGGCCGTCCTGGCGACGGAGGACCGCCGCTTCTTCGAGCATTACGGCATCGACATCCTCGGACTGCTGCGGGCGCTGTCGGAAAACGTGCGCGCCAACTCGGTGGTCCAGGGCGGGTCCTCCATCACCCAGCAGCTCGCCAAGAATCTGTTCCTTTCGAACGAACGGACGGTCGAACGCAAGATCAACGAGGCCTTCCTGGCCCTGTGGCTGGAGGCCAATCTGTCGAAGAAGGAGATCCTCCAGCTCTATCTCGACCGGGCCTATATGGGTGGCGGCACGTTCGGCATCGCCGCCGCGGCCGATTTCTATTTCGGCAAGCAGGTCAAGGACCTGTCGCTCGCCGAGGCGGCCATGCTCGCCGGCCTGTTCAAGGCCCCCGCCAGATACGCACCGCATATCAACCTGCCGGCGGCGCGGGCGCGCGCCAACGTGGTGCTGTCCAACCTCGTCGACGCCGGCTTCATGACGGAAGGCCAGGTGCTGCCCGCCCGCCTGCATCCGGCAGACGTGGTGGACCGCGGCAAGATCAAGAGCCCCGACTATTTCCTCGACTTCGCCTTCGACGAGGCGCGCCGCATCGGCCGGCAGATCGGCGTGCGCTCCATGGTGGCGCGAACCACGATCGACCTCGACATCCAGCGGGCGGCCGAAGAATCGCTGGAGTTCAACCTTCGCCAGCACGGCACCGAATACGGCGTCACCGAAGGCGCCATCGTCGTGCTCGACACCAACGGTTCGGTGCGCGCCGTGGTCGGCGGCCGCGACTATGGCGAGAGCCAGTTCAACCGCGCCACCAGGGCGCTGCGCCAGACCGGTTCGTCCTTCAAGCCCTATGTCTATGCCACCGCCATGGAGCACGGCTTCACGCCGGACTCGGTGATCTCCGACGGCCCGATCAACTGGAACGGCTGGATGCCCAAAAACTACGGCCGTTCGTTCTCGGGCAAGATGACGCTGTCCACGGCGCTGATCAAATCGGTCAACACGGTGCCCGTGCGGCTGGCGAAGGACCATCTGTCGCTGACGCCCATCGTCGAGCTGGCAAAGGCGATGGGCGTGGAATCGCCGCTCAACGGCCACAAGACCATGGTGCTGGGGACATCCGGCATGACCGTGATGGACCAGGCGACCGGCTACAACGTCTTCGCCGATGGCGGCTTTGCCGGAACCCGCCACGGCATCACCCAGATCCTCACCCATTCGGGCGACGTGGCATGGGATTGGGAGCGCGACGCGCCGAAGCCCGTCCGCGTCCTTTCCGAGCAGGCGGTCGCGGCCATGAACTCGATCCTCGTGCGGATCCCGGAGATCGGCACGGCGCGCCGCGCCGCGCTTGCCAACATCCGCTCGGCCGGCAAGACCGGCACGACGCAGTCCTATCGCGACGCCTGGTATGTGGGCTTCACCGGCAACTACACGGCGGCGGTCTGGCTCGGCAATGACGACTTCCGGCCGAGCCGCAACATGACCGGCGGCTCGCTGCCGGCCATGGTCTGGCAGCGGCTGATGACCTACGCCCACCGCAACGCCGAGATCAGGCCGATCCCCGGGATCGAACACCCCTTCGTCGACCCGGCGATCGCCGCCAAGGCTCTGGAAAGCGAGAAGCTGCGCATGGCCGAACTGGCCGCGGAAGCCGCGGAACGTCCTGCGATCCTGTCGGGAGCCATGACGCAATATCTGCGCGATCTGGCGCAGGCGCTGCACGATGCGGCGCGCCGCGATGCGCCGCGCCCGCCCGACACGCTGTCGGCGCTGTGATTGCCGTGACGCCAGGCCGGACGCCGTCGTCGCGCCGTTCGAGCGGACCGGCGCGGCCGCCGCGGCGATGCTGAGGTCCGCTGCCCTGGCGGCGGTTGCGGCGACGATCGCGATCGTCGGCGGCGCGGGTTCCGCCTGGCTGGCGGTCGATGCCCGCGACACGGTCGGCGTGGTCTCCGTCGGCGGCTGGACGGCGTTGCCGGACCGCGGCTCGCCGGGGTCCGACCCCTATGCGCGGGCCCAGTTGGCGCGCGACGGAGTGCTCCCGCTGGGCCAGGCCGAGGGCCTCACCTTCTCCGCCGACCAGGATGCCGACGGCCGGCCGCTGCTGCGCGACTGCCGCTATCGACTCGCCGGGGGCATGCCGCCGGCACGCCTGTGGACCCTGCACGCGGACGACCCGCAGTTCGGACCGATCGCCGGGCCCGGCGGGCGGGTCATGGCGCTCAACTCCTACGTGGCGCTCTATGGCGACGGCGGCACGATCCGCGTCGAGGTGTCGCCGAGGCCGGAACCGGGCAACTGGCTCGGCGTCGCCGGCACCGGGCGGATGGTGCTGGTCCTCACCCTCTACGACACGCCGCTCGCCGGCGGCACGGAGTTCTCCGACGTCGCCCTCCCCTCGATCGTGCGGGTGGATTGTGGCTAGGCTCTTTCGCGCAGTTCTGATCGGGCTGATCGGCGCCGGCATCGTCCATATCGCCGTGCTGCTGCTGCTGCCGCACATGACGGGGCGTGGCGCCTGGTCCCGGCTTGCCGGCATTTCCGGACTGAACGAGGTGATCCGCGTCGATGCGCGCGCTGGGGAGCAGCCGCTCCTCGATCAGCCGATCCTCGCCTCTCCGGATCCGGGGTTCATGGCGGCGGCCTGCCGCTTCGACCTGCGCAACGGGCCCCTGCAGGTGGATAGTCCCGTCAGCGTTCCCTTCTGGTCGGCCTCGGTCTACGACCGGAACGGAATCAACATCTTCAGCCTGAACGACCGCTCCACCACGGCGCATGGGCTCGACTTCGTGGTGCTCAGCACGGACCAGTTGATCGAGGCGCGGCGCGACATGCCGGACCTGGCCGGCCGCTCGATCTTCGCCGAGGTCGCGGCACGCGACGGCATCGTGCTGGTCCGCGCCTTCGTCCCCGACCCGAGCTGGACCGAAACGGTCGCCCGCTTCTTCAGCGAGATGACGTGTTCGCCAGCCGTGCCGTCAGACGGTGGGTAGCGGCTTGCCCTGCAGCGCCAGCCATGCCGTCGGCGCCCATTTCGCGCCAGTTTCCGCGGCGTCGGTGCGCTCGTAGCGCACGCCCGGGAAGATGATGATCTTGGCTGCCGTCGGGTTCTGCCTGCGCGTCGCCGTCGCCGACGTCTTCCGCAGCCGGAATTTCAGAATGCTGCTCATGCCCTGCCTCTCGAAACCGGGAGCACCTACGCAACGCCTCCGACCAGGAATTTGGCCACCATGCAGTTAACAGGCTGCTAACGAGTTGCGGATAAGTTGATCATTGGTCCCGGCGATCGGCGCAGGCCGCACCGGCTGTGTCGGAACCGTGCGTGTGATGTGTAAGGCGTTCGGCTCCCGTGTCTGTATCGGACTTCCACGACATCGTCGTCAGGCGTGACTCCGGCAAGGCCGAGCGCCTGTTCCGGGCATCCGTCTCCGCCTTCTGCTCGATCACGCGGCCGTCGCGCCGCGAGGCCGCCCAGCTCGACGACCTGACCCTGCCGCTGTTCGATCTCGTGTCGACCGAAGACCGCAGATTCGTCGCGGCGGCGCTGTCGGAATGCGCGATCGTGCCTGCCGGGCTGTTCCGCAGGCTGCTGGACGAGCCGGTCGACGTCGCCGCGCCGCTGCTGGTGCGCTCGCGCGTCCTCACCGATGTCGAACTCATCGCGCTGATCGGCCGTCACGGAATCGGCCACGCCCGCGCCATCGGCCGCCGCAAGCGGCTCAACCCGGCGATCCAGAAACTGATCGTCGCACTGGAGGGTTCGATCGTGCCGACCGCAAGGATCCATGAGAGCAGGCCCGCGGATCACCCCGAGCGCGAGGCGACCGCGGCGGCCAATGCCGAGCGGCCGGGCTTCGGAGAGGCTGCGGAAGCGGTCAGGCATCGCCTGCGCGCCATGATGCGGGCGGACACCGTCCAGGTTCCCGAGGGCGAGGCGGGCCCCGGCGACATGGCCTATCGCAAGCTGCGCGACGCCGCCCTCACCGGCAGCGAGATGTTCCTGGCCACCGCGCTCGCCGACACGCTGACACTCAACCTGCCGACGGCGCGCGCGCTGCTGTCGTCCGGCGGCGACTCCTCGCTGCTCGCGGCATTCCGGTCGCTCGACCTGAGCGAGGAGCAGGCCTACATGCTCGCCACCCTGGCGCTGCCGGGCCATTTCCCCCATCCGGAGGCGGTGCGCCTGTTCCTCGAGCGCTTCCGCTCGCTCGATCCGGAGACGGCGCGGGAACGCGTCCGTGGCTGGAAGCTCGAGATGGTCGCAAACTGGATCCAGTGGCAATCCGCCAATGCCCGCGGCGAGCCGCCCGGCCGCCGCCGCGGCGCGGCCGGCCTCAGGGCGTCGTGATCGTCAGCAACTCACCGATCGGCAGCGATCCGGGTTCGATCTCGACCACCCAGACATCCGGATCGAACCGGAGCTCCTTCTCGATGCGTGCCTCGACCTGCCCGTCCTCGCCCGACATGGCGAGCGCGAAGCGTCGGTCGTCCGGGCGCCCCTCGCCATAATCGGTCTGCGACGCCGGGGCGTAGAGCGTCACCAGGCCGGTCCTGTCCCGCAGGGTGAGGAAGACGGCGCCCGCCTCGGCCGCGCCGCGCCGCGCCACCGCCCCGTATCCACCGGACGAAAAGACCCTGCGCAGCAGCGCTGACACGAACAGGTCGGAGGTCACGCGCATGTCGGAACCCTCAAGCCGCGGCCCGGCGGTCGAACCAGGCTCCCGATCGGCCGATCAGTCGACCAGGCCGACTTCGCGCATCTTGGCATAGACCGCCTGGCTCGGCTCGCCATCCTGCGGCAGTCCGAACATCGACTGGAACTCGCGCACGCCGTTCCTGGTCTTCTGGCCCACGACGCCGTCAATGTCGATGCCCGAATTGCCGAACTGCTTCAGGCCCGCCTGGATCTTGCGCACGAGGTCGGTCGTTTCGGCAGGCCGCGGCTCCCCGGCGGCCCTGCCGCGCGGCGCCGGCGACGGCGCGATCGACGAGGTCGTCGGCTGTATGCCGAGCTGGATCAGCAGGTCGCCGTCGATGCCCGCGGCGGCCGGCAGGCCGACCTTGCCGCGATAGCTGGCGACGGCGCGGCTGGTGGCCGGCCCCGGCAGTCCGTCGAGCTTGCCGTCATAAAAATTCAGGTCGGCGAGAATCCGCTGGACCTTCTCGATCGTCGGATCGGCGGCGGGCGCCGAGACCGGCTCGATCGGTCGCTCGATCAGGAAGGTCGTCTCCGGCTCCGCGTCGACCTTGGCCGGCGCCGCGTCGCGCGCGAACTGCCGGGTGGCGAACAGCGCCCCGCGATGCGAATGCGGCTGGTAGAACAAGGCGTTCGCCCCGACATAGGCGGTCGCGACGAGCAGCGCGGTGGTCATGCCGGCGGCAACCGGGTTGCGGCCGACCCACGCGCCGGCAGCGCCCGCCAACCCGGTGGCGCGGCTGCTGCGCGGCGGCGGCGGCTTCGGCCTAGCCTGTTTTGCGGAACGTGCCATGGGTCCCTGTTTCCGCGTTGATCCTGTAGGCCCCGCGGCCCGCGTCCTCCACCCGTGCCGGCCCCTCGATCGGAAGGGTTATGGTCACCGTCGTGCCGGCGCCCAGCGCGCTGTCGATGGACATGGTGCCTTCATGGAGGCTCACCAGTCCCTTTACCAGCACGAGGCCCAGCCCGACACCGTCATATTGCCGCGTATAGTCGTTCTGGATCTGCGTAAAGGGCTGCCCGATCCGCTCCAGGTCGGCCTCCGCGATGCCGATCCCGGTGTCGCTGACCCAGAAATGCAGCCGCCGGCCGATCTTGGCCGCGCCGATGCCGACGGTTCCGCCGGCAGGCGTGAACTTGACGGCGTTCGAGATCAGGTTGATCAGCATCTGCTGCACGGCCCGGCGATCGGCGTTCACCTCCCCCAGCGCCTGCGGCAGCGCCGGCTTCAGCGTCACCGCCTTGCCTTCGGCCTGCAGCCGCATCATCTGGCAGCACAGGCTGACCGCGTCGTCCAGACGGAACGGTTCGGGGGTGATCGCATAGCTGCCGGCCTCGATCTTGGAAACGTCGAGGATCGAATTGACCACGCCCAGCAGGTGCAGGCCCGCCTCGCGGATGATGCCGACATTCTCCTTCTGCCGCTCATTGGCGAAGCTTCCATGCACCTCGCACATCAGCATGTCGGAAAAGCCGATGATCGAGTTCAGCGGCGTGCGCAGCTCGTGGCTGACCGAGGCGAGGAAATGACCCTTGGCGATCTCCAGCCCCTTCGTCGCCTCCTCGGCGACCGCCAGCGCGGCCCGCAGACCCGCGACCTCGGAGTGATCGCGCAGCACTCCGGCAAAGACCGGCTGGGGCTGCGCCGGGATCGGCCGGAGCAGCAGCAGGAACGGCCGGTAGCGCCCGCCGCCGTCCCCGACGCCGCGGAGGCGCAATTCGAGGCGGCGCGCCGACGCGCCGTCGCGCAGGTCCGCCAGGGCGCAGAGGAACGCGACCCGATCGGCGACGTGGATGCGTTCGAACAAGCCGGTCCCTGCCAGCATCTCGGCGCCGATGCCGACAATAGCTTCGCTGCCCTCGCCGACCGCGACAACGTCGCCATTGCCGGCAAGGCGCAGGCTGAGGGCGTCCGTCTCGACATCGGCCAGGAGCGGGGACGCCTGTTGCGCCGCCGATGCGGCGGCGGGCCGCCGCATTCCCGTCCTGGCGACGACGAGAACCGCATAGATCGCCGGAAACAGCCAATGCCAGCCGGTGACCACGGGAACAGCCGACGCTCCATGGCCGAGCACCGCGGCGCCAAGGGCGGAAAGCGCCATCAATGCCAGCGCCAGTGCAACGGGCGGCCGATCGCGATGGGCAATTCTGGCTTCGATGGGCAGCGCCAGCAGCAGCGCCGCCGCAGGCGACTGGATGCCGCCGCAGGCGAAGATCAGAACGGCGAGCTGCGCCGCCGCGACGGCAAGGGTTCCCTGGATGGCGATCGCCGCGCGGCCCGACATCGCGACCAGGGTCATGGCGATCGCGAGGCCGAAGGAGACGCAGGTGAAGATCAGCGTCGCGGCGATGCCGGCGATCGCCGGCAGGACCATCCAGATGAATGCCGAAACCAGCAACGGCCCGCCGAGGGCCAGGGCGATGGCATGCCACTGCAGGTCCCGCTCGCCGCGTTCCCCGGCGGAGGCGGCCGCCAGACGGTCGAAACGGGTGGCCAATGCCCCCATCAACGCGCCATATCTGGTGGCAATGGAACTCAACGCAACGCACCTGAAACTGTCCGCTTGGCGGATCGGGAGTCTTTGTCGGACCCTCTCATTCAGCCTTTAAAGAATGAATAAAGCATCGCCCCGGCAGCCCGCCGGGACCTCCGAAAACCGGCTCGTACCGACCCGGCTGCCGGTCATTTCCGACGATGGTAAACGGAGGGTTTTGCCGATCGCAGGGCCGGCGCCGCGCCGGCCGGCGGCCTGACGCCCGTGCAATTCAAAAAATGCCTAAATTACAGATAATTACATAGTTAATTTAAGGTTTATGAACTGCTTACGATTTGACGCGTATTGGACAGTGCCGCATTCGTTGCGAATTCGTTGCGAACCGCCTGCAAATCCCACGCTTCCCTTCAATGGGATCTTGGTGCGTGGCTGCGAGAGTGTGACGCAGCACATCCGGGCGCGTCTGCGTCCGGCCCACCAGGGAACGTCGTCATGGGCTTTCTGATTCGGACAGGTTTCTGGTTCTCGCTGGTTCTGCTCGCCATCCCGTTCGACGTCGGCGGCGAAGCCGAGCACGGCGAAACGGTCGGCCCGATCCAGACCTTCATGGCAGCGCGCGAAGCCGTCGCCGACTTCTCCGGCATCTGCGAGCGCAAGCCGGATGTGTGCGTCATCGGCAAGTCGGCGATCAACACGGTCGGGGTGCGGGCCCGCGAAGCCGCCCGCATCGCCTATGAGGTGCTCGACGAGAATTTCGGCGAGCAGGACCGGACGACCACCGCCGGCATCTCCAAGCGTCCCGCCGCGCCCGCCGCCGTGGAACCGGCGTCCGAACCGGAGATCTGATCAGCGGTTTCAGGATGACGCGGGCGCCCGCCGCGCCTATATGCTGTCGCGATGCCGACCACAATCGACGCCATTCGTGACGACTTCGCCTTCCTCGATAGCTGGGAAGACAAATACCGCTACGTGATCGACCTGGGCGAAGCCCTGCCGCCCTACCCGGATGCGGCGCGCGACGCCGCCCATAAGGTGCAGGGATGCGTCAGCCAGGTGTGGCTGCTCACCGATACGGGCGCCGGCCCTGACCCCGTCGTGACGTTCCGGGGCGATTCCGACGCGCACATCGTCAAGGGCCTTGTGGCGATCATGATCGCCCTGTTCTCGGGCCGGCAGGCCAGCGAGATCGGATCGACCGACGCGGAGGCGGTCATGCGCTCGCTCGGTCTCGACGAGCACCTGACCCCGCAGCGCGCCAACGGCCTGCGTGCCATGGTCCGGCGCATGAAGCAGGAGGCCGCCGCGGCACTTGCCGAGACGACGCCGTAGGCCGGCCCGCCCGAAGCTTCCGCCGCCGGCGGCCATCTCAGCCGCCGCGCCCCGCGGCATCTCCCGTCAGGGTCGGCCGATAGTCCTCGGCGCCCCAGTGCAACGGCCGTCCGGCCGTCTGCGCCACGGCGGGACCGTAATGCCGGGCCAGCGCGCCGAGCGCCGTCTTCAGCACCACCTTGGCCGAGCGCACCGGCCAACCGCGCTCGCGCTCGACGAGTTCCAGCCCCTTGAGGAAGCAACAGACGTCGACCAAAAGGCCCGAAAGCTCGGGACCGACGGCCCGCAGCGCGCGGTCCACCCGCTGCCGGGCGGCCAGCGCGAAGTCCGTCAGTTCGGCAATCGAATTGCCCTGGCCGCGAACGCCCGACGCGACGCCCGCTTCCCAGTTGGCGCCGAGGCGCGGCATGACGCGGCCATGGGTGTAGTCGGCGCGGAGCCGCTCTCCGGCGTCGAATTCCGCCGGATCGAGGAATGCGCGCCCGCTGCGGTCCTTCAGCCGGACAAGAACGCCGAGCGGCGATTCGGCGGGATTGATGCGCACGGTCCGCGGCTCGCCGCTTTCGCGGCCCGCGGCGGTCGCGGTCCCGCCGACCGCCAGCAGCCCGCCGCGGCGCGCCACCCGCCCGTCGCGGACCAGCTCCGCCAGCAGATCGACGGCGACGACGACCGTGCCGAGCCGGTTGCTGGCGATCACCATGCCGCCGGCGGCCGCCGGCTCGAGCATCGCCGGCTCCGCCGACAGGAGGCGCAGCAGGCGCTGTGACTGGCGTGGCGTGTCGTCCCGATGCGTCATTCAGCTCTCCAGGCGGTTCTTGAATGCGGCTAGCGCGATCCGCTCGGTGCGGGCGACCGTGCGATCGAATTCCTCGTCGTCGCGCAGGTCCTCGATCAGATGGCAGGCGTGCCGGACCGTGGTGCGGTCGCGGAAGAAGCCGCGGCCCACCTCAAGCATGCTGACGCCCAGCGTCACATGGGTGACATACATGGCGATCTGGCGGACGCGCGAAACGCTCGCGGCCGTGCGCCCGGTGCGCCGCATGTCCTTGCTGGAGACGTTGAACAGGGCCGCGCAGATGTCGATCATGCCCTCGCAGACTTCCATGATCCGTTCGCCCCGGCGCAGATCCCACGGCGCGACAGGCGGTGCCGGCTCGTCCGGATGTTGCGGCATTCGCACCACGCACGCTGATCCTGCCTCCACTTCCGGCCTCCGAATAGGAATATCTTCTTATATCAACCTGCCTGCCGGATGTGAACAAACCATCAACGCATTGCGGCGCGCGCCGACCTTCGGCGTTTGAAATCGCTCGACAATTTCAGTTCTTCTCAAAAGGCGGAGGGCGTTTCTGTCCCCGTCCCCCGGGGATGCGTCCCTACTGTCCGGCATGACACCGCCGGAGGGCAGATGAGCCAGATGTCGGAAGAAATTCGCGCGTTCCTGTCCGAGCGGTCGGCGGAACGGGAGATGGCCGCGCAGACGGTCGCGCTGCGGCTGATGTGCGGCATCGACCTCGATGTGCTGCTGACGGCGAATCGCGCCGCGCAGGACCGGGCCCTGAGGATGGTGCGCAGGATGGTCGGCAGGGAAAGGCTACGCGGTCTGTCGGGCCACTGGAGCTACGACCTCAACCGGCACATCGCGCTCAAGCAGGTATTGGACCGGTTGCGCGCCGGGGACGGCGCGACGCCGTCGGGTCCATCGGCCATGAAAACGGCGAGGCTTCGCCGCCAGCCGCACGGCGCCTCGACCGAGGCGCGGGGCCACACATCAGACGGCTGACCCATCGCGACGCGCGCCCGGCCTGCCGTCGTGTTGCGCGCCTTCGCGGCACGCCTCGGCATTTCGCATTCCGCCCCGAAACAAGGAAATCGGAAGCGGATTTTCCGGCGGGAAACGAAGCGCGCCGAAACCGGGCGGCCACGTTTCCTCTCGCCGGTGCAAGGGCCTTACTTGCCCTTGCGGCCCAGGCCCATCTTCTTGGCGAGCTGCGAACGGGCGGCCGCGTAATTCGGCGCCACCATGGGGTAGTTGGCGTCGAGGCCCCACTTCTCGCGGTACTGCTCGGGAGACAGCCCATAGTGGGTCATCAGGTGCCGCTTCAGCGACTTGAACTTCTTGCCGTCCTCAAGACAGACGATATAGTCGTCGTGAACCGACTTCTTCGGGTTCACCGCCGGCTTCTGCTTGTCGACCGGCATCTGCTCGGTAGCACCGCCCACCCGGCCGAGCGCTGCATGCACGTCGGCGATGAGGTTCGGCAGTTCGCCAGCGGGAACCGGGTTGTTGCTCACA
>JAHBYY010000035.1 GCA_019635715.1 Rhizobiaceae bacterium | reverse complement strand
ATCGCCTACGACAAGAAGACCCGCAAGGTGCAGGTCTCGGTCAAGGCGCTGGAAATCGCCGAGGAAAAGGAAGCCGTCGCTCAGTACGGCTCCACCGACTCCGGCGCATCGCTCGGCGACATCCTCGGCGCGGCGCTCAAGAGCCGCAACTAAGGCTGCAACGCCGATACAATGCCAAAACCCCGCCGGAGCGATCCGGCGGGGTTTTTTCATTCATCGTAGTCGACCCGATTCGCCCCGGGTCGGCTCAGTTCGGACACGGCTAGACGTGGATGGATTCCAGGTTGGCGAGCCGGTTCGGCCCGGAATCCTGCGCTTCGGAAAAAAATCGATCCACACCCCTCGCCACCGCCCCCACACTGCGCCTGACCGAAACGGGGGACGCGATGGACTGGGCGACGCAGACCGACATCATCAGGCGCATCGTCGCCATGCTGCTGGTGCTCGCCGATCTCGCCGACCGCGCGCGCCACGCGTCGCGCCCGGAGCGCTGCCGTGTCCTCGGGCTATTGCTCCGGGCCGAAATGGTCGCGCAGGTCGACGGTCATGCGCGCCGGCGCGGCGCGCCGCCGCTGGGCGGATGCCCCGATCCGGCGATATCCGATGCACCCGGCAACGAGCCGGCCGACGCCGCGCATCTGGCGCTCCGCTTGCGGGCTCTGTCGCTCGTGTGGGCAACTCTCCTGGCGTGGATGCTGAGGGTCGCCCGCCGGCGGTCGGCGGGATCTCGGATCGTGCCTGCCAGCACTCCGGCCGGCGACGCCCATGCGCTCGCGGCGCCGCGCGCGCCGGACACGTCCTGACGGCAAAAGCCTTCGGTCCGGCGCTGGCCGAAGCACGGCGCCCATCCTCCGTTCCCGAACCTTATTCTCTGGCGAGCCATGTCGCCGGAGCCGCCGGCGCGCGTCCGAAAATGAGTCGGCGATACGCCGGGCCTTTCTTTGGAACCAGGGCAACCCCTCTTGGAACCTTGGCCGGGCCGTCGCGTTTTCCTGCCAGACCGGCTCCGTCGCCGGTTCGTTCAAAATCAAGGAGATGCGCCATGAATTGGAATCAGGTCGAAGGCAATTGGGAGCAGTTCAAGGGCAAGGTCCAGCAGCAGTGGGGCAAGCTGACGAATGACGATCTCGACGTCATCCGCGGCAACCGCCGCGAGCTCGCCGGCCGTCTGCAGGAGCGTTATGGCCACGCCCAGGACGCTGCCGACCGCGAAATCGATTCCTGGCTCGCGCGCCACTGATCCGCGCCGCCAGGCTTTCGGAGAACCCCGCTTCTGCGGGGTTTTTCACGTGGCCGGCAGGCAGGAGCGGAGACGTTCCATCACCGCCGCTTCGACCTCGACGCCTTCCCGGACTGCCTTCGCCCTCCGCTTCGCCTTTGCCCCTCCCGGAACATGAAGCCCGAAGCCGGTCGTCAGCCGGTCGAGGTGCCGCCCGGTCCGGTTCGCGAAACCGCCGGTGAACAGCCGCGGGTCGATCGCCAGCACGAACAGCCCGCAGCCCGGCGATTCCGCGCCCTCCGCGAAGGACGGCGCGTCGAGCGACCAGTTCGCGCCCGAAAGTCCGGCCGCGAGCACTTCGACCATCAGCGCGATATTGGCCCCGCGCGCCCCGCCGAATGCCAGAAGGGCGCCGCGCATCGCCTCGTGCGGATTCGTGGTCGGCTTGCCGTCGGGCCCGAGCGCCCAGCCTTCGGGAATGGCCTCGCCGCGCTCCGCCGCTGCCCTTATGTTCACATAGGCGGTCGCGCTGGACGACTGGTCGATCAGCAGCGGCGGCCCGTGCTCCGTCGGCGCGGCGAAGGCGATCGGGTTGGTGCAGAACACCGGCCTCGTCGTGCCCGAGCCGGCAAGCAGTGCTGGACCGTTCGCCGCCGCGAGCCCGACCAGCCCGCGCTTAGCGAGGCGGCCGGCGAAATAGCCCAGCGCGCCTGCCGTATAGGCGTTCTTCTGGCTGAAGATCGCGACGCCGAACGTCTCCGCCACCGCCACCAGGTCCTCGAACGCCATGTCGAAGCCGAGATGCGCCGTCCCGCCGCCCGCGTCGGACAGGATGATTGCCCGCGCCGGCCGCGAGATGAGAGGCGTTGCCGTGCCGTTGATCCGGCCCGCCTCCAGGGCGTCGAGATAGTCTATGAAATGCGCAAGCCCGACCGCCGGCTGGCCCTCCGCCTCGGCGGCCACGGCCGCCCTGGCGATGGACTCCGCGGCGGGGGCCGATGCTCCGGCCGCGATTGCCGCATCGATGCAAAGCCGCTCCGCCTCCTCGAGCGAGATGCGTTCCATGGCGGGCATGCTCATCCGAGCCGCACTGGAATCCGGGCCTCCATCTTCCTGAACAGGAAAATGATGACGCCCGAAATGATCAGATAGATGAGCGCCAGCAAGAGCAGCGGTTCGTAGACGATGAACGTGTCCTGCCTGACCCGCGAGGCGACCGCGTAGATGTCGACGACGGTGATCGTCGCAACGAGAGGTGTGCATTTCAATTGCAGCACCGTTTCGCCGGCGAGCGTCGGCAGCGCCCGGTGCAGTGCCTGCGGCAGCCAGATGCGGCGGAAGATCGTAAACGGCCGCATGCCGTAGGCGCGGGCGGCCTCGAGTTGACCCCTGGGCACGCCGGCGAAGGCGCCACGCATCACCTCGCCCTCGTAGGCCGCGAAGGAGATCGTCAGGGACAGCACTGCATAGGGCCATGCCTGCCTGAGATAGGGCCATAGCTCCGACTGCCGGATCCAGGGAAACTGCGGAAACAGCGAGCCCAGCCCGTAATAGAGCAGCCAGAGCTGGAGGAGGAGCGGCGTGCCGCGGATGACGGTGCAGAACGCGTTGGCGGGCATCGCCAGCCACCACGGCCCTGCGGCTTGCGCGAGCCCCAGCGGCACGGCCAGCATGATGCCCAGAACGCAGGTGACCACCAGGATCCAGATCGTGCGCCAGATGCCCTGCAGCGCCAGGCCGTAATAATTCGGCAGCCAGTCCCAGCGCATGAACAGCGCCGCCGAAATGACCAGCGCGGCGGCGACCGCCATCAGCAGGATGCGGTGCGGCTGCAGCCACGCGCTGCGCGCCGCGAACTCGGCGAGGCTCGTTATGGGAATGCTCATCGCGCGCTCCCCGACACGGCCGGCATACCGCGCCGCGACCAGCGCTCGATCCGCGCGATGATCCGGTTGGAGACGAGCGTGAGAAGCAGATAGAGCACGCCCGCGGCGACGAAGAAGGTGAAATAGGCCTTCGTCTGCCCCGCCGCGGTGCGCGTCTCCTGCGTCAGCTCATTGAAGCCGACGATGGCCAGCAGGGCCGTGTCCTTCGTGGCGATCAGCCACAGATTGGCAAGGCCCGGTATCGCGAAGGGCAGCATCGCCGGCAGGGTGATCCGGCGCAGCATCAGCATCGGCGCCATGCCGTAGGCGCGGGCCGCCTCGATCTGGCCCTGCGGGATCGACAGGATCGCGCCGCGCAGCACTTCCGTCGAATAGGCCCCCTGCACCACCGCCAATACCCAGATGCCGGCCACCAGCCCGTTGATGTCGATGCGCGCGTAGCCCAACGCCTCCAGCACGCGGTTGATGAGATCGGTGCCGGCGAAATAGAGGATCAGGATCAGCACCAGCTCCGGCACGGCACGCACGATGGTCGTGTAGACCTCGAGCAGGTCGCGCACGATCGGCCCGCCATAGAGCTTGCCGTAGGCTCCGCCGATGCCGATCAGAAGTCCGACACCGTAAGCGCCCAATGCGATCTGGACGGAACTGAGCAGGCCGCGCAGCAAATTGCCTCCCCAACCCGGAGGCTCAAGCGCCAGAAGGTCGAAGATGCCGGATGCAGCGGCGGGTATGATTGCGTCGATCAGCTTCGCCTCCAATCACTGGCGATGACCGAGAACAGGAAATTGCGCCGCGAGTGCCCGGCGTCGTCACGGATGCCGGGCATCAGGCAGCGCTCAGGCTTTGTCAGTTCGACTGCGTTTCGTCGCCGTAGATGTCGAAGTCGAAGTACTTCTTGGTGATCTCGGCATATTTGCCGTTGGCGCGGATGCCCTTGATCGCCGCGTTGATCTTGCCGGCAAGTTCGGTGTCGCCCTTGCGCACGCCGGCGCCAACGCCCGGTCCAAGCACTTCGAGGTCAGGCGCGACATAGCCCTTGAGATCGCAGCAGGCCTTGCCCTGGTCCGATTTCAGGAATGCGTCCAGTGCAATCGAGTCGGCCTGTGTCGCATCAATGCGACCGGCAACGAGGTCCTGGTTGGCCTCGTCCTGCGTCTGGTATTCCTTGATCTCGGATGCGCTGCCGCCAAAATGCTTCTTGGCGTAGGCGGCATGGACGGTCGAAACCTGAACGCCAAGGATCTTGCCCTTCAGGCCTTCCGGCGTCGCGTCGAAGGTCTGGTCCTTCGGCCCGATCACGGCGGTCGGCGTATTGTAGTACTTGTCGGAGAAGTCGATCTCCTTCTGGCGCTCGTCGGTGATCGACATCGAGTTCATGATGGCGTCGATCTTCTTGGTGGTGAGCGCCGGGATGAGGCCGTCCCACGGGATCGGCGTCAGCACGCAGTCGAGCTTCTCGGCCGCACAGATGGCGTTGATGATCTCGACCTCCCAGCCGCTCCACTCGCCCGACGCCTCCTGCGACCAGAAGGGCGGATAGGCTTCCGGCGAGAAGCCGATCTTCACCTGCTCGGCCTGCGCGCTGCCCAGTGCTGCGGCGAAAAGGCCGATCGCCGCGGCGGTGGTCGCCAGAAATTTCTTCATCGAGATGCTCCCTGTTCTTGTTGGTTCGATCCATTCACGGGATCAGTGGACGTTGCGAAGGAATTGCTTGAGCCGTTCGGATCTCGGATCGCCGAAAAGTTGCTCGGGCGGCCCTTCCTCCTCGACCTGACCGTTGTAGAGGTAGACGACGTGGGTCGCGACCTGGCGGGCGAACTTCATCTCGTGGGTGACCAGCACCATGGTGCGGCCCTCCTTCGCCAGGTCGGCGATGACCTTCAGCACCTCGCCGACCAGTTCCGGATCGAGCGCCGAGGTCGGCTCGTCGAACAGCATGACGCGCGGCTGGATGGCGAGTGCGCGGGCGATGGCGCCGCGCTGCTGCTGGCCGCCCGACATGAAGGCCGGATAGACGTCGCGCTTGTCGGCCAGCCCGACCCGCTCGAGCAGCCGTTCCGCCGTCGCCACCGCCTCGGCGCGCCTGATGCCGAGCACATGCACCGGAACTTCGATGACGTTCTCGAGCAGCGTCATGTGGCTCCACAGGTTGAAGCTCTGGAACACCATGCCGAGCCGGGTGCGGATCCGCTCGATCTGCCGCCGGTCGGCCGGCACCGCGCCGCCATGGCCGTCCGGCTTCAGGCGGATCTCCTCGCCATTGACGCGGATGATGCCGCTGGTCGGGTTCTCCAGGCAGTTGATGCAGCGCAGCAGCGTCGACTTGCCCGAACCCGAGCCGCCGATGATGGCCACCACCTCGCCGTCGCGTGCCGAGACCGACACGCCCTTCAGCACATGCAGCGCGCCGAACTTCTTGTGCAGGTTCTCGATATGGATGGCTTCCGCAGCCTCGTCCGCGGCCGGACGATCCGCCGTCGAGGCCGCCGCGCCGCTCATCGCGAGGCGCTCCCCATCCCATTCTCACGCCGCCGGTGCAATTGTCGCAATCCTGGCCGTTGTCTTGTCCCCGTGGCCAGAATGGCCCGCGGCGCTTGTCTCCGTCAACCCGGCTCGTGTGGCCCCTTGCGGCGGCCGGGCCGGCATGGAACCTTGCGGCGCAATGACAGCGCAAACAAGAAGGGCTGACGTGACCGATCTGCGACCCAACCTCTACGGCGCCCAGTCGATGGCGGCGCCGCTGCGGCTGACCCTGATGCGCCGCGCCTCCTCGGCGATGCGCGGCGCGGACGCCGCCCGCTGGCACTACGGCCCCGGATTCGACGAGGTGCGCGCCGCGAGCCAGCACGACGCGCTGGCGTCGCTGGTAGCCTCGCGCGGCGCCCGCATCGAATGGCTCGACGATGCGCAGGACGGGCTGGCCGACAGCGTCTTCACGCACGATCCCTCGCTGGTCACCGAGCACGGCGCCATCCTGCTGTCGATGGGCAAGGCGCTGCGCAAGCCGGAACCGGGGCTGCATGAGGCCGCCTATCAAAGGCTCGGCATCCCGATCCTCGGACGCGTCGAGGAGCCCGGCACGGTCGAGGGCGGCGACTGCGTATGGGTGGACCGGTCGACGCTGGCGATCGGACGCGGCGTGCGCACCAACGAGGCCGGCATCCGGCAGGTCGCGGCCCTGCTCGAACCGTTCGGCGTCTCGGTTCTCGGCTTCGACCTGCCGCTCTGGCAGGGAGAGGAGGCGTGCCTGCATCTGATGTCGGTGATCAGCCCGCTCGCCGACGATCTTTCGCTCGTCTATTCGCCGCTTCTGCCGGCTCCGTTCTATCAGTTGCTCAAGGCGCGCGGCATCCGCCTGGTCGAGGGCGACCCGCAAGAGTTCGCCGCGTCGAACGGGCTCAGCCTCAACGTGCTGCCGATGGCCCCGCACGACGTCATCGCGGTGGCCGGCTTCCCGAAGACCCAGGCGGCGATGGAAGCGGCCGGCTGCACCGTGACGACCTTCGAGGCCGACGCGTTGTGCATCGCCTGCGAGGGCGGTCCGACCTGCCTGACCCGGCCGGTGCTGAGGGGGTGACGAGCAATGCTCTCGATTTCGACCAGATCCTTCACACCCCCCTCTGGCCTGCCGACAATCTCCCCCTCAAGGGGGGAGATTGTCCCGACTGCTTTGCCTGCGCAAATTTCCAGCCAATCAAGGGCAGCGGAAAGGACGACGCTGCAAATCTCCCCCCTTGAGGGGGAGATGGCCGGCAGGCCAGAGGGGGGTTCGACCAGCAAACTATACAAACTATACAGTTGCGGAACTTCAGCCCCATGACCACAGTCGGAGAATCCCTGATCGCGCTGCTCGAGCGGCACGGCGTCGACACCGTGTTCGGCATTCCCGGCGTGCACACGGTCGAACTCTATCGCGGGCTGGCCGGATCGACGATCCGCCACGTCACGCCGCGCCACGAACAGGGCGCCGGCTTCATGGCCGACGGCTATGCGCGCGCCGGCGGCAGGCCGGGCGTCGCCTTCGTCATCACCGGCCCGGGCCTGACCAACACGATCACGGCGATGGCGCAGGCCCGCGCCGATTCCGTGCCGATGCTCGTCGTCTCCGGGGTCAACCAACTGCCGACCCTGGGAAAGGGCCTCGGCCATCTGCACGAGCTCCCCGACCAGCGCGGCATGATGGCGACCGTGGCGCTCGCCTCGACCCGGATCGAGGATCCGGCGCAGCTCCAGCCGGCGGTCGATCGCGCCTTTGCGCTGTTCGCTTCGGCGCGACCCGGCCCGGTGCATATCGAGATTCCGCTCGACGTGATGGCGCGGCCCGGCGTCCCCCTGAAGATCGTCGACCCCGCGGGTCCGCCCGAGCCCGACCGTGCCGCGATCGTTGCCGGCGCCCGGCTGATCGGCCAGGCGCTGCGTCCGGTCATCCTCGCCGGCGGAGGCGCCAAGCGGGCGGAAGAAGAGCTGCGGGCGCTGGCCGAAAGGCTGGATGCGCCGGTCGTGCAGACCGCCAATGCGCGCGGCCTGCTGTACCGCCACCCGCTCCGCGTGCCGGCCAGCCCGAGCCTCAAGGCGGTGCGGGCGCTGATCGGGGAGGCCGATCTCTCCATCGCCGTCGGCACGGAGTTCGGCCCGACCGACTACGACATGTATGCCTTCGGCGGCCTGCCGGTACCGCCCGGGCTGCTGCGCATCGACATCGACGCGGAACAGTTGGACCGGCATCCGGCGGCCGTGCGCATCGAGGCGGATGCGGCGCAGGCGCTCAAGGCGCTGCTTGAAACGATCTCGGACCGGGCGCGCGCCACCGGAACCTCGAACGGAGCCGCCCGTGCGGCAGCCTGCCGGAAGGCGGCGCGCATCGAGATGGGCGCCGAGATGGAACGGCAGCTCGGCTATGTCGAAGCCATGCGCGACGCGCTTCCCGGCGCCCTGATCGTCGGCGATTCGACCCAGCCGGTCTATGCCGGCAATCTCTACTACGACCATGACCGGCCCGGCGGATGGTTCAACGCCGCGACCGGCTACGGGGCGCTCGGCTACGGCCCGCCCGCCGCGATCGGCGCGGCGATCGCGCGGCCCGAGCTGACGGTGATCTGCCTGAGCGGCGACGGCGGCTTCCAGTTCAGCCTGCCGGAGCTCGCGGCGGCGGTCGAGACCGGTGCCTCGGTCGTGTTCGTCGTCTGGAACAATCGCGGCTATCGCGAGATCGAGACGTCGATGCGCGACGCCGGCGTCGAACCGGTCGGCGTCTCGCCGGCCCCGCCGGATTTCGGACATATCGCCGCCGCCTACGGCCTGCCCTTCGCGTCGGTCGACACGGTCGACGGACTGGCATCCGCCCTGAAGGGACGGCCGGCGGCCGGGCCGAGCATGATCGAGGTCGTCGTCGGCTGAGTTGCACGGCGCTGACTTTCGCGTCACCCGGGTGTTATAGCTCTTCCCGAAGCGAGGTCGCGCAGAGACGGGATGGACGAGGACGAAGACGCCAGAGGCGAACGCCGCAAGCCGCCGGCAGCGGCCGTGCCGCTGGCGCGCGGGCTTTCGGCGAAGCTGCTGGTCCTCACCGCCTGTTTCGTGCTGCTCGCCGAAGTGCTGATCTTCGTCCCGTCGATCGCCGCCTACCGCGTGCGGTGGCTGGAGGAAAAGCTCAGCACCGCGGCGGCGCTCTCCATCGTGCTGGTCGAGGAGGATGCAGCAAGCCTGTCGCGCCAGGTGCAGGACGACGTGCTGATGGCGATCGGCGCCAAGGCGATCGCGGTGCGCGACGACGGCGTGTCGCGGCTGCTCGTCGTGTCGACGATGCCGCCGGAAGTCGACGAGCATGTCGATCTCGGCAATTCCAGCATGGCCGCCGACATGGGGTCGGCGCTCGACACGCTGATCTTCGGCGGCGACCGCATGCTGCGGGTGTTCGGCAAGGTCGGCGACAGCAGCAAGGAATTCGAGATCGTGCTGCCGGACAGGAAGCTGCGCATCGCCATGCTCGGCTTCTCGCGCAACGTCGCCTTCCTGGCGCTGCTGATCTCGCTGACCACGGCGATGCTGGTCTATTTCGCCATCGACAGGATCATGATCCGGCCGATCCGCGCGATGACGCGCTCGATGCTCGACTTCGGGCGCAGGCCCGACGATCCGGGCCTGGTGATCGTGCCGGGCCGGCGCGACGACGAGATCGGCGTCGCGGAGCGCGAGCTTGCCGGCATGCAGGCGGAGCTGCAGAAGACGCTCGGCGAACAGAAGCACCTCGCCGATCTCGGGCTCGCCGTCTCGAAGATCAACCACGACATGCGCAACATCCTGGCCTCGGCCCAGCTCATGACGGACAGGCTGGGGACGATCAAGGACCCGACCGCCCAGTCCATCGCGCCGAAACTTCTGCGGGCGCTCGACCGGGCCGTCTCCTATTCGAGCGGCGTGCTGGCCTATGGCCGGACGCAGGAGCCGCCGCCGGCACGGCGCCGGCTGAGACTCTGGCAGGTCGTCGAGGACGTCCAGCAGTTGATCGGCGTCGGGGCGGAGCAGAACATCGAGTTCATCAACGGGATCGATGCGGGATTCGAGATCGATGCCGACCCGGAGCAATTGTTCCGCATCCTCACCAATCTCTGCCGCAATGCCGTCGAGGCGATGGCCTCGCAGGCCGATTCCAGCACGGTCAGCCGCCTCGCGGTGATGGCCGAGCGGCAGGGCAGCGTCAGCCGCATCCTGGTCTCGGATACCGGGCCCGGCCTGCCGAAAAAGGCGCGCGAGAACCTGTTCGCGGCGTTCCGCGGCTCAGCGCGCAGCGGCGGCACCGGCCTCGGGCTGGCGATCGCCCACGAACTCGCCCGCGCCCATGGCGGCACGCTGGATCTGGTGGAGAGCATCGGCGGACGCACCGTCTTCGCCATTGTGATCCCCGATCAGCCCGTCAGGCTGGACGACGCCCGCAGCGGGCTGCGCCGGCCGGCCTGAGGCGCGGCCGCACCGACCATGCGTTTGCCCTTCCCACCGCCGTACTGGTATGCCGCCGCAACCAACTGGCCAAGCCTGGACCGGCGGCGTAAGACGGTGGCCAGGCCAGGGAGGCAGGCTGCATGACGCACGCGGACGAGATCGACGGCCGCTATGACTACATCATCGTCGGCGCCGGAACGGCGGGCTGCGTGCTCGCCAACCGCCTGTCGGCCGATCCGTCGAGCCGCGTCCTGCTGATCGAAGCCGGCGGCAGCGACAACTACCACTGGGTCCACATCCCCGTCGGCTACCTCTACTGCATCGGCAATCCGCGCACCGACTGGATGATGAAGACCGCAGCCGAGCCCGGGCTGAACGGCCGCTCGCTGGTCTATCCGCGCGGCAAGGTGCTGGGCGGCTGCAGCTCGGTCAACGGCATGATCTGCATGCGCGGCCAGGCGGCCGACTACGACGGCTGGCGCCAGATGGGCAATCTCGGCTGGGGCTGGGACGACGTGCTGCCCTTCTTCCTGAAATCGGAGGACCATCACGCCGGGCGCAGCCCGCTGCACGGCAGCGGCGGCGAATGGAAGGTGTCGCGCCAGCGGCTGCGCTGGGACATCCTCGAGGCCGTGCAGGAGGGCGCCAAGCAGTTCGGCATCATGCCGCGCGCCGACTTCAACGACGGCGACAACGAGGGCTCCGGCTATTTCGAGGTCAACCAGCATCGCGGCATCCGCTGGAACGCCGTCAAGGGCTTCCTGAAGCCGGCGCTGCGCCGACCCAATCTGCGCGTGGTCACCAATGCGCTGACCGAGAGCCTGATCCTCGAGGGACGCAGGGTGGCCGGCGTGCGCTTCAGCCGCGGCGGCCGGACGCTGGGGGCGCGGGCCGACGGCGAGGTGCTGCTGGCGGCCGGCTCGATCAACTCGCCGAAACTGCTGGAGCTTTCCGGGATCGGCCGGCCGGAAATCCTCGGCGGGCTCGGCATCCCGGTCGCACACGAACTTGCCGGCGTCGGCGAGAACCTGCAGGACCATCTGCAGATCCGCACCGTGTTCAAGGTCGCCGGCGCGCGAACCCTCAACACGCTGTTCAACAGCCCGTTCGGCAAGGCGTCGATCGCGCTGCAATATGCGCTGCTGCAAAGCGGGCCGATGTCGATGGCGCCGAGCCAGTTCGGCATGTTCACCCGGTCCGATCCGTCGCGCGCCACGCCCGATCTGGAATACCATGTGCAGCCGCTGTCGACGGACCGGCTCGGCGACCCGCTGCATCCGTTCCCGGCGATCACCGTCTCGGTCTGCAACCTGCGGCCCGACAGCGTCGGCTCGGTGCATGCCTCGACCCGCGACCCGGCCGCGCAGCCGGAGATCCGGCTCAACTATCTGTCGACGCCCTCCGACCGCGAGGTCGCGCTGAAGGCGGTGCGCCAGGCAAGGCAGATCATGACCGCGCAAGCCCTGACGCGATTCAGGCCGGAGGAGATCCTGCCCGGCCCAGCCGTGCAGACCGATGCCGAACTGATGACGGCCATCGGCGACATCGCCACCACCATCTTCCATCCGGTCGGCACCTGCCGCATGGGCGCCGATCCGCAGTCGGTGGTCGACCCCGAGCTTCGCCTGCGCGGCCTTGACGGACTGCGGGTGGTCGATGCCTCGATCATGCCGAAGATCGTCTCCGGCAACACGGCTTCGCCGGTGATCATGATCGCCGAGAAGGCGGCGCAGATGATCGTCGGATCGTCCCGCCGGGCGGCCGTGCGGCTGGCAGGCTGACCGCGCGACGCCCGGACCAGGCCGCGCGACGTGCGAGGCATGGTAGAACGAAATCGCGAACTCGGCGGACAGGTCGACGGGAACATGCAGGACACAGTTCATGCGCTGATGTGGGTGGCGCTCGGCAGCGCCCTCGGCGGCCCGTCTCGGTACCTCGTGTCGGGCCTTGTCGGGCGGCGCTTCGGCGAGACCTTTCCCTGGGGCACCCTGGTGGTCAATGTCAGCGGCTGCTTCGCGATCGGCCTGATCGCCGCCGCGGCGAGTGTCGACGGACTGCTGCCGCTGCCGTCCGCGTGGCAACTCATCGCGACCGGCTTCCTGGGTGCCTACACGACCGTGTCGTCCTTCAGCCTGCAAACCCTGGCGCTCGGCCGCGACGGCGCGCTCCGCAAGGCCGCCGGCAATGTCGCGCTGTCCTTCGGGCTTTGCCTGCCGGCCGTTGCCCTCGGCTACGGGATCGGCGCCTTCTGCCTCGGGACCGGCTCGGCATGAGCGAGTTCGAGGAGGCCCTGGCCGACGAAGAGGAGCCGCGGCCGACACCCGCCGGGGGCCGACTTCACGCGTCAGGATGGAGCCGGCTGCGCGAAAGAACCGTCCTCTACGCCGTCGTGTCGGCGGGCTCCGTCGTCGGCAGCGTGCTGCGCGCCCTGGCCTCGCTCGCCGCGCTCGACTGGTTCGGGCCAGGGTTCCCATGGGGCACCCTGTTCGTCAACGTGCTGGGCTCCTTCGTCATCGGCTTCTACGCCACCCTCACGGGACCGGACGGGCGAATGGCCGCCGGCATGTTTCAGCGCCAGTTCGTCATGACCGGCATCTGCGGCGGCTTCACCACCTTCTCGCTGTTCAGCCTGGAGGCCTTGCAGTCGCTTCGCGCCGGTGATCTCGCGGCGGCGGGCGCCTATGTCGGCATCTCCGCCGTCGCCTGGCTGGTCTCCGTCTGGCTCGGCCACGCCCTCGCCTCGCGCCTCAACCGTCAAGCCATCTGAGGCGCCTGCCGGCGGGCTCGCCCCGCCCTCCCGGCTCAACTCGCGCCGGGTGCCGGGCGTGCGAGGTGGCCGCGCATGAAGGCCATGCTGTCGGCCAGAGCCGGCGCGACCGCGTCGAGCGCGTGCACCTCCGGCGAGAAGGGTTCGTAGGAAAAGGCGCCGGCATATCCTGCCTCCAGCAGCGCCCGCATCTGATCGAGATTGCCGAGCCGGTCGCGCGCGTCGACGAGGATCCGGTGCTCGTCGCGCATCTCCTCGGTGACCAGGTCGGGGTCCACCACGCCGGAGACATGCACGATCCCGGTGTGTTCCGGAAAGATCTCGGCTTCGCCGGCGAGGTGGTGATGGAAGGTGTCATGCACCAGACGGTAGTGCGCCGACCCGCCGACCGCCTCGATCGCAGCCACGGCGTCCGCCTTGCGCCGCAGGGAGCTGGTCGCGAAGCCCAGCGGTTCGATGAGCCCGACCAAGCCGGCGCGATCGAGCATCGGCAGGATTTCCCCGAGCGAGCGCCGCAGCGCCTCGTCGCGCTCGCCCGGCGCGTAGCGCGGCGCGTCGTTGCGCGGAATGAGGCTCACCGATTCCGCGCCCGCCGCCCTGGCCTGATCGATCAGCCGCTGCACCGCGGCCGCCATGTCCGCCGACCAGAGGTTGAAACCGTAGGCCTCGGAGAAGCCGAGCAATCGAACGCCGCCGGCGCGGGCATGGTCTCCGACGGCGGCCGGCGCGAGACCGTCGAGGAAGGCCGCGCCGGTCAGCCGCTTGTCGGCGAGGTCGTTGCGAAGCTCGACGCCGACGCAGCCCAGCGACGCCGCGAGGTCGATGAACGCGCGGCAGCCCATCCGCGGCGCCACGATCTGATTCAGCGCAAATTCCGGTTCCGCCGCCACTGTTGCATCCTCCCCTCGGCCAGCCCGCGGCCTTGCCCTTCCAATGCGGCTTCGCAGCCGCCGAGGTCAATGCCGCGCGCGGCGAGGCGATGAAGCCCGCCGAATTTGCCGCAGTTCTTCGTCGTTTGCACGGTCCGACAAAGCTGCTATGGCGCTTTCCAGGAGTCGTCGCGTGCATCAAACCTCGCTCAAAGGGAATCCGCTCGTCGCGTTCGTCGCGGCGCTGGTCCTTTTGATGCAGGCCTTCACGTCGGCCTGGGCGGCGGGCGCGATGCCCATACCGCCGATGCTGGACTCGTTCGGCAATCCGCTGTGCATCACCGGCACCGATCTCGGCGGCACGCCTTCCGACCATTCCAAGCTGCCGAACTGCTGCACCTTCGGCTGCGGCAGCGTGTCTCCGGTCCTGCAGGCTCCGGATTTCGACGGCGCGGCCATTGCCCGCCCGCTCGTCGTTTCGCATGTCCTCCATGCGATCGGAGAGGCCATCGTCGCCCATTCCCCGGACCATGACCCGGGAAGTCCCAGAGCTCCTCCGCTGACGGCCTGATCCGCTACGCGCCCCGCGCGTCCGTCCGTCAGCCATGTCCCGTGCCGCCGCAGCGCACGGGCGAAACCGGAGCCATCCCATGCGCAGTTCCATCCGCGATGCCGCGCGCGTCGCAATCAACACCTATCCATTCTCCCGCCTCCGCTCCTTCGGGGAGCGCATCGGCATCGTCGCCTTCACGATGATGCTGCTGTTCGCCATGAGCCAGTCGCTGTGGGCCCACGAGTTCAAGGCCGGCGACATCGAGATCGTCCATCCCTGGTCGCGCGCCACGCCCGACGGCGCCAAGGTCGCCGCCGGCTATCTGACGCTGAAGAACGACGGCAGCGAGGGAGACAGGCTGGTTTCGGTCTCCGGCGAGATCGCCGGCAAGACCGAGGTCCATGAAATGGCCGTCGACGCCAGCGGCGTCATGACCATGCGCCCGGTCGAGGGCGGCGTCGAGATCCCCGCCGGTGGAACTGTCGAGCTCAAGCCGGGCGGCTTCCACATCATGTTCATGGGCCTCAGGCAGGGCGTCAAGGAAGGCGAGGCCTTCAAGGGCACGCTGACCTTCGAGAAGGCCGGCAGCATCGACGTCGAGTTCGACGTCCAGGCCATCGGCGGCGCAGCCGGGCATGATGACCATGGCGGCTGAGGCGAAGGTCTGGCGCAGCCGCCTGATCGCCTCGGCCATCCTTGCCGTCGTCGTGTTCGGCGGACTGGGGGCCGGGCTGGCCGTCGGCCTGTTCGGTCCGGCGGCGCAGCCGACCGTCCAGATCGGCGGTCCGTTCACGCTGACCGACCAGACCGGCGCAAAACTGTCCGACACCGACCTGCGCGGAAAGCCCTTCACGGTGTTCTTCGGCTTCACCCATTGCCCGGAGGTCTGTCCGACGACGCTGTGGGAGATGTCGGAGGCGCTCAAGGCGCTCGGACCGGACGCCGACAGGCTGCGCGTGCTCTTCATCTCGGTCGATCCGACGCGCGACACGCCGGAGGTGCTGTCGCGCTACATGCAGTCCTTCGATCCCCGGATCGTCGGACTGACGGGCACGGAGCAGGAGGTCGAGGCGGCCGGCAAGGCCTACCGGGCCTATTGGGAGAAAGTTCCCACCGCGGACGGCGACTATACGATGAACCACACCGCATCGATCTTCATGATGGATGGCACCGGTCGGTTCGTCGGCACCATCGCCTATGAGGAACAGGCCGACGCCCGCCTCGCCAAACTGAAGCGCCTGATCGCCGGAACCTGACGGCGCCGGCATTTCCGGCCGGCCATTCGGCCGGACCGCCAGTCATTCCACCAAGTGCCGCCGGCATCGCCCGGAGCAGACCTTTCGGCCGGGCGCTGCGTGCGACCGAACGAGCCCGCCGCCGGTCGTTTGCCGGCGGTGCGAAGACCTCGCCGGCGGGGTGCCGGTCCATTTCAAGGAGAGAACCCATGTTGAAAAGACTTATGCTCGCGGCGGCGGTTACGGCGATCGCCGCGCCGGCCTTCGCCCACGTCTCGCTGGAGAAGGGCGAGGCGCCGGTCGGCTCGACCTACAAGGCGGTGTTCCGCGTGCCGCATGGCTGCGAAGGTGCGCCGACCAATGTGGTGCGCGTGCAGATCCCGGAAGGCGTCATCGCGGTCAAGCCGATGCCGAAGCCCGGCTGGACGCTCGAGAAGGTGCGGGGCAAGTTCGCCAGTACCTACGACTATTACGGCACGCCGATGAGCGAGGGCGTCAAGGAAATCGTCTGGAAGGGCGGCAATCTCGGCGACGACGAGTATGACGAATTCGTGCTGCGCGGCTTCCTGACGCCCGAGCTGAAGGTCGGCGAGACGCTGTATTTCCCGGTGGTCCAGGAATGCCCGGAAGGCAAGGCCGAGCGCTGGATCGAGATCCCGGCGGCGGGACAGTCGAGCGACGACCTCGAACTCCCGGCGCCGGGCATCAAGCTTCTGGAAAAGGCAGGCGGCCACTGATCGAATAGGCCCGGCGGCGCTTCTCCGCTGGCGCCGCCGGGCAAGCTACTTCGAGGACCCATGATCCCCAGGACTTCCCCCTCCCGGCAGGGCGCGGCAAAACTGCTGCTTTGCGTTCTGGCCTTGCTGCTGCAGGCGACGGCGGGTTTGGCCCATGCCTCGCTGAACGCCACGGAACCTGTCGACGGCGCGGTGGTCGCGGCGGCGCCGCAGAGCTATTCGCTCACCTTCAGCGAATCGGTGGCGCCGCTGTCGCTCAGGCTGATCAGGCCGGACGGAACGGCGGTCGCGCTCGAACGCTTCGCGGTCGTTGACCGCACGGTGCGGATCGAGGCGCCGGCGAGCCTCGGCACCGGCACGCATGTGCTGAGCTGGCGCGTCGTCTCGGCCGACGGACATCCGATCGGCGGCTCGACGATGTTCTCGATCGGAGCGCCGAGCGCTGCCGCGCCGCTTGTGGAGGAGGCGGTCGACTGGCCGGTCCGAGCCGGACTCTGGCTGGCGAAGGTCGCCCTCTATCTCGGCCTGTTCTTCGGCGTCGGCGGGGTGTTCGCCATGCGCGTCCTGATGCCCGGGCTGACCGCCGGGCGGCGGGTCGTCGACGCCGCGCTGCTGATCGGCACCGTCGGCGCGTCGATCTCGCTCGGCTTCCAGGGGCTCGACGCGCTGGGTGCCCCCGCTGCGCGCCTGTCCGAGGCGATCGTCTGGTCGACCGGCTTCGGCACCAGCTACGGCTCGACCGCGCTGCTGGCTGTCGCGGCGTTTGCGGCCGCGGCGGTCGCGGGGAAGCTGCGAGGTACCGCCGGCTGCGCCGGCGCGGTCCTGGCCCTGACTGCCGCGGGCGCCGCGCTGGCGCTGAGCGGGCACGCAAGTGCGGCCGAGCCGCAATGGCTGATGCGGCCGGCCGTCTTCCTGCACGCGGTCGCCGTCGCGGTCTGGATCGGCGCGCTGATGCCGCTCGGACTGGCGCTGAAGCGCGGCGCGCCGGGAGCGATCGACGCCCTGCGGCGCTTCTCGAAAGCCATCCCGCTGTTCGTCGCGATGCTCGTCGCCGCGGGCATCGGGCTCGCCATCGTGCAGGTCGAGCGGCCGGGCGCGCTGCTCGACACAGCCTATGGTCAGGTCTTCCTGGTCAAGCTGGTGCTGCTCGTCGGCCTGTTCGTGATGGCGGTTGTCAACCGCTGGTCGTTGACCCGGGCCGCCGAACGGCGCGACGGCGCGGCGACCCGCAGGCTGGTGCGGTCGATCGCCGCCGAGACGCTGGTCGCCCTGGCGATCTTCGGCGCCGTGGCGGCCTGGCGCTTCACCCCACCGCCGCGCGCGCTGGCGGCGGCGGCGGCCGAGCCGGCGTCGATCCATATCCACACGGCCAAGGCGATGGCCGACCTGACCGTCTCCCCCGGCCGTGCCGGTCCCGTCACCGTCTCGGCCGTCGTCATGACTGGCGATTTCGGCGCGCTGGACGCCAAGGAGGTGACGTTCGTGTTCTCGAATCCCGCCGCCAGCATCGAGCCGTTCAAGAAGAGCGCCTCCAAGCCGGGCGACGGAACGTGGCGCGCCGAGGACGTCGTGCTGCCGCTCCCGGGTGTGTGGCACGTGCGGATCGACATCCTGATCAGCGACTTCGACATGGCCCGCCTTGAGGGCGAGGTCCGGATCCGACCTTAGAAGCTGTCAACCAAGCAAAAGAGAACGGCATGAAGCTGCCAAGATGGACATCCGCGTTTGCTGTCGCGGCAGTGCTGAGCTTGGCGGCGCCCGCCTAGGCGACGCTGGAGCGATCAAGCATCTGATGATGGCGACCTTCGACAAGCCGGACTCCCGGCTGTCGGTCGAACCGGTGATGGTCTCCAGGGACCTCGCAGTCGCTGGCTGGTCGCAAGGCGAGATGGGCGGGCGGCATGATTTTCATGCGAGGCGATTCTGTGCGGACACGGCGCGATCGACGCGCCGTGTCCGTGGTCGTGTCGCGAAGATCAGGCCCGTGCGGAGTCGAGCTGCTCGTGGTTCTTCTCGACATCCTGCGCCTTGAGATAGCTCTCGATCAGCAACTGGTAGGCCGGGAAGATCCTGGTGTAGATGTTCGCCCATTCCTGCGCGTCGTCGCGATGCCAGGTCTTCTGCAATTCGGAGGCGACGGCCGCCGTGTCGATCGGCACCACACCCGCCTGGACGACGCGGGCAAGCGTGATCTCCTGCGCCATCTTGGAATAGGTGCCGGACGCATCGACCACCGCGAACACCTTGTAGCCGGCATGGGCGGCGCTGATCGCCGGGAAGGCCATGCAGACGCTGGTGATCGTGCCGGCGATGATCAGGGTCTTGCGGCCGGTCGCCTCGACAGCGGCGACGAAGTCCGGATTGTCCCACGCATTGATCTCCCCCTTGCGGGCCACGTATCGGGCATGCGGGGCGTTTTCGTGGATCTCCGGAATCAGCGGACCGTTGGGGCCCTGCGGCACCGAAGCCGTGGTGATGACCGGTATCTTCGTCAACGCCGCCATCTTGGCGAGCGCGGCGGCATGGTTGCGAAGGACCGGCATCGGCATGTCGGCGACGGTCTGGAACAGGCCGCTCTGGTGGTCGATCAGCAGCAGGACGGCGTCGTCCGCATCGATGACCGGACGCTGGCCGTTGAAGTTGGCGGGGGTGTTCATTTCAGTTCTCCTTGGTTGTCGGGTGTGGTTGCAGGTGATGGCGGGCCGGACAGATGTCCGGCCCGGCTTGCCTCGGGCGCGATCCGCCCGGGCGAAAGACCGGAGGTCAGGCGGCGATCGCGCCGAACCTGCCGGAGCGGAAGTCGGCAAAGGCCTGCCGGAGTTCTTGCTGCGTGTTCATGACGAACGGGCCCTGCATGGCGACCGGCTCGCCGAGCGGCTCGCCGCTCAGCACCAGCAGCGTCGCATCCGTCTCGGCATCGACCGTGACGGCGCCGCCGTCGCGGTCGAGCAGCACGAACTGGCCGCCGCGAGCCCCGGATACGCCGTTCACCCGAACGGAGCCCCGCAATAGGACAAGCCCGGCCGTATGACCCTTCGGCAGATCGAACGAAACCGCCTTGCCCTGGTTCGCCCTCACGTCCCACAGATCGATCGGGGAGAAGGTGCGGGCCGGACCCTTGCGGCCTTCATACGCGCCGGCGATCACGCGGACGCGGCCGGCATCGTCGGGCAGGTCGACGGAGGGGATGTCGCCGTCGAGGATCGACTGGTAGCCGGGCGTCGCGTTCTTGTCCTTGGCCGGCAGGTTGATCCAGAGCTGGACCATGTCGAGCGTGCCGCCCCGGCGGGTGAAGGCCTCCGAATGGAACTCTTCATGCAGGATGCCGGCAGCCGCGGTCATCCATTGCACGTCGCCCGGGCCGATGATGCCGCCGGCGCCGGTCGAGTCGCGGTGCTCGACCTCGCCTTCGTAGACGATGGTCACGGTCTCGAAGCCGCGATGCGGATGGGCGCCGACACCACGCGGCCGCTCGGCCGGCGGGAAGGCCGTGGGACCGGCGTGATCGAGATGCAGGAAGGGGCTGACATGCTCGCCGAGCGTCGCATAGGACAGCATCGAACGGACCGGAAAACCATCGCCGACCCAGTGCTGGGCAGGGCTGCTGTAGATTCCGAGTATCTTTCTCATGGGTTTTCTCCTTGGGAATTGCCATTGGGCAATCCGTTGGAACGGATATAGGCTCGCACCAAATCTGGTGGCAGAGGGCAATTTCGTGCTACATTGTCCTGAAATCAGGACAATGTAGCAGCAGGCCCATGCAGGATCTCAATGATTTCCGCTTCTTCGTCGACGTGGTGGAACAGAACGGCTTTGCCGCCGCCGCCCGCAGGCTCGGCATGCCGCGGTCGCGGCTCAGCCGCCGCATCGGCCTGCTGGAAGAGAGCCTCGGCGTCCGCCTCGTCCAGCGTTCGACGCGGCAGTTCGCCGTGACCGAGATCGGCCAGCAATTCTACCGCCATTGCCTGGCGATGGTGGTGGAGGCGGAAGCCGCGCAGGACGTGATCGAACGGATGCGCGCCGAGCCGCGCGGCACCGTGAAGGTCAGTTGCTCGTCGTCCGTCATCTATTTCCAGGTCGGCGAGATGATCGCACGCTTCATGGCGAAATATCCTCATGTGCAAGTCCATCTGGAGAGCACGAACCGCCGCGTCGATGTCATCAAGGAGGGTTTCGATCTTGCCATCCGCGTGCGCTTTCCGCCGCTGGGCGACAGCGACCTGGTGATGCGCAAATTCGCCGACAGCACCCAGAGGCTGGTGGCGAGCCCCGGACTGCTCGAGCAATGCGCTGCGCGACCGCTGACGCCGGCCGACCTGACCGCCATGCCCAGCCTCGCCTGGGGCGCGACTTCCGGCGAGCACGAATGGCGGCTGGATGGCCCGGACGGTGCGTCGGCGACGGTCCCGCATGAGCCGCGGCTGGTTACCGAGGACATGATGGCGTTGCGGCAGGCCGCGCTTGCCGGCATCGGCGTCTGCCAGTTTCCGACCATGGTGGTGCACGAGGACCTGGCGGCGGGGCGGCTCATCGACCTCCTGCCGCAATGGGCGCCACGGGCCGGCATCATCCATGCCGCCTTTCCTTCCCGGCGCGGTCTCCTGCCGTCCGTCCGGTCGCTGATGGACTTCCTGGCGGAGGACTACGCGGCCTTGAGCAAGGCGGAACCGCACCGCGAAGCTGTGATGCGGCGGGCCATTCCGTCGCCGTAGCCGGGCGGGCCTTGCCGGCGCGCCGCCGCGGGCGGTCACCATGGCTGCATCCGCGCCGAAGCCCGGCAAGTTCCATGGCCGTGTCGCGACGGGAGGCGCTTGAATCGCGCCGGTTTCCCGGCCTCGTCCCGCCAACAGGCACTCCCGAGGACGAAATCGTCCGAGGGGCTGGCGCGGCACGGGCCGATGGTATATCCATCATCTCAATGATTCTTGAATTGTTGAGATAACCATGCGCGAAAAGCAGGCTCTGGATGCGTTCGCGGCGCTGTCGCAGGAAACCCGGCTCCGCATCGTTCGCCTGCTGGTGACCGCCGGGCCCGAGGGAATGTCGGCCGGCGCGATCGGCGAGGCGATGGATGGCGCATCGTCGTCGCGCATCTCCTTCCATCTGAGCCATCTCGAACGGGCCGGGCTTGTCGTCTCCCGCCGCGACGGGCGGTCGATCATCTACAGCGCGGGGCTCGAGGCGCTTTCGGACCTGGTCGAATTCCTGATGCGCGACTGCTGCCAGGGCCACCCCGAAGTGTGCAGCCCGGCGATGGCCGCGCTGTCCTCCTGCTGCAAAACCGAGAAAGGCGCTCCCCGTGTCTGAGGCGAACCAGCCAGATCGCATCTTCAACGTCCTGTTCCTTTGCACCGGCAATTCCGCCCGCTCGATCCTTGCCGAGAGCATTCTGTCAAGGGAAGGCGCCGGTCGCTTCCGCGCCTTTTCCGCCGGCAGCCAGCCCAAGGGAGAGGTCAATCCCCTGGCGCTGAAGGTGCTGAAGAGCTTCGACTGTCCCGCCGACGGATTCCGCTCGAAAAGCTGGGAGGAGTTCGCCGTGCCGGGAGCGCCCGCCCTCGATTTCGTGTTCACCGTCTGCGACAACGCGGCCGGCGAAACCTGCCCGGTGTGGCCGGGCCAGCCGATGACCGCGCATTGGGGCATCGAAGATCCCGCCGCGGCGGAAGGTTCCGACATTCAAAAGGAAGCCGCCTTCGTCACGGCGTTCCGCCATCTCAAGAACCGCATCTGCGCCTTCGCCGCGCTGCCCGTCGCCAGCCTCGACAAGTCGTCCCTGCGGGCGAAGCTCGCGGAGATCGGACAGTCGGATGGCGCATCCTCACCACGAAACAGCGCCGCGTGAGGCCGGAGATGGACGTCGTCATCTACCACAATCCCGATTGCGGCACCTCGCGCAATACGCTGGCGATGATCCGCAACGCGGGCGTCGAGCCGCATGTCGTCGAATATCTGAAGACGCCGCCGTCGCGCAGGATGCTGACGCAGCTCATTCGGCGCATGGGCCTCCCCGTTCGCGCGCTGCTGCGCGAAAAGGGCACACCCTATGCCGAGCTTGGGCTTGCCGATCCGGCGCTGACCGACGAGCAGCTCGTCGACGCCATGATGGCGCACCCGATCCTCATCAACCGGCCGGTCGTCGTCAGCCCGAAGGGCGTGAAGCTCTGCCGTCCGTCGGAAGAGGTTCTCGACCTGCTGCCGCCGCAGCGGGGCGCGTTCGTCAAGGAAGACGGAGAGCACGTGGTCAACGAGCACGGCCGCCGCGCCGCGGAGTCCTGAGGAAGAGCAATGTCCCGTTTCGAACGCTATCTGACCCTCTGGGTGGCGCTTTGCATCGTCGCGGGCATCGCGCTCGGCCATCTCCTGCCCGGCGTGTTTCAGGCCATCGGCGCGGCCGAGATCGCCAAGGTCAACCTGCCGGTGGCCGCGCTGATCTGGCTGATGGTCGTTCCGATGCTCTTGAAGATCGACTTCGCCGCGCTCGGCGAGGTCGGCCGGCACTGGCGCGGCATCGGCGTGACGCTGTTCGTCAATTGGGCGGTGAAACCGTTTTCCATGGCGCTGCTCGGCTGGCTGTTCATCGGCTGGCTGTTCCGGCCGCTGCTGCCGGCCGGCCAGATCGACAGCTACATCGCCGGCCTGATCATCCTCGCCGCCGCACCCTGCACGGCGATGGTGTTCGTGTGGTCCAACCTGACCAGAGGCGAGCCGCATTTCACGCTCAGCCAGGTCGCGCTCAACGACGCGATCATGGTGGTGGCCTTCGCGCCGATCGTCGGCCTGCTGCTCGGCCTGTCGGCGATCACCGTGCCATGGGGCACGCTGCTCCTGTCGGTGGTGCTCTACATCGTGATCCCGGTGGTCGTCGCGCAGATCGTGCGGCGCCGCGTGCTGGCCAGCGGCGGACAGGCGTCGCTCGACCGGCTGCTCGGCAGGCTCGGGCCGGCCTCGCTCGTCTCGCTGCTGGCAACGCTGGTGCTGCTGTTCGGCTTTCAGGGCGAACAGATCATCGCCCAGCCGATGGTGATCGCGCTGCTCGCCGTGCCGATCCTGATCCAGGTCTATTTCAATTCCGGCCTCGCCTATCTGCTCAATCGCCTCTCGGGAGAACAGCATTGCGTCGCCGGTCCCTCGGCCCTGATCGGCGCGTCGAACTTCTTCGAGCTGGCGGTTGCCGCGGCGATCAGCCTGTTCGGCTTCCATTCGGGCGCGGCGCTCGCCACCGTCGTCGGCGTGCTGATCGAAGTGCCCGTCATGCTTTCGGTGGTGTGGATCGTGAACCGGTCCAGGGGCTGGTACGAGCGCGGCGGCATTTCCGCGGCGCAGGCAAATCGCTGAAGCCGCGTCGCCTGCGCGATATCGATGGCGGCCGCATCGACGCGGCGGCCAGGGAGAGTCTGCGAGCGTCGCCATGGTGTCGTCGAGGATGCGTTTCGAGCGCAATCGTTCGACCGGGGGTCTCTCCGACAAACGGACCCCTACTCGGCAGCCATTGCCGGTCGCAATTCCGCTCCCTCCGCCGCAACCTCATGAAGCTCATCGCCGGTCTGGACCTCGTCCGCGGTCGGCCTGATCCGGAACCAGGCGGCATAGAGCGCCGGCAGGAAGAGCAGGATCAGCACCGTGCCGACCGCCGTGCCGCCGATCAGCGTATAGGCCATCGATCCCCAGAAGACGGAGTGCGTGAGCGGGATGAAGGCCAGCACGGCGGCGAGCGCGGTCAGGATCACCGGCCGCGTGCGCTGCACCGTCGCCTCGATGACGGCGTGATAGGCGTCGAGGCCGGCGGCCCGATTCTCCTTGATCTGCTCGGTCAGGATCAGCGTGTTGCGCATCAGGATGCCGGCCAGTCCGATCAGGCCGAGAATGGCGTTGAAGCCGAAAGGCTGGTTGAAGATCAGCAGCGCCGGCACGACGCCGACGAGGCCAAGCGGTGCCGTCAGCATGACCATCGCCAGCATCGAGAAGGATCGCACCTGCAGCATGACGATGATCAGCGTGGCGGCGATCATCACCGGGAAGATTGTCGCCAGCGCGCTGTTGGCCTTTTCAGCTTCCTCGATCGATCCGCCCATTTCGATGCGATAGTCGGCAGGAAGGGATGCGATCAGCGGCTGCAGGGCCGTCATGACCTGCTTGGAGACCTCCGGAGGCTGGGTCGCTTCGTTGATGTCCGAGCGAACGGTGATGACGGGCATGCGATCGCGGCGCTTGAGGATCGGCTCTTCCGGGCGGATTTCCGAATGGCCGATCTGGTCGAGGGGAATCTGCCTGCCGTCGCGGCTCATCAGGGAGAAATCCGCCAGGCGCGCCGGATCCAGCCGTTCGCCGCCGGCGCTGCGCGCGACGACCGGAACATTGCGGATGTCCTCGCGGACCTCGGTGACCGGGATGCCCGAGAGAAGGAACTGGAGTTGCTGGCCAACCTCGGCCGGCGAAAGGCCGATGAGATTCAGCCGGTCCTGATCCGGGACAAAGCGGAGCACGGGCGTGCGATTGCCCCAGTCGCGGTTCGCCTCCCGCACGTCGGGGACGCCGCGCATGACGTCGAGCGCCTTTTCGGAAATGCCGTAGAGCTGCGCGGGATCGGGCCCGATGATCCTGAATTCGACCGGGAACACCGAGGGCGGACCGAACACGAACTGCGTGACGCGCACATAGGCCTCGGGCACGAGCCCCTGGGCCACCGCATCGCGCAGCCGGTGCTTCAGGGCCTCGCGCGCCTCGGCATCCGGCGTCAGCACGACGATCTTGGCGAAGGCCGGATCCGGCAGCTCCGGCGACAACGCCAGATAGAATCTCGGCGCACCCTGGCCGACATAGCTGGTGACGATTTCGGCCTCCGGCTGCTGGTCGAGCCAATGTTCGAGCGTCTCGACCGCGGCGGTCGTCGCCTCGATGCTGGCGCCTTCCGGCAGGCGGACCTCGACCAGGACTTCGGGCCGGTCGGAGGTGGGGAAGAACTGCTGCTTGACGCCACCCATGCCGACGACGGAGATCGCAAAGGCGATGCCGACGATGGCGCAGGTCAGGAACTTGTGGCGCACGGCGAAGACGATGAGCTGCCGCAGGCGCCGATAGTTCGGCGTGTCGTAGATGGCGTGCGTGCCACCGGGGACCGGCTTGATGTCGGGCAGCATCTTGACCCCGAGATAGGGGGTGAAGACCACCGCGACGATCCAGGAGACGATGAGGGCGAACCCCACGACCCAGAAGATGTTGCCGGCATATTCGCCGGCCGTCGAGGGCGCGAAGCCGACCGGCAGGAAGCCGGCGATCGTCACCAGCGTTCCCGACAGCATCGGCGCCGCGGTGTGGCTCCACGCATAGGCCGCCGCCTTGATGCGGTCCATGCCCTCCTCCATCTTCACCACCATCACCTCGATGGCGATGATGGCGTCGTCGACGAGAAGGCCGAGCGCCAGGATCAAGGCGCCGAGCGTGATGCGGTCGAAGAAGCGGCCGGTCTCCAGCATGATGAGGAACACGACGGCAAGCGTCAGCGGCACGGCGGCTGCCACGACGATACCGACGCGCCAGCCCATGCTGATCAGCGCGATCAGCAGCACCACGCCGAGCGCCATCGCGAACTTCATCATGAATTCGTCGACCGCGTGCGTGATGTTGACGGCCTGGTCGGTCACCTTGTCGAGCGTCATCCCGAGCGGCAACGTCCCGGCGATGGCGGCGGTCCTGTCCTCGAGCGCCTTGCCGAGCGCGAGACCGTCCCAGCCGTCCTGCATCACAGCCGCGAGCATGATGGCGGGCTCACCCTGATGCCGGATGAGATAGGTCGCAGGGTCCTCGTAGCCGCGGCGAACCTCGGCGATGTCGGAGAGCTTCAGCGTCCGCCCGGCAGCGACGATCGGCGTGTCGGCGATCGCCTGCACGCCGTCATAGGCGCCGTCCACACGGATGAAGACCTGCGGCCCCTTGGTGTCGATCGAGCCCGCCGGTGTGACGCTGTTTTGCCGCTGCAGGGCGCCGACGATGTCCTGTGCCGACACGCCGAGGGTCGCCAGCCTGGCAAAGGAAAACTCGACGAATATCTGTTCGGGCCGCTCGCCCAGGATGTTGATCTTCTTGATGCCGGGTACGTGAAGGAGATCCTGGCGGATGGTCTCGGCCTGCCGCGCCAGCTCCCGCATCGGCATGCCCCTGGCCTTGAGCGCATAGAGGGCGAAGCTCACATCCGAATATTCGTCGTTGACGAACGGGCCGAAGACGCCGGGCGGCAGCTTGCGGGCTTCGTCCCCGAGCTTCTTGCGGGCCTGATAGAATTCCTCCTGCACGGCGGACGGCGGCGTGCTGTCCTTCAGCGTAAGCGTCATCAGCGCGAAGCCCGGCCGCGCAGTGGTGTCGACCCGGTCGTACCAGGTCAGTTCCTGGAGCCGCTTCTCCAGCGGCTCGGCGACGAGATCCTGCATCTCGCGCGCCGTCGCGCCCGGCCATGCCGCCGTGACCGTCAGGGTCTTGATGGTGAAGCTCGGGTCCTCCGCCCGCCCGAGCTTGACGAAGGCGTAGGCGCCGGCGGCCACCAGCAGGAGGATGAGGAACAGCGTTACCGCGCGTTCGCGAACGGCGATCGCAGAAAGATTGAGGGTCATGAGCTGGTTCCACGTTCAGCCGCGGTCCTCACGCGGGCGCCCTCCCGAAGGAGATGAGCGCCGAGCGAAACGACCGGGTCGGCAGAGTTCAGACCGGACACCACCGCGGTCTCGCTGCTCACCCGGACGAGCTTGACGGATCGAAACCGCACGGTCGAGCTGGCGCGGTCCAGGACCCAGACGCCGGTCCTCTCGCCGTCATCGAGCACGGCGCCCAGCGGCACCTCGACTTGCCGTTCGCTCGCCTGGCTTGCCAGCCGAATGGTGACGGTCGCGCCGATCGGCGCTGCCGCGGCGTCGCCGTCGAGCACGTAGCGAGCTTCATAGGTGCGGGTCTGGGCATCGGCGGAGTTCGACAACTGCCGGAGACGTGCCCTGGAGCGACGCCCGTCGCCCGCATACACGATGGCCTCGGCCACCGAGCCGATCGCCGGCCGGATCGTTTCGGGAAGCGCGACCACCGCCTCGCGCGGGCCGGCCGCGGCGATCCGGACCACCGGCTGGCCGGCGGAGACGACCTGCCCGGGCTCGCCGAGCGTTTCGACCACCGTGCCGTCCGTGTCGGCCAACAGCAGCGTGTAGATCGCCTCGTTCTCGGCCACCCGTGCTTCCGCTTCGGCGGCGGCCAGTTGCGCCCGCGCCGTGTCCAACGCGGCCTTGGCCTGCTCGTAGCGCTGGCGGGGGACCCATCCGTTCTTGAGCAGGCTGGCGTATCGCCGTTCGTCCGGTTCCGCCTGGACGACTGTCGCGCGCGCCGCGGCGACGGCGTTGCGCTTCGCGCTGAGCGCGAGGCGAAGGTCGGTATCGTCGATCCGCATCAGCGCCTGGCCGGCTTTGACCTGCTGACCGACATCCACGAGACGTTCCGCAATCTTGCCGGCGACGCGAAATCCGAGATTGCTCTCGACCTTTGCCCCTATGATGCCCGTGAAGCTGCGCTCGGACCCGGTCACGGACGCCGGCGTCACCACTCGAACGATCGGCGGTTCCAGCCTCGGGTCGCTCACGGCGGAGGCCTGCTGCGTGGGAATGGCAAGCGTGGCGAATGCGGCCGCCCCCGACGCCGCGGCCAGGACGCCGGCCAGCACCAGAAGATTCCTCTTTTTCATGTTCGTCGCCTCGCGCCAGAAATAGATTGCGTTCGCACTCTATATTCGATATAGATGTCGGACGCAATCTAAAAAGGAGTCGACGATGCGAGTAAGTCGCATTCAGGCCGCGGAGAACCGCGAAACGGTGATCAATGTCGCAAGCCGCCTCTTTCGCGAGCACGGCTTCGACGGCATCGGCCTCAAGGATCTGATGAAGGGCGCCGGGCTGACCCAGGGCGCCTTCTACAAGCAGTTCGCGTCGAAGGAAGACCTGGCCGCGCAGGCGTCCAGGCGGGCGATGGCGAGCGCCTTCAACCGCTTTTCGGCCGCGGCCGCGGCGAATCCCGACGATCCCCTTGGTGCGGCAAGCGCGCTCTACCTCAGCACGGAACATCGCGAAGACCTGATGGACGGCTGCCCGGTCGCAGCGCTCGGTTCGGATGCCGCCAGGCAGGGCGCCGAGGTGAAGGCGTCGTTCGAAGCCGGGATCCGGGAATACATCGAGATGCTCCGCCGTTGCATTGACGGAGCCGAGGGCGAGGAACCCTGTCGCAAGGCCATGGCGATTCTTTCGACAATGGTCGGCGCGATGGTCCTCTCGCGCGCCGTCAACGACCAGCGCCTGTCGGAGCAGTTCTTGGAAGCCGCCGCCAAGAGCGTGACGGGGTTGTCTGCCGGTGCTGCCCAAAAAGGACCGCTCCTATGACGACGGAGTCTCCAGCCGAAGCCCTGCTGGCCGCCCGTCTCGAGCGCGTATCGTCTGACGACGTTGCGCCGACTAAAACACAAGGTGACTTCCATGCAACGACGAGCCCTGCTGAAGTTGGCCGCGCTTTCCACCATCGGCGTCGGCCTCGGCCGCGCCCGGGCCACCGCCAGGCCCAGCCCGACCACCACCATCCACAGCTCGGAGCCCATCACCATGGATGACGTCATCATCATCGGCGGGAGCTTTGCCGGCCTCGCCGCCGCCCTGCAGCTCGGCCGTGCCCGCCGCAAGGTCACCGTTCTCGATACCGGCGTGCCGCGCAACCGCTTCGCCGGCCACTCGCATGGCCTGCTCGGTCACGACCACAAGCCGCCGCTGGACATCCTGGCAGAGGCGCGGCGGCAGCTCGCGCGTTATCCCACGCTCAGGCTGGTCAATGCCCGGGCCGACAGCGTCTCCGGCGCCATCGACGATTTCTCCGTCCTCACCGGCGATGGCGAAAGCCTCGGCGCGCGCCGCCTGATCCTGAGCTACGGCATCGTCGACCAGATGCCCGATGTTCCGGGCTTTGCCGAAGGCTGGGGCACGTCCATCGTGCCCTGCCCCTATTGCGACGGTTTTGAGGTCGCCGGACAGCATTGGGGCCTCGTCTGGTCCGGCCCGCAATCGCTCAACCAGGTCAGGCTGTTCCACGATTGGACCGACAGGCTGACGGTCTTCGCCGATGGTCACGACATTGCGCCCGAGATCCGGGCCGATCTGGCGCGTCGCAACACACCTCTCGTCGACGGCCGGATCACCCAGGTCGCCCGTCACGGGGGACACGGCGCCACCGTCAAGCTCGATAGCGGCCCCGATGTCGCGGTCGACATCCTGTTCGCGCATCCGCGCAACAAGCCGTCCGCAAGCCTGCACGAATCCCTGGGCCTCGCCACGGCCAACACGCCCCTCGGCATCGTCCTCAAGGTCGACGAGCGCCGCGAAACCGGCATACCCGGCATCTACGCCGCCGGCGACCTCACCAACCCCCTTATTCCCTCGGTGACCACGGCATCATGGCAAGGCGCGATGGCGGGTATCTTCGCTCAGCAGTCGATGCTGGCTTGAGGGCACGGAGTCCCTTCTCCGGTTGCCGCGGGCATGGCAGCGCCAGATCGTCAGGAGAATAGATGCGACGGATCGTTGTTACCGGCATGGGGGCGGTCACGCCCCTCGGTGCCCATGTCGAAGCGTCCTGGTCACGTCTCCTGGCCGGCCGCTCCGGCATCCGGAGGCTTTCGGACGATGTGGTGGGGGACTTGCCGGCGAAGATCGGCGGCGTGGTTCCTTCCCTGGACCAAGACCCCGAAGCCGGCTTCGACCCGGACACCATCCTTGCGCCGAAGGATCAGCGCAAGGTCGACCGCTTCATCCTGTTCGCGCTCGCGGCGGCACGGGAAGCGCTCGCCCAGTCCGGATGGACGCCCACATCGGAAGCGGATCGCCTGCGCACCGCCACGATCATCGCGTCTGGCATCGGCGGGTTCCCCGCCATAACGGAGGCGGTCCGCACTGTCGACCAGCGCGGCGTGCGCCGGCTGTCGCCGTTCACGGTGCCGTCCTTCCTGGTCAATCTCGCGGCGGGGCATATCTCGATCCGCCACGGCTTCAAGGGCCCGCTCGGCGCGCCGGTGACGGCGTGCGCGGCCGGCATCCAGGCGATCGGCGATGCGGCTCGTCTGATCCGCGCCGATGAAGCCGACATCGCCCTATGCGGCGGAACGGAAGCCTGCATGAACACCGTCAGTCTCGGCGGCTTTGCCGCGGCGCGTTCCCTTTCAACGGACTTCAACTGGGCGCCGGCCCAGGCCTCGCGGCCGTTCGACATGTCGCGGGACGGCTTCGTCATGGGTGAAGGCGCCGGCATCCTGGTCATCGAGGAATTGCGCCACGCGCTTGCGCGCGGCGCAGAGCCGCTGGCCGAACTCGTCGGCTACGGCACGACGGCGGACGCCCATCACGTCACGTCCGGCCCCGAGGACGGCGACGGGGCGCGACGGGCCATGGAGATCGCCATCGCCCAGGCCGGCGTTTCGCCGCGCGAGGTTCGCCATCTCAATGCGCATGCGACTTCCACACCGGTCGGCGACCTGGGAGAAATGGCGGCGATCAAGAGCGTCTTCGGCGCGGAGTCCACCATCGCGGTCAGTGGCACGAAGTCGGCGACCGGACACCTGCTCGGGGCCGCCGGCGGGCTTGCAGCGATCTTCACCATCCTGGCGCTCAGGCACCAGGTGGCGCCGCCGACCCTTAATCTGAACGCGCCTGACCCGGCCGGCGAGGGAATCGACTTCGTCGCAAACGACGCCCGGCCGATGGCGATGGATTATGCGATCTGCAACGGCTTCGGCTTTGGCGGCGTGAATGCCAGCGCGCTGTTCCGGCGCTGGTGCGACGAGCCGACCGACGGGGCGCCCGGGGCGCCCATGGCCGACGTCTTTCGCTTCGGCCTTTCGTGATTTTTCCACTGCGATCCAACGCAAAGAAAGAGACGACTTCCATGAACAAAGCCAATCCTCGCGTCGCCCTGGTGACCGGCGCATCCTCCGGCATCGGGCGCGCAACGGCCAAAGCCCTGCAGAAAGCGGGGTTTCGCGTGTTCGGAACCAGCCGGCGCGCCGCCGCCAAAAACTCCGACGGCATCACCATGCTGACCTGCGACGTGACCGACGACGCGTCCGTGGCGGCGATGGTCGAGGCGGTGCTGGCCGAGACAGGGCGTGTCGATCTCGTCGTCAACAACGCGGGCATCGGCCTGATCGGCGCGGCGGAGGAATCCTCGGTCGCCCAGGCGCAGAGGCTGTTCGACGTCAATGTCTTCGGGGTCGCACGCGTCGTCAACGCGGTGCTGCCGATCATGCGCAGCCAGATGAGCGGCAGAATCATCAATATGAGCTCGATCCTCGGCCTGATCCCGTCGCCGTTCAACGCATTCTATTCTGCGACCAAGCACGCCGTCGAAGGCTATTCCGAATCGCTGGACCATGAGGTGCGCCCCTACGGCATCCGCGTCGTGCTGGTCGAACCCGGCGTGACGCGCACGGCCTTCGAAGAAAACCTGACAAGGGCCGACATGCCCCTGCCGACCTATGCCGCCGAACGCACGCGCATGGAGCGGTTGATGCGGCAATGGGTCGAGACCGGCGACGCCCCGCAGGTGGTCGCGGACACCGTCGCGAAGGCGGCGACTGACGCGGCGCCGAAGCTGCGCTATGCAGCCGGCAAGCAGTCACGCCAGGTCGGCGCTCTGCGCCGCTTCGTCCCGGCGTCCGCGTTCGACAAGAGCGTGCGCAAGCACAACGGGTTGCCGGACTGACGCAGCCTTGCAAACGTTGATCTTCCTCTGGAGCATCGCGAAAAGATCGAGACGGCCTGCCAACTCACCGATGACGGGCCGGGCCGAACTCCGCGACCGAGGCGAGTTCGCGCGACCTATTGCCGGATACCGAGGAACCGGATGATCGCGGCCCGCTCGTCCGCATTGTTGAAGCGCTGGACCATCCGTGTGCCGCGCACCATCGCGGTCGGATTGGCGAGGTAGGTCTCCAGTGTCTCGGGCGTCCAGGTGATGCCGGATGCGCGCAGGGCCGGCGAATAGTTGTACCCCCCGACGCTGCCGGCGGCGCGGCCGGCCACGTCCTGCAAATGCGGCCCAACGCCGTTGCGGGCCGTCTCGATCTGATGGCAGGCGCCGCAGCGCTGCCGGAACAGGCGCTCTCCCGCAGCGGCATCCGCTTCCTGGGCGACGGACGAATCCGCTGCCCAGGAAGCTGCAACGAGCGCAATGGCGGCGAACAGGCGTTTGCTCATCCCTCTATACCTTTCAGGTCGAGCTTCGAAAGCGGCAGGCTGCGGATGCGCTGGCCCGTCAGCACCGAAGCGGCATTGACGACAGCCGGCGGCACGCCCGGCAGGCCGGGTTCTCCAATGCCGCCCATCGGCGCTCCACTTTCCACGATCCGAACGTGCACGCGCGGCATGCGGTCCGGCGGCAGGATCGGATAGGCGTCGAAGTTGCGCGCCCGGGGTACGCCGTCGACATAGACGACTTCCTCCAGCAGCGCCGAGGACAGGCCGAGGGCGACCGCCGAGTTCACCTGGGCTTCGATGATGGCGGGGTTGACGATGCTGCCGGGGTCGATCGCCACCCAGACGTCGTGGACCACCACCCCGCCATCGCGCAACGACACTTCGGCGATCGTCGCGACCTCGCTGCCGAAGGGCGAGGCCATGGCGACGCCGCGCGCCCGCCGCGTACCGTCCTCGGCGCCAAAGGGACCACGCTTCCACCCGCCGGAGAGATCCGCGACAGCTCGCAGCAGATTGCCGAGCCGCGAACTGTCAGCCAGAAGCCGCAGCCGCAGTTCATAAGGGTCCTGCTGGCCGGCATCGGCCATCTCGTCGAAGAACGTCTCGTAGAAGAAGTCGTTCATCGAGTGGCCGACCGAGCGCCAGAAACCGATGATCGCCGGGTCGTCGACATGGATCTGCGCGACACGCCGGTTGGGGATCGCATAGACCTTTCCGGCGATGCCCTCGACAGCGGAGCCGTCGACCTTGTCCGGCTGGCGGCCGAACCAGCGGCCGGTCGGACCTTCGCCCACCGCCACTGCGTTCAGGGCAACCGGCAGGCCGTCGGCATCCAGTCCCGCCCGGAACCGAACCGCACCCATCGGCCGCAGCGTGTCGCGCAGGAACTCCTCCTCGCGACTCCAGACGAGCTTCACGGGCCGGCCTGCCGCCCTGGCAAGCCGGATCGCCTGCGGGTACGGATTGGCCGTCTGATAGAGGAAGTGCCGGCCGAAGAAGCCGCCCAGCAGCGGCGAATGGATAATCACCTTGGCCGGCTCGATGTCGGCGACCTTCGCCGCATCGGCCTGGAACATCTCCGGCGCCTGGTTGGGAATCCAGAGCTCCAGCGTGCCATCGGCGTTCCAGCGCGCGATCGCCGACGGCGGCTCGAGCTGTCCATGCACCAGATAGGGCGCGTCATACGTCGCCTCGACCACGCGCGCCGCGCCGTTGAGTGCGCTTGCCGCGTCGCCCACCGCCTCGAAGGCAATGCCGTCGCCCGGCGTCGACTTCAGCATTTCCTTGTGGGCGTCGGAGGAGAAATCGGCCGGCATGGCGCGGGGCGTTCCGGCCGCGGGCTCCGTCCACGTCACTTGAAGGGCCTCGACGGCGCGGCGGGCCCGCCACCAACTGTCGGCCAGGACAGCGACCGCGCCGGGCAGACGGTGGATGGAATGCACGCCCGGCATCGTCCGGACGTCCGCCTCGTTGGCGAACGTACCCGGCTCTCCGCCGAGACGCGGGCTGTGCTGGACGGCGGCATGCAGCATGCCGTCCACCTTGAGGTCGATCGCATATTGCGCGCGCCCGGTGGATTTCGCGCGCACGTCGAGCCGAGGAACCGGCTTGCCGATCCAGCGGAAGCTGTCCGACGGCCGCAGCTCGACGTCGGCCGGCACCGGCAGCCCGGCAGCGGCGTCGGCGATCTCTCCGTACCGGACCGCCTGACCGCTTGCCGCATGGATGACGCGGCCCGGTTCCGTCGACAGTTCCGATATCGGCACGCCGAGCCGTGTGGCAGCCGCCTGCAGCAGCATCCGGCGGGCCGATGCGCCGAGCTTGCGCATAGTCTCGTAGCTCATGCGCACCGACATGCTGCCGCCGGTGAAGCGTCCGCCGCCGGTCAGGAGATAGTCGGGGCCGGGCGGAGCTCCTTCCACCGTGAACTGGGCGGGATCGACATCGAGTTCCTCGCCGACGATCTGCGCCATGGCGGTGAACACGCCTTGACCTCCTTCGATGAAGGCGCTGCGGAAGAGCACCGTGCTGTCCGGCCGGATTTCCAGGAAGGCGCTGACGCGCGTTCCTGGCGCAATGGCGTCGGCCGCCTGCGCCCGGGCGCGTCCGAGCGGCACCGCAACGGAAAGCACCAGGGCCACGGCGCCACCCAGGAAGCCGCGCCGCGAGACGTTGAGCGGAGCGTCGTGGCTGCGATCGGCCTCGATATTCCGGATCGGCGTCATGTCGTTCATAGTGACCTCCTCACGCCTGCGCGGCCTGCCGAACGGCAGCCGAGATCGCGTTGTAGGTGCCGCAGCGGCAGAGGTTCACCATCGCGCCCGCGATGTCGTCTTCCGTGGGCTGCGCCGTCTGCTTGAGAAGCGCCGTGGCGGCCATCACCTGGCCGGACTGGCAGTAGCCGCATTGCGGCACCTGATTGGCGACCCAGGCTTCGACCACCTTCCTGCCCTCGGGATCCTCCTCGATCGCTTCTATGGTGGTGATCGCCATCCCCGCGACGCTGTCGACCGTCGTCACACAGGAACGGGTGGCCTGCCCGTCGATCAGCACCGTGCAGGCGCCGCACTGGGCCACGCCGCAGCCGTATTTGGTGCCGGTCATGCCGAGCACATCGCGCAGCACCCAGAGCAGCGGAGTGTCCGGTTCGGCATCGATCTGGTGAATCGTGCCGTTGATGCTCAGTTCCATGGCCTTCTCCTCGTGGTTCGCGAGAGCGCCAACGCGACTGGCTGTTGGCTCGTCGAACCCTGAGAATAGGCACGGCTCCGCATCACGATAACCGCCCTCAATTCGCTTGCTTTAATCGACAGGGATCATCAATCTCGCACGATTGTGATGAGGTGCGCGTGGCGCGGGACGATTTCAACGATCTGCTGTGGTTCCTGGCCGTGGCCGAGGAAAAGAGCTTCACACGCGCCGCGGCAAAACTCGGCGTCACGCAGTCCACCCTCAGTCATACGATCAAGCGCCTGGAAACCTCGATGGGCATCAGGCTGCTGATGCGCACGACGCGCAGCGTGGCGACCACCGAAGCGGGAGAGCGTCTGCGGCAGTCCCTGGCGCCGCGCGTCGCCGAAATCGAAGCGGAGATCGCGGCGCTGATGGAGTTCCGCGACAAGCCGGCCGGAACCATCAGGCTGACGCTTTCGGATCATGCGTTCGAGAGCGTCGTCTGGCCGAAGCTCGCACCGGTGCTCGCCGCATATCCCGACATCAAGCTGGAGTTCAGCATCGACAACGGGCTCCGCAACATCGTCGAGGACGGCTTCGACGCCGGCGTCCGGCTCGGCGAGAGCGTCGAGAAGGATATGATCGCGGTCCGCATCGGCCCGGACTGGCGCCTCGTCGCGGTCGCTTCGCCCGGATACTTCGCCCTCAATTCCTTGCCGAAACATCCTCAGGAGCTGATCCGGCACAATTGCATGAACCATCGTCAGACACGTGGCGGCGGGCTTTACGTCTGGGAATTCGAGAAGGACGGTCAGGAGCTTCGCGTGAGGGTGGATGGCCAGCTCACCTTCAACACCACGCGAACCATGGTGGACGCGGCGTTGAAGGGGCACGGCATCGCCTTCGTACCCGAGAACCTTGTGGAACGGCACGTCGCGTCCGGCGACCTCGTCCAGGTGCTGGATGACTGGTGCCTCAGGTTTCCAGGCTACTACATCTACTATCCAAGCCGCCGGCAGGGTCTGCCGGCATTCAAGGTGATCGTCGATGCGCTGCGGCACGGGGAGGCGTGAGCGGCGGCGGCGTCACTTCCCCGCCTCTGGCTTCGTCCTCAGAGGGTGAGCATCACCTTGACGGCGCGGCGCTCGTCCATGGCGCGGTAGCCGTCGGCGACGTGCGCCAGCGGCAGTTCGAGGTCGAAGACCTTGCCGGGCCTGATCTTGCCGTTCAGCACCCGGTCGATGAGATCGGGAAGGAAGCGGCGAACCGGCGCCGGGCCGCCGAGCATCCGCTTCTGGCCGAAGAACAGCCGCTGGCCGTCGAAGGTGACGCCGTGCGGGACCCCGACATAGCCGATCGTGCCGCCGGGGCGCGCGCAGGCCAGCGCCTGATCGAACGATTGCGCCGTACCGACGCATTCAAGCACCGAATCGGCGCCGACGCCGCCGGTGAGGTCCCTGATGCGCGCCACGCCTTCTTCGCCGCGCTCCGCCACGATGTCGGTGGCGCCAAATTCGCGGGCGAGCCTCTGGCGGCTCTCATGGCGGCTCATGGCGATGATGCGCTCCGCGCCCATCTCCTTCGCGGCCAGAACGCCCATCAGGCCGACCGCCCCGTCGCCTACCACGACCACCGTCGAGCCTTGCCGAACCTCGGCGGCGTCGGCGGCGTACCAGCCGGTTCCCAGCACGTCGGACACCGCCAGCAGATGCGGCACGAGATCGGGCGAAGGAACCTCCGCGGTCGCCACCAGCGTGCCGTCCGCCAAGGGCACGCGGGCGTAAGGCGCCTGCGCTCCGCTCATGAACTCGCGCTGCATGCAGGACGATTGAAAGCCGAAGCGGCAATGCGGGCAGGTGTTGTCGGAGATGCAGAAGGAGCCGACGACGAACTGGCCCGGGCGGACCGTGCGGACCTCGGCTCCGACCTCGACGACAACGCCGCAATATTCATGGCCCATATGCATCGGCCGGTCCACCGGCTGCAGTCCGCGGAAGGGCCAGAGGTCGGACCCACAGATGCAGCTTGCCGACAGTTTTATGATGGCGTCGGTCGGCAGGAGGATTTCGGGATCGGCGACCTCCTCGCAGCTTATGTCGCCGGGCTTGTGAAGAATGGTCGCGAGCATTGTCCTGTTCCTTTCAAGTCGAAGTGCCACAGGCCCGCAAGGCCTGCCTTCCCGTCACAGGCGCTCGATGCGCAGCGGGAACGCGCCGCGCACGTGCAAGGCCTCATACCCTTCGTCGAAACGGCCCAACCTGATCAGACCGGGATGTTTGTAGTCGGCATAGAACATCGCCAGATTGCCCCACGGCATGTAGTAGCAGAGGTCGTAGGCCTGCTCGTTGGCAAACGGGCCGCTGCCCTCCTCGGTGAGCTTGCGCGGCAGGCGGGCGATCTTTTCGTTGTTGCCGAAATCCTCGATCTTGAGATCGAGCGGCAACATGGAGAAGAAGTCCCGGGCAGCCGGGTTGTCGTAAAGCGTGGCGATCATGAGCCGGTCGTCGAACGTCATTCTGATCCGCATATCGGTGGGCTCCTGGCTGGCTGGATCGCTGCCTTGCCGGCCGTAGGCCAGGCTGGGCAGGACTGCCGTTGCGACAGCGCCTCCCAGCAATGTCCGGCGGCTGAATGCGGTCCGCTTCATTGTCATGGCAGTGACCTCCGGACGCTGCGCCATGCAGCGAAGGCGAAAAGCGACGATCCGCAGAGAAGGGCCGCGGCGAAGGCGAACGCGCTCCACCAGCCGATCGCGTCGAAGAACATGCCGCCGATCGCCGCGCCGCCAGTGATCGCCAACTGAATGACGGCGACCTGCAATCCGCCGCCCGCCTCCGCTTCGTCCCGCAGCGTGCGGCTCAGCCATGTGCTCCAGCCGACGGGCGCGGCGGTGCCGAAGAAGCCCCAGGCGACCAGCAGCAACGTCACCGGAACCGATGCCGTTCCAAAGGCGATCAGGCCCACGGCAAGGACAGCCATCACGAGCGGGATCGCGACCAGGATGCTGAACAACCGGGTGCGCAGCAGCATGCCGATCAGCCAGGTGCCCGCGACGCCCGCCAATCCCATGACCAACAGCATGACCGAGAGCATCGTGATGTCCACGCCGGTCACGTCCTCCAGGAACGGACGGAGATAGGTGAAGAGCGCGAACTGCCCCATGAAGAACATCAGGATGGAAGCCATGCCGAGCGCGACCGGCCGGCGGCCAAGCAGCGGCAGGACGTTGCCGGACGTCCGCCTTCCACGCGGCGGGAGGGGCGGCAGGCTGATCCACTGCCAGACCAGCGCCAGCAGGCCGAGCGGCACGACGATGAAGAAGGCGCCGCGCCATCCGATATGCGCCCCGAGAAAGCTGCCCAGCGGCGCGGCGATCGTCGCCGCGATCGCATTGCCGGCGTTGAGCATCGCAAGACCCCTTGGGACGAGATCTTCCGATACGAGGCGCATGATGATCGCGGTGGACATGGACCAGAACCCGCCGATCGCGATACCGAGCAGCGCCCTGCCGGCCATCAGGAACGCGTAGTTCGGCGCGAAAGCCACGGCGAGCCCGGACAGGATCAGGAGCAGCGTGAAGCCGATCACGACAAGCTTGCGGTCGATCCGCCGCGTGAGGCCGGCAATCAGCAGGCTGGTCATCACCGCGAAGGCGCCGGAGATCGAGATCGCCTGGCCGGTCCGGCCCTCGGTCGTTCCGAGATCGGCTGCGATGGGAGAGAGCAGGCTGACCGGCAGGAACTCCGACGCGATCAGCACGGCCACGCAAAGTGCCATCGAGAAAACCGCGCCCCGGGCGGCGTGGTCACGGGCAATTCGGGTGTCGTAGGTGGCGGTTGCCATCAAGGGACTCCTTCCGGGACGATTGCGGCTCGCTCACGCCGCCGGCACACCGCCATGTCCGGAAAATAGCGCCCGCACGCCGATCGAATTAGATGGAGTAATCCACTTGGACTTATCGACCTGAGCCATGAAATGCACCGGCTGACATGGATCTTGGCCAGCCGGCAAAAACCGTGCTGTGGCGAAGGAAGCCGAGGTCCGGCTTGCCCGGAAGACGTCGGAGGCGGCGCCGAACCGAGTGTCCGCGTTTCGGCCCTTCGGCAAGAGAGGGTGGTCGCCGGGCGCTGGCGCGCAAATGACCCTTTTCGGCTCCGTCCACTTCTCGCCTATTCGTGCGGCACCGTTTCTTCGGGCGCGGGCCGCCTGTTGGCAACGGCCAAGGCAAGGCCCGCCAGGATCATCACCACGCCAGATGCGAACATCAGGCCAAGATGATCGCCGAACATCATGGCCGCAGCCCCGATGCCAAAGACTGGCTGAAGATACTGGACGCTGGCCGCTATCCGCGCGGGGACGGCCCGCAGCAGATACAGCCATAGCAACAGGCCCGCGACCGTGACCATGACCCCGAGATAGAGGATGGCCCACAATGCCTGCGTCGTGATCTCGAAGGATTCGTTCGCCATTTCCCGGCCCGCCAGAGGCAGGATCGCCACGAGGCCGGCCAAGGCGTTCCAAGCTGCGACGGGCAGGGTGCCGTATTTCCCGGACAGTTCGGCGCTCCAGACATAGTAAAAGGCGATCGCAACCGCCGAGACGAGCATCCACGCGACGCCGGCGGCCGTGGTCCCGGACAGGTCGTCGACTGCCGGTCCGCTTCCAACCGCCACTAGGGCGATGCCCCCGAATGCTGCGAGCAGGCCGATCCACTGCCGGCCGGCCACGGGCTGCTTGAGCCGGACCGCCGCGAAGATGACGATGAAGATCGGAATCGTCGCCGAGATGATCGTTCCCACCGATGCGGACGTGCCTTGCACGCCGAACGACTGCGCGACATTGCCCATGGTAATGCCCATCAAGCCCAGCGCGACGATGCTGGGAACGGCTTGCCACGGGACGCGCAGCCGACCGGCTGCCAGAAGCAGGAAGAGCGGAACCGCCACGAGGAAGCGCAAGGCGGTGAGGGTCAGCGGCGGGATCGTTTCCAGGCCGAGCTTGGTGATCGGGATAGACAGGCCCCACATGATGGCAAGCAGAAGCATCGCGCCGACGCTCCGCGCGGAGATGGATGTGACTGCTCCGGCGACGGGGGAACCTGCCGGAAGGGTGGCGACGCTCGATGTCATGCTTGTGTTGCCAAAGGCTCGTTGTGTGCAGGCTCTTCATGTCTAGGATCGAGATCCATCCGCCTACAAACGATTTGTTCTCACGAGACGCGTGAGAAAAATTCACGTATGAGAACGCGGTGGCCGACCAACTTCCCCCCTTGCAGACACTGCGCGCCTTTGAGGCCGCGGCGCGCAGATTGAGCATGACCCTTGCCGCCGAGGAGATGCATCTGACCCACGGCGCGGTAAGCCGGCAGATCAAGACGCTGGAGGATCATCTTGGTGTTCAGCTCTTCCGTCGCATGACCCGCCGGATCGAACTGACCGATGCTGGCGCCACCTTCTTCGGCGTCGTCACGCGCCTGCTTTCCGAGCTTGCACGCGAGACCGAGAGCCTGCGGCAAAGGAACGACGAGGCGCGTCTTGTCATCAATTCGGGCGTCTCGTTTGCAAGCAAGTGGCTGACGTCGCGTCTCCATCGATTGATGGCGCGGTATCCCGATTTCGACATCCACCTCGAAGTGACGGACGCTCCAGTGGATTTCGCTGTCGGACAGGTCGATGTCGCCTTGCGCTATGGGGCTGGCAACTATCCGTTCGCCGCGGCCGAGCGCATCATGAACGAAACGGTGTTTCCGGTCTGCGCACCCGACTATCGCAAACGCATCGGCGGGCTCCTGTCGCCTGCGGACTTGGCAAACTGCCGGCTGATCCATGAGGTCGGCATGACCACGACATGGGAACGCTGGTTCACCTGGATGGAACTGCCATATCCGAAGACGCGCGGCCCCGGCTACAGTCATGGAAGCATGTCGATCGAGGCGGCCATCCGCGGTGAAGGTGTCGCGCTGGGGCGGAGTGTGCTTGTTGCGGAAGATCTCGCGGCAGGCCGTCTCGTCGCGCCGTTCCAGCGGGCAGGACTGCAAGTCGAATGGGGGTATGACCTGGTCTACCGAGCAGGCAACCAGGATGGCCAGAAGGTTCGCGCGTTCAGAAGTTGGCTGGTCGACGAAGTGCGTGAATTCATGAGCGCCGGCTCCCTCGCCTGAACGCAAAATGGTCAGTTGGCGGCATCGCGTAAAATCGGCGTCGCCAAGTCGAATGCCGGCTAGCTGACAGGCGGCTGAGCGAGATGAGCGTTGCCCAAGTGTTTAGTCCCGGCATTTGATGATGCATCATTTTCTTCCGAATCGAAGGATGCACTACGGGCCAGGTTCTACACGGCAGCGCCACGACGACAGAGGCAGTCCGTCGAGCAATACAGAAGGGGATAATCCCCTCACATTAAAATCCGATCCATCGAATGCCGTGACTAAACACCTAGCCATCCTCGCCTTCGGGCTCGATCAAGCCTTCGTCGTGATAATTGTCCAGCGCCAAATCGAGACCCAGCGCTGACATCTTGCCGAGCAAAGCTGCCAGGTATGTTTCGCCTGCTTGGTGCCCAAGATAAAAACCTATGAAAACTCGCTCCTGCCGCCCTCGTCTCTCATTCTATCAAAGAACGAACGGTGGACCATCAGATCGTCTACAATGCGATCCAGTTCTTCAGCCAGTTCCTGCGGGGGTGAGGTGCCTTCGATCAGCCGCGTATACCAATACGATTCGCGGCAGACTCCTTCCAACGGCGCGCCCTTCGGCGTCGTGCGTGGCACGCCAACTTTCAGCGCGCTTACCGACGCGAGGCCAAGCGCCCGGGTGATGTCTTCCGGGTCTATTGATGGGTGCCAGAAGCATAGGCTGACCTTGAAGCGGCTTGCACCCATGCGAAGCTACCAGCGCGCCCTGAGATCAAACTCATTGGTGAGTATTTGGTAAGTGGTGATCTGCCGCCTTTTCAGGGACTTCGGCAAACCCTTGGTTTTGCTGGCGCGCCGTGCCGGGTGAAGATGACAACTATGTCTACTCCATTGCCCTCTAAGGCCCTCCTTTGCAAGAAACGAGGCTTGCGGCTCCCCGGAGTTGGATCGGTAGCTCCCTGTTCATCATTTCAAGCCGACTTTGATGGCTACGATCGGGGAGTTGTGCATGGCCGAGATCGGCACAATTGATCACTCACATTCGGCGAATGATCGAGCAATCATTCTCCAGCCTCCAAATCTGCGGCGACGGTAGATCCCACGTCGATGGACTGATTGGGCACCCTTGCAAATCGGTCCCGGTAGCCAGGGAGGCAGGTGCATTCGCGCGAACGCTCGATACCAATAATCCCGATCACACTATCCGCGCTTTCCGGGGGTATTCGCATGCGGCCGTCGCGAAGGGCGAGATAGAGCGCGTCGATGGCGGATTGATCGCCGAGGGCGAAAAGCGCGGATGGATGACGGAAGATATCCAGTGACCAGCCCGCCGCTCGCGCTTTGGCGAGAGCGCGAGCTCGTCCCCTTTTTTCGTCGATGACGGGTAAGAAGCTTCTGGCCGAGGCGACGGCGATCGTTGCCGCCTCACCATCGTCCAGCGAAGGCGCGATCGACGTGAGTTCGTAGAAAATCTCGTACTCGGCCTCGGTCAAACCGGCGAGCGTTACGATTCCATTCGCCACGAGACTGTACAGGAAACCGTGCTCCCCGTTCCTGCGGCTCGTCTCGTGTTCCAGTTCTCCAGCCACGATCTCGGGGACGAGAATATCGTTGGGAATGGCTGCGAGTATCCGCTCACCGTATTTGCAGGCGTGGAGGTTGATCAGAACACTGGTGTCGAGAACCAGTGGGTCGGCAACATCAATCAGGGAGCTTGAGCAACTCATCCGTCTCTCGTTCCTCAAGCTCGATTTGATCAACGATGCAGCGAAGCTCCACTCGGCCCACCTTCAGCAACTCCGCCAATTGTCCTTCCGACATCAGTCCGCGCTTCCAGGCGGCGTGCGCCATGAGGCTCAGTCGGTGCGAGATCGGTCGATCGGCGTCACTCTTTGCCGGATCGCGGCGATCCGTCATTTCGCCCAGGACCTCCCGAACATGATCGTCGGTGATGCCGCCGTTGTTCTCGAACCAGGCCCAGGTTCCGCGCTTGACGAGACCCAATTCTTCGAGCCTGAGACCGCAAGCCTGGCGCGAAATGTTGTACTGTTGGGCAAGGAGGATAATCAGGCGTCGGGTCGTCTTGCCGGTTATCTCCTTCAGTTGGCGAAAGCTTCCCGAGAAGCTCTCGGCCGGCGTCAGGAACGCGCGACCAAAGGCGTTTGCGTAGCGTTCATCGCGCGACAGGAATTTCTCATCATCCTCGAGCACTTCCGGGGTTTGCCGGGTGCCATAGAAATGGCCGACTTCATGAGCCGCGGATTGGATGCGACGTGGCAATGGATGGTTGGCGTTGAGAAGAATGCAGGCGCCGATGCTTTCATCGTAGGTGAACAGGCCCGCCACCTTCGAGTTCGAAGAAAGGCGGCGCTGATACAAGCGGATTCCGAGACCCAGTTCGATAACCGAAAAGATGTCGGCAATCGGCCCCGGGCCGAGACCCAGCCAGTCGCGCAGTTCCTTGGCATGCTTTTCGGCCAACGCAACGACGTCACCGTCATTGATGCCGCGCGCCGGCGGGTAATTTCTCCGCCGCTGGATCCCTAGAATGTTCTCCATTTCAACGTCCGCCTTGATCAGATCGTTGAAAAGCAGAATGGCCTCGGTGGTGTGCGCGTCCTCCGTCTCACGCAGTTTTCGGAAGCGGGGCATCAAATCGGTGTGGACTGCTTCTCTGCGAAGGAGGGCGTTCACCGATACACCGTAGTGGCGAGCCAGCATCTGGATTTCCTGGATGCGCACACGGCGCACACCCTTCTCGATGGATACCAACGTCGGGCGGGACATGCCTATGACCTGAGCCGCGTCATCCTGCCGGATATCCGCGTTCTCCCGCGCGATGCGCAGCCGACGTCCTATTTCTTGCGCGCTCAGCTCATTCAAATCGGCCATAGCGCCCTCCATCCATCCAGCTCTTCAAAAAGCTTTGTTCTCCTTGGGCGGACAGAAATGCCCGCCATTCCACGGCATGCGTACTCAACATTGTCCTTAGCTTCGTCAGCGTTTTCTCAGTGCTTTCCCCGATTGCCGCCCCAATCTGCGAAGCGTGGACGCGAAGGGCGTCATCAGGCAAGCCAGCGAGCTCCGCAAGGTGCTGCAGGTGCCGTACGCCCACGCTTCCGTATTCGACCATGATGTCCCTATCGGCCTTCTGGGGTATGACGGATAAGGCGTCGCTTGCGTCAATGGCGGCCAGATCGGACACGACATAAGTGTCTCGCGCCTCGCTAACGCCGGCTGCATGCAAACTAACGCGCCGGAGCAAACAGGCGGCACACAAGCCGCACTGCTTTCGACCGCCGACGTTTACGACGCGGCGGCTCTGCCAGCAGGAATGCGTGCTCGTCAGGTGCCGTTCGGTCTTTCCGGGAATGTCCAGGAATGCGCGAAGCGTCTGCCCCTTCGTCGACCACAAACGCGGCTGCTCAAACTTGCCCCGATAGCCTAACAGTGCCGTGATGAACCGCTCCATCTTTCGGAAGAACGTCGGATGGTTGCGATAGTCCGGATAGATGTTGTGTAGAGGCAGCAATACGGGTCCAAGCGCACCCTGGCCGCTCTCGGGGACCATGATACGCGTCACACTGGAAAGCTGCGCGGCAATTGCCGCTACCGCAGCAAACTGGAAGCCGCGCGATCGGAAGCTGCTTTCGTGGCCACGATAGCCCTGCACCTTGAACGGGATCTGCGTGAAAAAGCTGTCTCCGGTTTTCCGGCGCTGGCGCTTGCCGGCGATCCGAATGCATAGGGCCTCGTTCTGGTCGCCACTCAACGCCGAGACCGCACGCGAATCCAAGCCGTCGCTGTAAGCGACGGCGAAGGTCTTCGTCTTGCCGAAGTCCAGCGGAATCTGCCGCGAGCCGATGGGCGAGCGATCTTTCGCTCCAACGAAGGAAAACCGCCACGTGTCGCCGGTCAGGTGGTTTAAGACGCCATGAAGGCTCTTCACAACCTCCGGCTTCTGCCAACTTTTAAGGTCGATGACCGGAACAGTCACTTCCAGGGTCCGGCGCCACCCAAGCGGGCGCTTCCAACGTCGGTCAGCAAACTCAATGGCGGCGCACAGGACTAGCATGTCGTAGTGCAGCGACTGAAATCCCTTCACGTCAAAGGTATCCAGAACCGCTGCATTGAAGCGAATGTGCCGACCAACCTCCGCCGTTACGGCGCCCTTCGGGAGAGCGCGACCGGGCTTCTGCCCCTTCTCGATAACGACCAGGTGCTTGCCCGATACGGGTGACTCATGCGTACGAGCGCTCACTCCTCCGGCCCCTCGTCCACGCCGGCTTTCTTTTGAACTGCCTGCCGGAATGCGCTCTTGTTACCCGTGGCCAAGGCATCGCAGAGCTCGTTGGGCTTGATGGCCGCAAACGTCTCGTGGTTCCGTTCTATGCCCTTGTGATAATCCTCGCGCTTCATGTCGCCGAGCTCGCGGGCGCGAATGCATTCTTCGTCGAGCCGGTTCTTGGTGGTGTCGATCCACTCTTTCGCCGTGCTTTCTAGCGATCGGTTGAGAGCCTCATCGATAGGCATCTGGTCACGCAGGTTCGCGATCAAATGCCGCTGAAGCGCATCCGCCAGAGGCGAGGTTGGGTGATTCTCAAAAATCGTTTCGACCGCCGACACTGGGTCTAGATTCAACTGCATGCGTTCCGCATGCGCCTTGAGGTCGCTGAAAAGCGGGCTGAATGCCTTCATGTCGACGTCACCAATCATGCTGTGACAAGCCTGCATCGTCCGCTCTTCCGCGTTGACCGCGTCGCTGACCAGGTCTTGCCCGTAACGTTTCCAGCGGCTGCTCAGTTCTGCATTTCTGAATGGCCCATCGGTCATGACAGCC
>JAHBYY010000034.1 GCA_019635715.1 Rhizobiaceae bacterium | reverse complement strand
CAGTCAAAAGTTAAAAAACGGGTCTGGGTATTTTTTGCTGAAGGACAGCGTTCCCTGCCCCATCCCCTAGTCCGGAAAAAGACACGATCGCTCGCCCTTTCTCGATACCGACATTACTCATCGTTCCGGGGCGTTCAACACAGATCATGCGGCCGGCGCGGCCCCTCAGGCGGGATCGGAAAGTCGTGTGGCACAAATGACACGATTTGATACCCACCATTTACACACTATTAACCCTGCGCCGCCGCCACGGCACCCGTCATTCAGATCCGGCCGCGCTTCGGCCGGGCCGGGCCGGCGAAAAGACGGCGATTCTCCGCTTGCGGACGGGCGAATCGAGTCGGGCGTCACGACTCGCGGCCAGGGCCGCAGGCGGGCCGCGCCGGCCGACTCCGTTTTTTTCGGCTTTCGAGGCCGAGCTTATTGCCTAGCCGCGGTCTTTTCTCTATCCACCGGCGCACCGGAGAGGTGGCCGAGTGGTCGAAGGCGCGCCCCTGCTAAGGGCGTAGAGGTGAAAGCTTCTCGAGGGTTCGAATCCCTTCCTCTCCGCCAGAATTGCAATCCGACATTTCCGAAGTTTGGGCCGAGCCGAGGCATGGGCACCGCCTGAGGCGGTTGCCCCGGCATCGGCGCGCCTGATAGCGCTGGCCAGGGCGTTGCCCAGCGGACAGGCGCGCTCCGGCATCGTCCGACCGTCCTGGCCCAACGTATTTTCGCTCCCTCCGCTGCCGGAAAGCCTCGCGTCTCGCCTAAGGATGGTGGGCCTCGACAGGCCGGCGACGGGCTGACGTCCGTCGTCGGGAGCGGGGCCGGAGGAATTCTGGCATGGTGTTGGACAAGACGGCCGCGGAAGTCGACTCCGGATATGCGTGGTGGCGCCTGCTGCTGACGCTCATTCTCGGCACGGTGGCTTGCGTCGGAAACTGGTCGGTGGTGGTTCTCCTGCCCACCCTGGAACTGGAGTTCGGAACGGTGCGCGGCGGCGCGTCGCTGCCCTATACCGGCACGATGCTCGGCTTTGCGCTCGGCGGATTGCTGATGGGGCGGCTGGTCGACCGGGTCGGCATCGTCGGGCCGGTGGTGGTCGGGGCGTTTCTGCTGTCCATCGGCTACATCGTGGCCGCCTTCACGACGGACATCTGGCAGTTCGCCGTCATTTCGTTCGTGATCGGCCTCGGATCGGCGGCGGGATTTGCGCCACTGATCTCCGATCTGTCTCACTGGTTCCGAAAGTACCGAGCGCTTGCGGTGGCGTTCGCCGCCTCGGGCAGCTATCTGGCCGGCGCCGTCTGGCCGCTCGTCGTCGAGCATTTTCAGGCGACGCAGGGGTGGCGGGCGACCCATATCGGCATCGGCCTGTTCCTTCCCGTGGTGATGGTGCCGCTGGCATTGCTCCTCAGGCGGCGCCTCCAGACGACGGCCTATGCCGAAGCCGAGGCGCTGACCGTTGCGGCGCGCGACGAGCTCGGCCTCAAGCCGAACGTGTTGCAGGCCATTCTCGTCGTCGCCGGCTTCTCCTGCTGCATGGCAATGTCGATGCCGCAGGTCCATATCGTCGCCTATTGCGGCGACCTCGGCTACGGCGTGGCGGTCGGCACCCAGATCATCGCCCTGATGCTGGGATTGGGGGTGGTGAGCCGACTGGCGTCCGGCGCGCTGGCCGACAGGATCGGGGCCGGGCCGATGCTGATCGTCGGATCGTCGATGCAGGCGCTGGCGCTGCTGATGTACCTGTTCTTCAGCAGCAAATCGTCGCTCTACCTGATTTCCGGCCTGTTCGGGCTTTTCCAGGGCGGCATCGTACCGATGTACGCGGTGATCATCCGTCAGTTTCTGCCGCCACGGGAGGCCGGCGCGCGCATCAGCCTGGTGTTGACGGCGACGGTGCTCGGCATGGCCTGCGGAGGCCTTGCCGCCGGCTATATCTTCGACGCCACGGGTTCATACCGCCTGGCGTTCCTGCACGGTTTCCTGTGGAACTGCGTGAATCTCGCCCTGGTAAGCTGGCTGGTCCTGTTGCCCAGACTTCGACGCCGGCGCTCGCGGGCAATCGCCGCATAGCCTGGTTTGTCGCCTCACCAGCGCCGGGCACATCGTGCGCTGCATCCGCCTCCCTTTGTAGCGCAGGGCATCGGATATGAATACCGCCTTCCCCCTCTCCGGCCCTACGGGCCACCTCTCCCCCCTCCGGAGGGAGAGGAAAGGAGCCCGGCTTCGCGGCCGGCGCTTCCTCTCCCCTACGAAGTGGGGGGTCCGAAAGACGGGCGAGACAAGTGTCTCGCCCTGGCAAGGTGCGTAGCGAAGCGAGGAGGTGCGGGGGCCAAACAAACTACTTTGTCCATATGCGAGCGCCCTGCTCTTTGGCGGGAGGTGACAAAACATTCCAATTAGCAGAGAGGGAGCGGATCGGCGGCCTGCCGGTTCGGACCTTCATCGCAAGCCGGAGAGCAGATTTGCGTATAGCCATGATCGGAGCGGGGTATGTCGGGCTGGTGAGCGGCGCCTGCCTGGCTGATTTCGGACACCAGGTGACCTGCGTCGACCTCGACTCGGGCCGCATCGAGGCGCTGCGTTCCAACCGCATCCCGATCTTCGAGCCCGGCCTCGACCGGCTCGTCGCCGACAATGCCGCGGCCGGCCGTCTCTCCTTCACCACCGACATCGACGGAGCGGTCGCGTCGGCGAGCGTGGTGTTCATCGCGGTGGGCACGCCGTCGCGGCGCGGCGACGGCCACGCCGATCTCACCTATGTGCATGCCGCGGCGGCGTCGATCGCCCGCGCCGTGAAGGGGTTCACCACCGTCGTCACCAAGTCGACCGTGCCGCTCGGCACCGGCGACGAGGTGGAGCGCATCATGCGGGAGGTCAATCCCGACGCCGACGTGGCGGTGGTGTCCAACCCCGAGTTCCTGCGCGAGGGCGCGGCCATCGAGGATTTCAAGCGGCCGGACCGCATCCTGGTCGGCACCGACGACCCTCGCGCCCGCACCGTGATGGAGGAGGTCTACCGGCCGCTCTACCTCAATCAGGCACCTTTGGTGTTCACCAGCCGCCGCACGGCAGAGCTGACGAAATATGCGGCCAACGCCTTCCTGGCCATGAAGATCACCTTCATCAACGAAATGGCGGATCTGTGCGAGAAGGCCGGCGCCGATGTGCAGGACGTGGCGCGCGGCATCGGCCTCGACAAGCGGATCGGGCCGAAATTCCTCAATGCCGGCCCCGGCTATGGCGGCTCCTGCTTCCCCAAGGATACGGTGGCGCTGGTCAAGACGGCGCAGGACCTCGACACGCCGCTGCGGCTGGTGGAGGCGACGGTGGAGGTCAACGACCGCCGCAAGCGGGCGATGGGCCGCAAGGTGATCGCCGCCTGCGGCGGCACGGTCCGCGGCAGGCGGATCGCCGTGCTCGGCCTGACCTTCAAGCCGAACACCGACGACATGCGCGAGGCACCGTCGCTCTCCGTCATCCGGGCGCTGCTGGACGGCGGCGCCGAGATCGCCGCCTACGACCCGGAAGGGATGGACAGCGCCCGTTCGCTGCTCGAGGGAGTGCGCTTCGTGGACGATGCCTATTCGGCGGCGGAGGCCGCGGACTGCATCGTCATCGTCACCGAATGGAACGAGTTCCGGTCGCTCGACTTCGATCGGCTGAAGCAGACCATGCGCCAGCCGGTCCTGGTCGATCTGCGCAACATCTACCGTGGCGCGGACGTGCGGCGCCACGGCTTTTCCTATCACGGCGTCGGCCGCGCCGCCGCCTCGACGTAGGGCCGGCGGCCGTCAGTGCGTCTTGGGCACGGCCGCCGCGGCCTGCTCGCAGACCTCGACATGCCTGGCGAGCGCCTGGTTCGAAAGCACCGCGCTGATCGTGGTGATGTCGCGCCCCTGGTAGCGCGGCATCTGCTGGACTTCCTTCAGCTTCTCCAGAAGTGCGAGACGGGTCATGATCTCTCCTTTGCCGAGTTGACTCCGATGGCTCCGAGGCAGCCGCGCCCGACGGGGACGATCATGCAGCCTTCTTGTTCTTCGCCGCGTCGAGCTTCTTCTTGGTGGCGTCGAACGGAATCTCGATGTCGACGGCCAGCGTCGACATCTGCGCGCCGCGCTCCATCTTGACGGTCACCTTGTCGCCGTCGATCTGCACGTGCCTGGCGATCACTGCGAGGATTTCGTCGCGCAGCTTGCTGACCAGATCGGAGTCGCCGAAGGCCACCCGCTCGTGGGCCAGCAGCACCTGCAGCCGCTCGCGCGCCGACGGCGCCGTTGGCGTGCGGGAGAAAAGTCGAAGAAGGTTCATGCCGCCTTCCTTCCGAAGATCTTGCCGAAGAAGCTGCGCTTCTCTCCGGGCACCGCGACAGGCAGTTCCTCGCCGGCCAGCCGGCGCGCCGCGTTGAAATAGGCGACGGCCGGGGCGCATTTGCCGTCGGCCAGCGTCACCGGTGCCCCGAGGTTGGAGGCACGCAGCACGTCCATGCTCTCGGGGATGATGCCGAGCAGCGGGATGGAGAGAATTTCCAGAACGTCGTCGACCTTCAGCATGTCGCCGCGCTCGGCGCGGGCCGGGTCGTAACGGGTCAGCAGCAGGTGCTTCTCCATGCGCTCGCCGTTCTCGGCCTTCAAGGTCTTGGAATCGAGCAGGCCGATGATGCGGTCCGAATCGCGGACCGAGGAGACCTCCGGGTTGGTCACGACGATGGCCACGTCGGCGTGGCGCATCGCCAGCGTGGCGCCGCGCTCGATGCCGGCCGGGCTGTCGCAGATGACCCAGTCGAACGCCTTCTTGAGCGTGTTGATGACCGTTTCGACCCCTTCCGGGGTCAGGTTGTCCTTGTCGCGCGTCTGCGAGGCGGGGAGCAGGTAGAGCGTCTCGACCCGCTTGTCGCGGATCAGCGCCTGGGTCAGCTTGGCCTCGCCCTGGATCACGTTGACCAGATCGTAGACGACGCGGCGCTCCGCTCCCATGACGAGGTCGAGATTGCGCAGGCCGACGTCGAAATCGACGACGACGACCTTGTCGCCGTTCTGCGCCAGTGCGGCGCCGAGCGCGGCGGACGACGTCGTCTTGCCGACGCCGCCCTTGCCGGATGTGACCACGATGACCTTGCCCATTCGCCTCTCCTGTTCTTGTCGATCGGTGCCCGGCTCAGCCGAGTATTCCCGCCTTGATCGCTTCGCCTTCCAGCCAGATCTGGACCGCCCTGCCCCACAGATCGGGGTCGAGGTCCTCGGCCGTCCGGTAGAAGCCGTCGATGGCGATCAGCTCGGCCTCGAGCTTGCGGCAGAAGATGCGGGCCGAAGCGGCGCCGGTCGTGCCGGCCATGGCACGTCCGCGCAGCGTTCCGTAGACATGGATCGAGCCGCCCGCGACGATCTCGGCGCCGGAGGCCACCGAGCCGACGACGGTCACGTCGCCTTCCGGGAAGAGGATCGACTGTCCGGAGCGCACGGGGTCGGTGATCACCAGCGACGGCGCGGCGCGCAGCGCCTGCGGCTCGGCCTGGATGGCGGGCGGCGGGAGTTCCGGCTGGCTCGCCTGGGCGGCGTCGGGCGCCTCGAAGTCGGAAGCGGCGCGGCCGTCGGTCATGGCCGGCGGCAGATCGGCGCCCATCAGCGACGGCCGGGCGCCCTCGATGCCCATGATGCGGACATTGCGCCTGCCGAGCTGCTCGACCAGCCCGCGCAGCTCGGCGCGGTCGATGTCCAGCCCGTCGACGTCGAGGACCACGGGGCGGCGCAGGAAAAAGCCCGCGGAGCGGCCGGCGAGGTCGTCGAGCCTGATGAGCCAGTCCTCGAAGGGCAGCTCGGGGGTCAAGGCGAGCGCAAGAAAGGAGCGTCCCTTGAGGCGGATAGGCCTGGGTTGCGTTAACACGGCGGTCATCTTGGTAAATTTTCGGTTGCCCAGATGTAGCGGCGCAATGGTTAACGGTCGGTTAATTTGCCGGCCGGCGCGCTCGCCGCGAAGCCGCCCGACAGTTTCTGAAAGTTCCTTCCAGCGACAATGATTTCAATAGGTTGAGACGATCTTCGGGAGCCGGAAAAACGCCGACAATTTCGCCGGCGGGCGCTGGCGAAGCGTCACCGGACCTGATCTGCGCAGAATCGGCCCAGTCCGGGAAAGTCCGGCGTCACTCGCCCGCGCGGCGCGGCGAATCGGTTCGTGCGAGGGCGGTTCAGATCGAGCGGATGGCGCCGCCGTCGCAGCGCACGACGCTGCCATTGACGTAGCTCGCCGGCCCCGAGCACAGGAAAGCCGCGACGGAGGCGAACTCCCGGACCTCGCCGTAGCGGCCGGACGGGATGGTCGCACGCGACTGGGTACGAATCTCGTCGATCGATTTGCCAGTCCGCCTGGCCGCCGCCTCGTCGAGCTCGTCGACGCGGTCGGTGGCGATTCGGCCCGGCAGCAGGACGTTGACGCAGACCCCGTCCGCCGCGACCTCCGCCGACAGGGTCTTCGACCAGCCGATCAGTGCGGCGCGAAGCGTGTTGGACAGGGCCAGGTTGGGGATCGGCTGGACGACGCCGGACGAGGCGATCGTCAGCACCCGCCCCCAGCGGCGCTGGCGCATCGCCGGCAGGACGAGGCCGGTCACCTCGATGAGCTTGGCGACCATCTGGGCGAAGTGCTGGTGGAGCTGCGCCTGGTCGATGGCGTAGGCCGTGCCGGGCGGCGGACCGCCGGAATTGTTGACCAGGATGTCGATGCCGCCCAGCCTGCCGGTCGCCTCGGCCACGACCCGGCTGGAATAATTCAATTCGCTCAGGTCGGCCCGGATCGCCACGGCGCGTCCGCCGCCTCGGGCGGTGATGGCGGCCGCGGCAGCCTCCAGCCGCTCGCCGTTGCGTCCGCAGATCGCCACATCGGCGCCTTCCGCCGCCAGGGCTTCGGCGACACCCAGGCCGAGGCCGCGCGACGACGACAGGACAAGGGCGCGGCGTCCTTCGAGTTCAAGCTGCATTGCCGAGCCTCCTGACGTAATCCTCGGTACGGCGCATCAGGCGGTCGATGTCGCGATGGTCGGCCGGCGACAGGCGCGGACCCGGCCTGCGCACGAAGGCGGAAGCGATGGCGCCGCGGCGCCGCAGGATCTCCTTGCGCGCCGCGAGCCCGAAGACGAGCTGCTGCTCGTAGCGCAGGATCGGCAAATAGGCGTCGAACAGGGCCTCGGCGCCGTCGACGTCGCCGGCGGCATGCCTGTTCACCACCTGGACGAGCATTTCGGGATAGGCGAAGCCGGTCATCGCGCCATCGGCGCCGCGTGCCAGCTCCAGCGGCAGGTAGAGCCCGCCATTGCCGCACAGGATCGACATGCGCGGCGTGTCGGCCGTGCCGGATTTGGTGCGAACGGTCTCGACCTTGGCAAGGCCGGGGCTGTCCTCGTGCTTGAGCATGACGATCTGCGGATGGTTGCGCGTCAGCGACAGGATGGTGTTCGAGGAGACCGGCACGCCGGTCACCTGCGGAAAGTCCTGGAAGCAGATCGGCACGTCGGGCCCGACGGCGTCGCAGACCTGCGCGAAATAGCCGAGGATGCGGTCCTCGACGGCCGGCCCCGGCGTCGGCGCCACCATAATGCCGGCGGCGCCCTCGCCCATCGCAAACCCGGCAAGGTCCCTGAGGTTGTCGATGCCGGCGCCCGAGACGCCGACGATCACCGGCAGGCTGCCCTTCAGCCGGCGCAGGATGTGGGAGGCGAACCGGCGCGACTCGTCCTCGGTCAGCTTGTTGGCCTCGCCCATCATGCCGAGAATGGTCATGCCGTTGACGCCATGCTCCAGATAGAAGTCGACCATGCTGTCGACGCTCCTGAAGTCGATCGAACCGTCGTCGGCGAACGGTGTGGCGGCGATGATGTAGACGCCCTTCGTGTCGCGTCCGATCCTTGTTTCGGCCAAGGCGCTCCTCCTGTCGTTTCTTGATGTTTCAGCGTGTTGCGCCGATTGCTTCCAATGGAATGAGGTCGGCGAAATCGCAACCGAGATAGGCCCGGTTTCCGATCGAAGGCGGCAATTGGCCGCCATTGGCGAGCCGGGCGCGCACCGGCCTGCCGTCGACGTCGACCACGACGTCATGGTCGGCGCCGTTGAAATGGGTTTCGACGACGGTGCCGGAGAGCACGATGTCCCGCTGTATCGGGTCGGCGCCGACGCTGATCCGCTCGGGCCGCACGCCGACCATTTCGGCGCGACCGGATTTGACGCCAGCCGGAATGGCGATGCCGCCGGCAAGCGCCAGCCGCCTGACGCCGTCGCGGCCACGCTCGACGTCGATCAGGTTGCAGTCGCCGAGGAAGGTGGCGACGAAGTCGGTGCGCGGCGCATTGTAGATGTCGAGCGGCGAGCCGGTCTGCGCGACGCGCCCCTTGTCCATGACGACGACGAGGTCGGCCATGTTCATCGCCTCGTCCTGGTCGTGGGTGACGTAGAGGACCGTCACGCCGACCTTGCGATGGATCGCGCGGATCTCGCGCTGCATGGCCTGACGCATGTTCTTGTCGAGCGCGCCCAGCGGCTCGTCCATGAGCAGGATGTCCGGCTCGAAGATCAGGGCGCGGCCGAGCGCGACGCGCTGCTGCTGTCCGCCCGACAGTTCGCGCGGCAGCCGGCTGCCAAATCCTGCAAGTCCGATGAGCTCGAGCATGGCCGTGACGCGCGCGACGATATCGGCTTTCGCCAGGCCGCGCATCTCCAGGGGAAACGCCAGGTTGGCGGCGACGGTCATGTGGGGGAACAGCGCATAGTTCTGGAAGACCATGCCGATGTTGCGCGCCGCGACGCGCATCGACGCCACGTCGCGGCCGTCGATCTCGATGCGTCCTTCCGTCGGCTGCTCGTACCCCGCGACCATCTTGAGGAGCGTCGTCTTGCCGGAGCCGGAGGCGCCGAGAATGGTGCAGAAACTGCCGGCGGCGATGTCGATCGACACCCGGTCGACCGCCGGATGGCCGCCGTAGAGCTTGGAAAGGCCGCTGATCTGGACGCGCTTTCCGGCGCTTTCCGGTTTCGAAGTTGCGGTCATGCGCGTCTGTCCCTCGCGAGAAGGCTGAGCAGGAAGGCCCCGAAGGAGATGGTGATCAGGATCGCCGCGAGCGCGACGACCGCCGGGTCGGTGTCGTCCTTGATTCCCTCGTAGATGACGCGCGGCAGGGTGCGGCTGGCCGAGTTGGTGAGGAAGATCGAGAGAACGACGTCGTCGAAGGACGTGATGAAGGCGAACACCGCTCCGGCAAGGATGCCGGGCAGGATGGCCGGCAGCATGATCCGCCGGAACATCGCGCTCCAGGACGCGCCAAGCCCGAGTGCTGCGAGCTCGAGATTGCGGTCGAAGCTTTTCAGCGAGGCGCTGACCGTGATGAAGACGAACGGCGCGGCAAGGATCGTGTGGCCGATCGCCAGGCTTTCGGGCGAGCCCAGAATGCCGAGAGGGGCATACTGGCTGTAGAGCGCGATCGCCGTGATGATGGTCGGGACGACCATCGGCAGCAGGATCAGCACCTCCATGCCGGCGCGCAGACGCGGCGCGATGCGGCTGGCGGCGACGGCGGCTGCCGTGCCGAGGATCACCGACAGCGCGATGGCCTCAGCGGCGACGCGCAGGCTGGACAGCGCGGCGCGCAGCCATTTCGGGTCGTCGGCCAGCTTGGCGTACCAGTCGAAGGTCCAGCGGGCCGGCGGAAACTGCAGGAACGGCGACGACGAGATGCTGAGCGGATAGACCATGGCGATCGGCGCGATCAGGAACAGGCCGACGGCAACGGCCATGATGCCGGCCGGCAGCCGCCCGAGGCCGAGCACGCCGCGCAGCGGCCCGTCGGGATCGCCGGCGACACCGGCGTCGGCGGCGACCAGCCGGTCGAGGCCGAAGACCTGGCGATAGACCAGGAACAGCACCAGCGTGACGGCGAGCAGCACCAGCGACAGCGCGCCGGCCATCTGCCAGTCGAGCTGCTTCTGCATGTGGTAGCTGATCGCCTGGGCGATCATCATCTGGCGCGGGCCGCCCATCAGCACCGGCGTGATGAAGGTGCCGATCGCCGACATGAAGACGATCAGCGCGCCGGCCGCCGCGCCGGGCGCGGTCAGCGGCAGGACGATGCGGCGCAGCACGGTGAAGCGCGGCGCGCCGAGCCCCTCGGCCGCCGCGATCAGCCGCTGGTCGACCGACAGGAAGGTCGCATAGAGCGGCAGCACCATGAACGGCAGCAGCACATGCACCATGCCGATGATGACGCCCGACAGATTGTAGAGCAGCGGGATCGGCGCGTCGGTGATGCCGGTGTTCATCAGCAGGCTGTTGACGATGCCGCGGCGCTGCAGCAGCACCATCCAGGCGGTGGTGCGCACGAGGGCGCTGGTCCAGAACGGAAGCAGGACCACGAAAGCGATGAGCTTGGCGGTGCGCGGCTGCACCGTCGCCATGAAATAGGCGATCGGATAGGCGGCCAGCAGGGTGATCAGCGTCACCAGCCCGGAAATGAAGAAGGTGTTGGTGAAGGCGGTGCGATACATCGGCGACGAGACGATGGTCGCGAAGGCCGTCCATCCCCGCGCATCGACGAAGACGGTGGTCGCGATCAATCGCACGATCGGCCAGACGAACAGGACGGCGAAGACGAGCACGACGAGGCCGGCCGCCAGTCCGGCGCCGCGCGGCAGCAGCGGCAGTCGGGACGGCGGCGGTCTCGCTGCCTCGTCTCCGGCGAGAACGGTCATCCGCCCTGCCCCGAGACGAGGAGATCGCGCCGGTAGCCGGTCAGCCGCTCGACGCCCGTCTCGGTGACGTGGATGGTCTCCGACATGCCGAAATCGCCGACCAGCAGGTAGCTGTGGAAGACCATGCCCGGCTGGAAGGTCCATGTCGCCACCGGCGTCGCCTCCAGCGGCTCGGCGTGGCTCGGCGTCATCAGCATGCCGAGCGAGTAGAAGGTCTTGTTGGTGTAGCACCTGACCTTGCCGGTCGCCTCGATGCCGGCGCGATAGATGGCATCGGGAACGGTTGCGGCAACACCTGGACGCACGGCCGCAAGCGCTTCATCCTGAATCGCAATCAACGCTTCGGCGAGACGCAGTTCCTCGTCGGTCGCCGAGCCGACCTTGATGGTGCGCATGAAGCGGGCGTTGTAGTGGCGCACATGCGGCGTCGGCTCGTACTGGATCGTGTCGCCCCGCCGCAGGACGCGGTCGATATAGCCGCCATGCAGGTGCATGGCGCGCTCGCCCGACGAGAAGACGCCCGGACCCGGCGTGTCGCTCGCCGCCTTCACCAGCGCGGCGGTGGCAGCGGCGGCGACGTCGAGTTCGTTGCGACCCGGCGCGGCGGCGTCCAGCGCGGCGGTCATCGCAGCCTCGGCGGCGCGCGCCGCGTGGCGCTGGTAGGCGATCTCGGCCGGCGACTTGATGATGCGCAGGCGCGGATTCAGATCGCCGACATCGACCCATTCGACGCCGGGCAGCGCCTTGCCGAAGCGGCGGTAGCGGGTCACCGGCATCATCCAGGACGACAGTTCGATGCCGAGCCGCGCACGATCGCCGAGGCGGTCGCGCACCAGCGCCACCGCAAGCTCGTCCTGGTCCTGTCCGTCGGTCCAATAGCGCACCTCGTCGAAGGCGAAGGTGCGCTCGGCGTAGTAGCGCGAGACGTCGCGGCAGAGCAGGGACGGCTGTCCCTCGGCGGGAATGACGGCCATGTGGTAGTTGGTATAGGCCTTGGTGTAGAAGCCGGTCGTCCAGGTGACCGTCTCCGGCTGGTAGGCGACCAGCCCGTCGAGACCCATGCCGACGAGTTCGCGCTGCACCCGCGCAAGACGCGACGCATATTCGTCGCGCGTGAACCACATGAGGCTGGTCATTCAGGTCTCCGGATCATTGAATCGTCTCCGGCGGGCTGCCCGCCGGAGACCTTCGGCCTTGGCGCGAGGCGGTTCTATTCCTGCATCAGCGCGTTGTAGCGCTCGACCATCGCGGCCTCGTTCTCCAGCCACCAGTCGACGTTCAGGAAGATCGACTGCTTCAGGATATCGGGCGAGGACGGCAGGCGGCCCCACTCGGACTGCGGGATGAATTCCCAGGCGCCCGGCATGGTCGGGCCGTAGGAGACGTATTTGTGGAACTGCGCCTGCGATTCCGGCTTGGTGACCCAGCGCAGGAACTCGATGGCGTCGTCGCGGTGCGGGGCGCCCTTGACCAGCATGAAGTAGCCGACCTCGGCAACCGCGCCGTTCCAGACGATCTTGAGCGGCAGGCCCTCGGTGATGCCGGCCTGCAGGCGGCCGTTCCAGCCATTGGCCATGACGACTTCGCCGCTGCCGATCGCCTGCACCGGCTGCGCGCCGCCGGTCCACCACAGGCCGACATGCGGCTTCAGTTCGCGCACCTTGTCGAACGCCCGGTCCTGGCCTTCCTTGGTGGCGAGCACCGTGTAGACATCAGCCTGCGCAACGCCGTCGGCCATCAGCGCAGCCTCGAGCACGCTCTGCGGCTGGCCGAACAGGGCGCGCGACCCGGGGAACTTCTCGACGTTCCAGAAATCGGCCCAGCTTTCGGGCTGCGGCTTGCCGTCCGGGAAGGCCTCGGTCGAGAAGGCGAAGGCCGTGGAGAAGATTTCCGAGGGCACGCCGTATTTGTTGAGGATCTCCGGATAGAGGCCGGACTGGTCGACCATCTCGGGCGTGATCTCTTCGAAGAGACCGGCCTTGGCGCCACGCGTCACACCGAGACCACCGTCGGTGACGATGTCCCAGGTGACGGCGCCGGAGGTCACCATGGCCTGGATCTTTGCGGTTTCAGGCGAGGTCTCCTCGGTGACCTTGGTGCCGGTCGCCTCCATGAACGGCTTCAGCCAGGCTTCGCGGATGGCGTCCTGATAGGCGCCACCCCAACTGACGAAGACGAATTCCTTGGCGGAAGCCGCGACGGTGCCCGCCGCCAGCAGGACTGAGAGGCCGACGGCCCCGATCCTCGATGCCATGCGCATGTTCTATTCCCCTGTTTTCGTTGAATGAGCTGTCGACTGACAGATCCGTGCGAAATTCCGGAGCATGCCGAGACCTGCACGGCTGTCTTCGGTTTCGAGGATGAGTTGATCCGGATCGGCGCCGTCCTTGCGCAGCGCGTCGGCGGCCTTGCCGATCCAGTCGCGGGCATTGGCCCGGGTCAGTTCCGGATGCCCCTGGATTCCCCAGACCGGGGCATCGCGAAAGCGCCAGATCTGATTGGGGCATGCGGCGGTCGAGGCGAGCACCACCATGTCGGGATGGGCGTGACGGACCTCGTCATTGTGCCAGACGAACATGCCGATCTCGCTGCCGAAGCCGCCTGCCAGCGGATCGCTCCCGGCCGCCGGCGTCATGGCGAGCCGCGCGTGGCCGACCTCGCAGGTCGGACGCCGAAAGACCTGATCGCGGCCGCACAGCGCCGAGGCGAGGATCTGGCTGCCGAAGCAGAGGCCGAGCATCGGCGTCCCGCCATCCGCCGCGTCGCGGATGAAATCGTGCTCGCGGTGGATGAACGGCACGTCGTCATAGGCGCCGTGGGCGCTGCCCGACAGGAGGATGCCATCGAACGCCGCGGCATCGTCGGGAAAGACCTCGTCATAGGCGCGGAAGGTGACGACCTCCATGCCGGCGGCGGTGAAGAATTCCGGCAGTCCGCTGAAACGGTCCGGCGTGCGACCGTTGTCGAGATAGGCGAGGCGGCGTGACGTCAAGACCGTATTCCAATCCCCGTTGGCGGGCGGCGCCGATGCCCTGGACGAGGCGCTGCGCCTACCCTGGCAACCGCCTGCAGGCCAAAGGCTGCGACTTGCCACACAATTGGTATACCGATAACGTACCAAGACGCAAGCCGGTCTTTCGGGCAGTTCGCCGGTGTGCACAGATGCTGTGCAGATCGCAGTGCCGATGGTTGAGGAGACGTCGATGTCGCAGCGTCGTATCGTGCTGACCGGTGCCGACGGCACCGTCGGGAGCGGGGTGCAGACGCGTCTGTCGGCGAGCGGCTGGACCGTGACGACGATCGGTCACAGGGCGGGGCTGGCCGACCTCCTGGCCGACTTCAGGTCGGAGGATTCGCTCAGGAGCGCCATGTCGGCGGTCGGCGGGGCGCTCGACGGCATGGTGTTCGCCCACGGCATGCTGGAGCCGGGGCCGGTCGACCGCGTCACGCCGGCGGCCTGGCGGCAGATGATGGCGGTCAATCTCGACAGCATCTATACGATGATCCACTACGCCCTCCCCCAATTGCGGCCCGGCGCGTCGATCGTCGTCGTCTCCTCGACGGCCGCCTTCGACCACAGCCCGGTCGGCGGTCCGCACTACACGGCCGGCAAATGGGCGCTGAACGGCCTGGTGCGGCACCTGGCCTTCGATCTCGGTCCGCGCGGCATCCGCATCAACTCGGTCTGCCCCGGAACCGTGGAGGGGCCGATGGCGCGCGCCCTGCTTTCGGAAGCCGACTATATGGAGTCGCTGAAGGGCATCCCGCTGGGGCGCGCCGCCGAGGCCTCGGAGATCGCCGAGGTCGTCGCCTTCCTGCTCGACGCCAAATCCGGCTATGTCACCGGAGCCAACCTTCCTGTCTCGGGCGGCTATCGATAGAGGAGTGTCGATGAACGCGCCGGCATCGTCGCTGCTGATCCGCAACGGACGCGTGCCGGATGCGGCGGCGCGCGGCTACCGGTCCTGCGACCTGCGTATCCGCGACGGACGCTTCGCCGCGCTCTCCGAACGACTGGAGGCGGAGCCGGGCGAGCCTCAGGTCGACGCCGCCGGACTGTTCCTGCTGCCGGGGCTGATCGATGCGCATGTCCACACGATCGGGGTCGAGGACGATCTGCGCACGCTGCATCGCCAGCCGGCCTATCTCGTCGCGGCCAAGGCGGCGCGCGTCCTGGAGGACATGCTGTCGCGCGGCTTCACCGCGGTGCGCGACGCGGGCGGCGCCGACGGGAGCCTCGCTTCGGCCGTCGAGCGCGGGCTGTTCAAGGGCCCGCACCTCTTCCCGGCCGGACGCGGCCTGGCGCCGCCCGGCGGACAGGGCGATTTCCGGGCGGAAGGCGAGGCCGACCTCGGCTGTCCCTGCTGCGCATCGCGGCGCAGCATCACGCGCCTGGTGCGCGGGACCGACGCCATCCGGGCCGCGGTGCGCGACGAGATCGCGGCGGGCGCGACGCAGATCAAGGTGATGGCGTCGGGCGGCATCGCCTCGCCGGAGGGTCCGGAGACACCGCAGTTCAGCCGCGAGGACCTTGCGATCATCGTCGGCGAGGCGGCGGCGGCCGGGCTGCCGGTCATGGCGCATGCCTATGGCGCGGAGGCGATCCGGCGCTGCGTCGAGGCCGGCATCGGCTCGATCGAGCACGGCAGCGGCCTCGACGGGCCGACGGCGGCGCTGATGGCGGCCAAGGGCGTCGTGCTGGTGCCGACGCTCGTGGTGTTCGACGAGGTCGCCAGGGGCAACGGCCCGGTGGCCGAGGTCGCCGCGCGTATCCTCGACCAGTCCTATGCGAGCATCGAGACGGCCCGGCTGTTCGGGGTCGCGATCGGCCACGGCAGCGACCTGGAGGGCAGTGCGCATGCGTTCCAGAGCGACGAATTCCGGCTCAAGGCTCAGGCCATGCCGGCGAGCGAGGTGATCGCCTCGGCGACGCGCGTCAACGCGATGCTGCTGCGCGGCACGGACAGGCGCGGCGTGATCGCCGAGGGCGCGGTCGCCGATCTGGTCGGGCTCGACGCCGATCCGCTGCATACCATCGAGGCTCTGGCGCGGCCCGATCTGCATCTGCGCCTCGTCGTCCAGGGCGGCAGGCTCGCCGTGGACCGGCGCAATGCGTCCAGCAGATCCGTGAGGACAGCATGATCGAAATCTCCGTACCCGGCCGGGCCGGGTCCGCGCGGGCGCGCGTGCTGCTGACCGGTGCCGGCGGCAGCATCGGCGAAGCGGTTCGCTCGCGGCTGGTCGAGGACGGCGCCGAGGTGCTGGTGCTGACCCATCTTCCCGGCCAGGGCGGGGCGGTCGCCGATTTCGCCGACGACGACGCGCTCGCCGCGGCGGTTGCCGGCTTCGGGCCGATCGATCACGTCGTGCTCGCCCACGGCCTGCTCGAACAGGGGCCGATGGCCGATGTGCCGCCGAAGCGCTGGCGGCGCATGATCGACGTCAACCTGAACAGCGTCTACGCGATCCTCCACGCGGCAGTGCCGTCGATGGTCGCTGGCGGCAGCGTCGTCATCGTGTCGTCGACGGCGGCGCTCGACCGCAGCCCCGGCGGCGGTCCGCACTACACGGTCAGCAAATGGGGGCTGAACGGGCTGGTCCGGCATCTGTCGGCCGAATTCGGCGGGCTCGGCATCCGCATCAACGGCATCATGCCCTGCCTGGTCGACAATCCGATGGGCCGCGCCTTCATGACCGCCGAGGAGTACGAATTCTGGGTGTCGCAGGTGCCGATGAAGCGGGCCGCCGAGCCGGACGAGATCGCCAAGGTCGCGATGTTCCTGCTGAGCGATGCCGCGAGCTATGTCACCGGCGCCAATATCCCGGTGACCGGCGGGCGCTGATAGACTGATTGGACAATGCGTCAGGGCGAGCTGCAAATGGCGTTGCCCTGCGCTTCGGTGCTCACGTACTGCAAGTACGCTCCGCTCCGATGCTCGGACATCACCATTTTCGCTACGCCCTGACGCATTGTCCAGACAGTCTCCGAGCGCCGTTCAGGCGGGCTCGAGCCAGTCCGGAATATCGTCCAGCGCCGCGCGCCATGCGATGTAGCGCTCCTCCGCCTCGTCGGGCGAGACGGCATGGAAGACGACGCGCTCGTTGGGGCGGCGCTGCGCGAACTTGCCGAGGTCCGGCGTCGTGACGGTGGCGATCTTCGGATAGCCGCCGGTCGTCTGGCGGTCGGACAGCAGAACGATGGGCCGCCCGTGGCCCGGTACCTGGATGCTGCCCATCGTCACCCCGTCGGAGACGAGGTTGAATCCGCCGCGAAACGGCAGCGACGGGCCGCTGAGCACGGCGCCCATGCGGTCCGACTGGGGCGAGATGCGGTAGCGGCCAGAGGTCAGGAGGTCGAGCGCGCCGTCCGCGAAGGCGTCGTCCTGAGGCCCCGGCACGATGCGGATGACGCCGCCGAAATAGGGCCGGCGGTCATGGCGCAGGCGTCGATCCACTCCCGTCGGGCCGGTGCCGCCGACGGGCAGCTCGTCGCCGCCACGCAGCGCCCGGCCCTCATATCCGCCGATCGCGGAGCGCAGATGCGTGGAGCGGCTTGCCAGCACGGGCTGGGTGGCGACGCCTCCGGAGACCGCGAGATAGGCCCGCACGCCGCTTGCCGAGGGTCCGATGTCGATGCGTGTTCCACGCCCGACCGTATGGGAGCGTTGCGGATCAGCGGGCGCGCCGTCGAGCATCAGCGGCATGGCGGCGCCGGCCACCGCGATGCGCAGCGCGTCGGCGTCGACCCGGTAGGCCCCTCCCGAAAAGGTCAGTTCGAGCGCCGCCGCATCCTCGGCGTTGCCGACCAGCGCATTGGCGATGGCCAGCGAGGCAAGGTCCATGGCGCCACAGGCGGACACGCCGAATCGCTGGCTGCCGGTCCGGCCGCGATCCTGGACGGTGGTCGAGAAGCCACCGTCGATGACCGTCAGATGGCCGCGCATCAGCCGTCCTCCCGCCTGGCGACGGGCTCGCCGGCGGCGGCGCGCTGATCCAGCGCGTCATACTCGGCGGCGTCGACGCGCTCGAAGCGGATGTCGTCACCGGCCTCGAACAGGAACGGCACTCGGCGCGACAGATCGAAGGAACGTACCGGCGTGCGCCCGATCATCTGCCAGCCGCTGGGCAGCGACAGCGGCGGCGAGATCGCCGTCTGGACACCGCCGATCGAGACGCTGCGGGGCGGCGTGGCGCGGCGGGGTTCGGTGCGGCGGCCGGTCTCGAGCCGTGGATCGAGACCGGAGAGATAGGCGAAGCCGGGCGCGAAGCCGATCATGGCGACCCGGTAGGCGGACGACAGATAAATCTCCACCACCGCTGCTTCACTCAGGCCGTGCGTCTCGGCGACCAGCGGGAGATCCTCGCCATGCGCACCGCCGAACGCGACTGGGATGCGCCACCGCCTGCCGGCGGTCTTGCCCTGCTCGCCGACCGGCCACAGGGCGGCGATCGCCGAAACCAGCGCGGCGCGCCGGATGGTCGGCGGATCGAAGAAGACGAGCAGCGACCTGTAGGTCGGGACCGTCTCGCGGACGCCGGAAATCGCCGCCGCGGCGATCGCCCGGTCGAGCGCCACGACGGCTTCGCTGGCCTCGGCGCTGATGCGGCTGTCGAACTCGACGGTCAGCGCGCAATCGCCGCTCGGCAGGAATCTCGGTGTCGGATACATCGGGACAGTCACGCAATTGGCAAAACATCTGGTACACCAATTGCATTCCAAAGCACAATCTGCTTGAAGCGAACACTACCCAGAGTGGACGCGCATGCGGACGATCGACCTCAATTGCGACCTCGGCGAGGGCTTCGGCGCCTGGAAGATGGGCGACGACGAAACGATGCTCGGCATCGTCACCTCCGCCAACATCGCCTGCGGTTTCCATGCCGGCGACCCCAAGGTGATGTACGATACCGTTCGCAGCGCATCTGCCAAGGGGGTCGGCATCGGAGCGCATCCCGGATTCCTCGACCTCTACGGTTTCGGCAGGCGCACCATCCTCGGGGAATCACCTTCCGACATCGAGCGCCAGGTCGCCTACCAGATCGGGGCGCTGATCGGCGTGGCGGCGAATGCCGGCGCCAAGGTCACCCATGTGAAGACACACGGGACGCTCGGCAACATCGCCGCGGAGAACGACGACCTCGCCAATGCGGTGGCGCGCGCCATCCGCAGCGTCGATCGCCAGCTCTATTTCATGGTCATGCCGAACATGGCGACCGAGCGCGCCGCGCAGGCGCACGGCCTCGGCATGATGCGCGAAATCTATTGCGACCGCGCCTATGCCGACAGCGGCAACCTGGTCTCGCGCTCGGTGCCGGGCGCCGTCATCGAGGATGCCGACGCCGCGGCGGCGAACGTTCTCGCCATGCTCGACGACGGCGCGATCCGCTGCCTCTCGGGAAAGCGCATCCCGGCCGAGATCGACAGCGTCTGCGTCCATGGCGACACGCCGGGCGCGACCACCATGGCGCGGGTGCTGCGCGACCTGCTGGAGGCCAACGGCTACCGCGTGACCGGCTTCGCCGCCGCACGCAACGGGGAGACCAGAACCGCATGAACCAGGAGCAATCGCTGACCGAGACGGCCTACGAGGCGATCCTCGGACGCATCCTCGACGGGCGGCTGAAGCCGGGCTCGCGCCTGCAGGAACGCCGCCTCGGCGAAGAACTGTCGCTGTCGCGCACGCCGGTCCGCGAGGCGCTGAGCCGGCTGGAAAACGAGGAACTGGTGACGCGCGAGCAGCGCGTTTCCGTGGTCCGGACGATCACGCTGCAGGACTTCCTGGAAATCCTGCATGTGCGCAGCCTGCTGGAGACCGAGGCGGTGGGGCTGGCCTGCGGCAAGATCCCGCTGGAGGAACTGCAGCGCCTGAAGACGCGGGCGCAAACCATCTCGGGAAGCTCGAAGGCCGAGAGCGCGGCGTTCGACAGCGACCTGCACGGCACGATCCTGGCCTATTCCGGCAACCGCACGCTCGCCACCATCGTCGGCCAGTTGCGCAAGAAGACGGCGATGTTCAATGTCGGGCGCATTCCCGAGCGGGCGCGGCCGGTGATCGACGAGCATGTGGCGATCATCGACGCGCTGATCGACGGCAATGCCGAGGCGGCGCGCGCCGCCATCTCGACGCATCTGGAGAATGTGCGCTCCAGCATCGTCGCCTGGATCAACAGCTACGGCCGCGGGTCGTCGGCCTGAACGCAGTCACCGCCGCGCGGCAGCGGAATGGCCGTGCCGCCGGAGCGGCACGGCCATCGAGCATCAGCTAGCGATGAGTTCGAGATAGCGCTCGAAGGTCTTCTCGTAATTGTCGGCGTACCAGCCGTCGTTGCAGATGCCCTGCAGGGCGCGCGCCGTCTCGGAGGTCGGGTTGACGCGCTCCAGGTCGGCCGGGACGATCTTGGCGGCGGCCGGGTTGGAGGGGCCGCTGCCCAGCGTGCGCAGGAAGGCGATCTGGCGCTCGGGCGTCAGCACCGAGTTGATGAATTTCATCGCTTCCTTGCCGGCCGGGTTGCCCTTCGGCACCGAGAAGACGCCGGCGAGCAGCAGGCCGTCATTCCAGGTCCAGGACAGCCGGTCCTGCGTCTCGTCGGAGAGGATGCGGGCGCGCGTGCTCCAGATCTGCGCCATGACGACCTCGCCGTCGCGCAGCAACTGCTGGCTGTTGGAGCCCGACGACCAGAAGATCGTGTGCTCCTTGATCTCCTCGATCTTCTTGAAGGCGCGATCGACGTCGAGCGGGTAGAGCGCGTCGCGCGACACGCCGTCGGCCATCAGCGCTGCTTCCAGCACGCCGGTCATGTCGTGCCACAGGCCGCGCTTGCCCGGATATTTCTTGACGTCCCAGAAATCGGCCCAGCTCGCCGGCGGGGTGTCGCCGACGGCCGCCTTGTCGTAGGCGAGCACGAAGCTGTAGGCGGAGATGCCGGCGCAGTAGGGCATGTCGAAGCCCGGCAGCATGTTGTTCTTGTCGACGATCGAGTAGTCGATCTCCTCGAGCTCGCCGGCGCGACCGAGGATGTAAGAATCGCCCGGCGACGAATCGCATACGTCCCAGGTGACGTTGCCGCTCTGCACCATCGCCCGGATCTTGCCCAGCGACGGACCGGAGCCGTCGATCACCACCGGGATGCCGGTGTCGGCGGTGTAGGGCTTGCCGAAGCTCTCATCCATGGATTTCGCGGCGTCGCCGCCATAGTTGGCAAGCACGATCTCCTTGGCCTGGGCGAAGCTGGCGCCGGCTCCCATGGCGAGCGCCGCGGACGCCGCGCCGAGGCCGACCAGCACGTCGCGCCGGCTGAGACGGCCGGAGGCGATGCCTTCGGCGATGAGGTCGTTCATCTCGCGGTGGAATGGATTCCAGGTCATGTTCGGTTCCCCTTTTGGTTATGACTGGCTGGGAGGTTCACTTCACGTGAAGTTCCATCGGGATCGCGCTGAGGATCTCGGTCGCGCTTTCGCCGACATGGAAGGTCAGGCCGGTGGCAGCGGTGAGGCCGTGGTCGCGGTCCCCGATGACGACATGGCAGAACAGCACCATGCCGGTCTCGATCGGCGTGCGGTTGCCGGAATAGAGCATGGGCGGCGGATCCATCCAGGTCGGACGGAAGGTCGTGCCGAGCGAGTAGCCGCAGGCCGAGAAGCGGTACTTCTCGTATCCGGCGGCGTCGAGATTGCGGCGATGGATGTCGTCGAGCTCGCCGATCAGCCGGCCGGGCCGGGCATAGTCGATGATCTCGTAGAGCGTGTCGGTCGCCACCTTGAACATAGTGCGCTGACGCTCCGGCGGCGTGCCGAGCACGACGGTGCGCTCCGTCACCACCGTATAGCGGCAGTAGGAGGCCGCATGCTCCAGCATCAACTGGTCCTGGGTCTCCAGCATGCGCGGCACACCGAGCCCGCGGCCGTAGACGGCGCGGGGGCCGGAATTGACCATCGGATCGCCCGAAGGCATGTCGCCGCCGCCGACCAGCATGGCGTGGATGCAGGCCGACGTCACCAGGCTGTCGGAGATGCCGGGCCGCGCCGCCTCGACCATCGCATGAACGGCATCGTCGGCGAGTTCGCCCGCCCGGCGCACATAGGCGAGCTCGCTCGGCGATTTGCGCACGCGCAGCGACCGCACGACATCCGAGGCATCGACGAGCGTGCAGAAGCCTTCCATGGCGACGCGCACGCGTTCGTAGTTGTAGCCGGTCAGGCCGTAGGTCGCGAGTTCGATGCCGATCCTCTGGCCCTGGAGGCCGAGTTCCTGGAGAATCTTGCGGAGCTCGTCGGCCGGATTGACATCCTCGGCGTTGAGCCAGATGCGGATATCCTCGTAGAGCGAGGTGTCCTCGGCCTGCGACTGGTCCGGCCGACGCGTCAGCAGAACCTTGCGGCCCTCGTCGGCGGTGATCACGCCGGACTGGAAATAGACGTAGCCGCTGGTGTCGTAGCCGGTGAGGTAATAGTGGCTCTCCTGCGCGAAGACGAGAAGGGCCGCGAGGTCGCGCTCCCTCAGGATCGCCCTTGTCCGGGCGATCCTCTCCTCGTGCTCGCTTCGCTCGAAGCGCAGCGTTACCGTGCGCCCGTCGACGTCGGTCAGAAACTCATTTGCCATGCTGAACTGCCATTCCGGGACTGAATTTCGATTGCGCCGCGGGCCCGCGGCGCGGCCTTTCGGGCTGGGGACCAGGCGCGCCGGCACGCCGCGGCAAGGCCGGCAGGCTGACGCCGGCGCTGCCCATCGGCGCCTGCCCGTCACATTGTCCTGGCCGTGTGAGTTCCAAGGTGTCGAGACCCAGAGCGTACCGCCCAATGCCGAGAAATTGGGCATAGTCAAAACTTGTGCAATCATGGTATGCCAAATGCACGCCACTTGTCTACGGCTTTGCATGGGAGGGCATTTCGCCGGTGCATCGACGGTCCCGCAGTGAGTATTGAGATGAACGGAACCCCTGCCCTTTCCGCCCGCAACCTGACGAAGCGCTATGGTCCGGTGGTCGCCGTCGACGACTTCAGCGCCGACATCCAACCTGGCGAATTCCTTACGCTTTTGGGGCCCTCCGGGTCCGGAAAGTCGACCGTCCTGAGCATGATCGCCGGCTTTTCCGCGCCGGACGCCGGGAGGCTGCATCTGAGGGGCCAGGACATTACCGCCTGGGGGCCGGAGAAGCGCGCCTTCGGCATGGTCTATCAGGGCTATGCGCTGTTCCCGCACATGACGGTGGCGCAGAACGTCGCCTTCGGGCTGCGGATGCGCGGACGGCCCAAAGCGCAGATCGCGGAGCGGGTCCGCACCGTCCTGGCGCGCGTCCGCCTCGACGGATTCGAGGATCGGCTGCCGCGCCAGTTGTCCGGCGGCCAGCAGCAGCGCGTGGCGCTGGCCCGCGCCATCGCTTTCGAGCCCAACCTCCTGCTGCTCGACGAACCGCTGAGCGCGCTCGACCGCCAGCTACGCTCGGAGGTGCAGCGCGAACTCAGGGAACTCAATCGCGATCTCGGCCTGACCTTCATCTTCGTCACCCACGATCAGGACGAAGCCATGTCGCTGTCCGACCGGGTGGCGGTGATGAACAACGGGCGCCTGGCGCAGATCGGCACGCCGGCCGACCTTTACGAGCGGCCGGCCAACCGGTTCATCGCCGGCTTCCTCGGCCAGAGCAACTTCTTCTCCGGCGACGTCGAGGAACAGCGCGGCGATGAAGTCGCCGTGCGGGTCGGCGGCCTTCGGCTGCTGGCGATCTCGCCGGAGCGCCTGCAAGCCGGAACGGAGGTCACCCTGACGCTGCGCCCCGAGCGCATCGCGGTCGGCGACGCTGCCAGATCATGCGCCAACGTCGTCGAAGGCATGCTGCGCAGCCGCACCTACCTCGGATCGAGCATCGCCATCGAGGCCGAGGTCGAGGGGATCGGCCTCCTGTTGTCGACCGCGGCGGCCTGGGCACCCGACGGCGGCGGCGGGGCAACGGCCTTCGGCGAGGGCCAGCCGGTGGCGCTCGGCTGGTCGGCGCATGCCGCAACGCTGCTTTCGGAGCGCTGAGCGTGGGAGAGACCAAATCGGCCGCCGCACGGACCGGGCTGCTGCTTGCCGCCCCGGCGCTGCTCCTGCTCCTGCTGTTCTACCTCTTCCCGGTCGGCCGCGTCCTGTCGCTCAGCGTGCTGGAGCCGACACCGGGCCTCGGCAATTACGAAATGCTGTTCACCTCGAGCGGCATCCAGGCGGTGCTGTCCGCGACCGCCCGCATCTGCCTGATCACGACGGCGATCGCCGTGCCGCTCGGCTATCTGATGGCCTATGTCATCACCATCGGCTCGCGGAGCATGCGGACGTTCATGCTCTACGGCGTGCTGCTGCCGCTCTGGGTTTCGGCGCTGGTGCGCTCCTTCGTCTGGGTGACGCTGCTGCAGCGGCGCGGCCTGGTGAACCAGTTCCTCCAGTCGCTGGGCGTCATCGACCAGCCGCTGCCGCTGATCTGGAACGAGTTCGGCGTCATCGTCGGCATGGTCCACTACATGATCCCCTACGCCGTCCTGCCGCTGCTGGCGTCGATGGCGGCGATCGACATCCGCCTTGTCGAGGCGGCGCGCGGCATGGGCGCCTCGCGCGGCCGCGCCTTCCGCGAGGTGTTCCTGCCGCTGTCGATGCCCGGTATCGCCGCCTCGGCGATCCTGGTGCTGATCCTGACCTTCGGCTTCTACACGACCCCCGCCATCCTCGGCGGCGGCCGCACCATGATGATCGCGCAGTACATCACCACGCAGATCCTGGTCCTGCCGCGCTGGGGCGTCGGCGCGATGCTGGCAACCGTGCTCGTCGTCGTGACGATCGCGCTGCTGCTGCTGCTGTCGCGTTTCTTCGACCCCTCCCATTCGCGGACGGAGCGATAGCCATGGTCGATCAGGGCACCCGTCCGACATTCGGCGTGCAGGCGCTGGCGGTGGTCGTCGCGGCCTTCCTGCTGGTGCCGCTGATCTTCGTCCTGCCGATCTCGCTGACCGACCGAAGCTATCTGTCGCTTCCGTCGGAAGGCCTCTCGCTGGCCCACTACAAGGCCCTGTGGAGCGATGCGGCCTGGCTGCCGGCCTTCGGCCAGAGCGTGGTGATCGGCCTGGTCGCCACGCTGATCGCGACGGTCGCCGGCACGCTCTGCGCGCTCGGCTGCTGGCGCGCCGGGGGCCGCATCTCCTCGTCCATCCGCGCGATCATGGTGCTGCCCGCGGTCATCCCGCCGGTCGTGTATGCGCTGGGCGTCTACCGCCTGTGGATCGACCTCAAGATCCTCGACACCTATACCGGCGTCATCCTTGCCCACGCCATGATGGGCATGCCCTATGTGATCATCACGGTCAGCGCGGCGCTTTCCGGCTTCGACCGCAGGCTGGAAGCCGCCGCGGCCGGGCTCGGCGCCGGCCCGGTGGACCGGCTGCGGCTGATCGTGCTGCCGATCATCGCGCCCGGCATCTTCTCCGGCGCGCTGTTCGCCTTCCTGAGCTCCTGGGACGAGCTGATCGTCGTGCTGTTCATCGCCAGCCGCAACATCCTCACCCTGCCCCGGCAGATCTGGGACGGCATCAACGAGGATCTCGATCCGTCGATCGCCGCCGTCGCGGTGCTGCTGATCGTGTTCAGCGCCCTGCTGCTGTTCGCCGACCAGACCTTGCGCAAGCGCCGCCAGGGATAGAGCAGGACTGCCGCCTGTGGCCGTGGACCGGCGGGTCCGCGGCTGCGTACCCCCCAATGCGATGGCGCGGAGCGACAGGCCGGAGAGATCCGAAGCGACAGGCCGGAGAGATCCGAACTCCCGGGCCCGGCTATTCGGCCAGAAGGTCGACCAGAATGGTGAGCGCGCAGCCGAGGTCTTCGAGCTGCATGGCCTCGTCGGGGTTGTGGCTGCCGTTCTCGTTGCGCACGAAGATCATGGCCGTCGCCACCCCCTGCTGGGCGAAGACGGCGGCGTCGTGTCCCGCCCCGCTGGGCAGCACGACATAGCCGATGCGATGCCGCCGCGCCTGCTCGGCCAGGGCCTCGCGGATGCCGGCATCCAGAACCGCCGGCGTGCTGGCGGTCAGCAATCCGAAATCGAAGCTGACGCCGCGGGCGTCCTCGATCCGCTTCGCGATGGCCTCGAGGTCGCGCCGGATCTCGGCGAGCACCTGCGAATCGCCGCTGCGCACGTCGAGGCTGAAGCACAGCTCGCCGGGAATCTTGCTGAAGGCGTGCATCTCCGGATCGGTGGATACTTCGCCCAAGGTGATGGTCGCCGCCTTGCCGGCGGCGTCGAGATCGGCCCACAACCGGTCCAGCGCCGCCACCATGTCGGCGAAGGCGAACACGGCATCGTGCCGGTGGCGGCGGGCCACGGCGCCGGAGTGCCCATAGGCGCCCCGCACCCGCGCCGAGCGATAGCGGAAGCTGCCGGCGATGGCGGAGACCAGCCCGATCGGCTTGCGATCAAGCACGAGCGTCGGACCCTGCTCGATATGGACCTCGATGAAGCCGTGAAGCCGCGCCGGGTCGAGATATCCGGGTTCGCCGAGAAGCCGCTCGGGCGGAAAGCCCTCCCGGCGCATATGGACCGCGAGCGTCTCGCCCGTGTCGCTGCGCTTCAGGTCGAGTTCGGGCGCGGCGAGCAGCCCGAAGGCGGCGCGGCTGCCGATGTAGGAGGCGGGAAACCAGGTGCTCTCCTCGGCCCGTATCGCCACCAGGACGATGGAGCGGCGCGGCTGCACGGCACGGCGCTTGATCTCCGCGAGCACCGCGAGACCGGCGGCAACCCCTGCCCCTCCGTCGAAATTGCCGCCATGCGGCACAGAATCGAGATGCGATCCGATCATCCAGACCGGCGCTGCAGGATCGCGACCCCGCAGCGTCACATAGAGGTTGCCGGCGCGGTCCGTCTCCACCGGCAGGCCGAGCCGTCCGGCATAGGCGGCGAGCAATCGGTGCGCAGCCGCCTCACCCGATCCATAGGCCTGGCGCGTCACGCCCGGCGGGTCGGCGGTGCGGGCTTCGAGGTCCGCGAGAAAGCTGGCGGCCAGCCCGTCTATGCCGTCCGGCCCGGTGCGCTGGTCGGTCACGAGGCTTCCAATCCGCGCAGGCGACCGAACACGTCGGGATTGACGACATTGCGCGGAATGCCCCCGCCAAGAACGGTCAGAACGGCCTCGGCGGCTTCGATGCCGGTGCGGCGCAGCGCGGCCTCGCTCGACGCCGCCGTATGGGGACTGAGCACGACGTTGCGCAATCCAAGCAGCGGATGATCGAGCGGCGGCGGCTCGACCGAAAACACGTCGAGTCCGGCACCGGCCCCGGGATTGCGGGCGAGCCAATCGGCGAGCGCGATCTCGTCGACGATCGCGCCGCGGCTGGTGTTGACGAGGATGGCGTCGCTGCGCAGCAATCTGAGCTGGGGCTCGCCGATCATGTGGCGCGTGGCAGGTGTCAGCGGCAGGTGGAGCGACACGAAGTCGGACTTTGTCAGCAGGGTACGGAGATCGGGGACCCGCTCCACCCCGGCGAGCTGGAATGCCTCATCCGGCTGGTTCGGCGACAGGGCCACGACATGCATGCCGAAGGCCCGCGCCATCGCGGCGACGCGCCCAGCGATCTTGCCGAACCCGACAAGGCCGAGCACCCCGCCGGACACTTCCCGCGACGGAGCGCGGAACTTGAAGGCAAAGTCGCCGGCACGCGTGGCTCGGTCGGCATCGGGAAGCCGCTTGGCCACGGCAAGCAGCAAGGACAGCGCGTGTTCCGCGACGGACTGAAGATTGGCATCGGGCGTGTTGACGACGACGATGCCGCTTTCCGTCGCCAGGTCGACGGGGACGGCATCCGTGCCGATCCCGTGAATGGCGATGATACGGAGGCGACGGCAGACGGCGATGGCGGCGCGCGGCAGACCGGCATTGCGGGTGATGGCGGCATCGGCCTCGACCGCTTCGTCGAGCAGGCCGGCCTCGTCGGTGGCGCGCGAAACGACGGCCTTCACGTCATGCTTCTCGAGATGGGCGACGGCATCCGGATGGATGGGCTGGACGATCAGGCACTTCGGCATGCGGCGCGACACGGAATCCTCATGGGATAATATTGGTATACCAAGATGCGGCCACGTTCAAACGCTAATGCGCCCCAAAGCCGAGCCGTCACATGGAAAGTTGACGGGATGGCCGCCGGACCCGCCGGCACACGCTGCCCGCCCGGCATGCCGGGCTCAGGCCGAGCGGCGCCGACGACCTCCCGGGCGCCGGCGGATTTCGGCGCGACGAACGCCCCCTCAGGCGATGACGAAGTCGCCGGCGTTCATGGACGGCAGGCCCTGCATGATGGCGAAGGCGACCGCCGCCGCAGCGCCCGTGCCGTCGGCATCGTAGCGCAGGATGCCGGTGTCGGTCTCGTAGGTGATGCGATGCGCCGCCGTGGTGGCGTTGCCGTCGGCGCTGGCGGCGAAGGCGGCGGCCGCCAGCGCACCGGCTGGGCCGGCCTGCGCAAAGATCGATGCGTTGAGCGAGATCAGGTCGATGCCGGAAAAGCCCTTGATCGTGTCGACATTGGTCGCCTCGTCCAGCGCATAGGAGAAGTAATAGGTGTCGGCGCCGGCATTGCCGGCCAGCGTGTCGTTGCCCAGACCGCCCGAGATCCTGTCGTCGCCGGCCCCGCCGTTGATCGTGTCGTCGCCGTCATAGCCGCGCAGCGCATTGGCGCCGGCATTGCCGGTGATCGTCTGGTCGAGCTCGTTGCCGTAGAGCGAGATGGCGGACTTGCCCGAAGCGCTGGTGGTGGTCAGCACTTCGACCTCGACGCCCGCCTTCAGCGTGTAGCTGACGGCGGCCTGCACCGTGTCGCTCAGGCCCTGGCCGGCGCCTTCGACGACGACGGTTCCCGAATTGTAGACGCGGTAGGTGTCGTTGCCGGCGAGGCCCTTGAGCACATCGGCCGCGCCCTTGCCGCCGTCCGAGATGATGTTCCTGCCGGCATTGCCGGTGATCTCCTGGGCCAGCCGGTTGCCGTAGAGGTTGATGGTCCTGGTTGACGCGGCGTCGAGCGTGCCGAAGGTCTCGATATGGATGTCTTCCAGCAGGTCGAAGCTGACATTCACCAGCACCGTGTCGTTGGCACCCTCGGCGGCCCCTTCGATGATCGTGTCGCCGCTGTTGTAGACACGGTAGGTGTCGTCGCCGCCCAGCCCCTTGAGCACGTCGGCCCCGCCCTTGCCGCCGTCGGAGATCAGGTTGGCGCCGGCATTGCCGATGATCTCTTGGGCGATCTCGTTGCCGTAGAGGTTGATCTTGGTCGTGGCGGTTTCGTCGGTGGTCGCCAGTTTCTCGATGTCCATGCCGGCGAGCAGGTCGTAGGTCAGCGAGGCGAGCACCGTGTCCTTGCTGCCTTCCCCGGCATATTCGTAGATCCAGTAATCATCCGCGTCGGTGATCACGTAGGTGTCGTCGCCAGTGCCGCCGAAATAGGTGTCGATGCCGGCGCCGCCGGTCAGCGTGTCGTCGCCGTCGCCGCCGAACAGGCGGTCGTCGCCGTCGCCACCGGACAACTGGTCGTTGCCCTGGAAGCCGCCGAGCCAGTCGCTGCCGTCGCCGCCATCGACGATGTCGGTCACCGAGGTGCCGAAGATGGTGTCGCCGCTCGAATAGCCGACCTGTGTCAGGATGCGGTCGGCAGCGTTCCAGGACCAGGAGAAAACCTGCGCGCCGTCGGCGGTGTTCAGGCCATAGACGTGCTGGACCGCCTCGACATCGAAAGGCGACAGCACGCTGGACGGCGCGCCGTTGTAGCTCATGACGGTGAAGCTCTGGTCGTCATGCGCCGCGTCCAGCGTAGTGTCGCCCTCGAACGGATGCTTGAAGCCGAGCGCGTGGCCAATCTCGTGCAGCAGGAGGCTGGTGGCGGTCGCATCGCCGTAGTCGATGAAGACGTCGCCGCCGAGCAGGTCGCGATGGGCGAACCATTCCTCGACATAGGAATAGGGCCGATATCCCTGCCCGGTGAACCCCTTGGTGTTCGGATCGAGGTTGAAATCATACGAACCGAAGCGGATGTCGCCTTCGCCAGGCTGCACTTCGAGCAGCACGAGCCCCGACGCGTCCGCCCATTGCGCCAGGGCGGCGCGGGCGGCTGTCTTCTCCGCCTCGGTGAAGGATCGCATCGAATCGAGAAAGGCCTGCGTGAACAGCGACGTCGTCACATAGGGCTGCAGGACGCTCTCGAAGGAAAAGGTAACGAAGGTCGGGCTGTTGTTCGGATCGTCGACCCCGCTCCAGGAAGCGCCGGAGAGAATGCCTGTATAGTCGCTCACCACGGGCATGATCTATTCCTCACCTTGCTCAACCGAAGCAACGTTGGAATTGTGCAGGTCAATCCGAAGACGATCAATGGGCCAGATTCAAGGTGCCGGTTCGGCACCGCCGGCCGGATCAGGTGTCGACCATCAGCCCGCGCATGGCGGAGACCGCCACTTCGACCTCCTCGCTGGTCAGGATGTCCAGGTCGAGCAGTTTCATGCTGCGCAGCCCGTCGAGCGCCAGGAAGACCAGCAGAACCATGGCCTTGTCGCCGCCGGCCGCGGTCAGCCGGTCGAGCATGCGCCGCTTGAAGCTGCGGATCGGCACCAGCATCTCCGGATTCTGAACCATCGCGGCGAGCGCGCCGGAGGCGTGCCTGTCCTTTTTCGAGCACTCTTCAAGCGAGGCCTCGAAATAGGCGGCCAGCCGGCGCTGGCCGGGGCCGGCGCCCTCGTTGCGGTCGATCTCTGCCTCGAAGCGCGCGATATGGCGGTCGACCAGCGCGGTCAGCAGGTGGGTCTTGCTCGGAAAATGATAGAGCAGGCCGCCTTTCGAGACGCCGGCGCGCGCCGCTACCGCGTCGAGGGCCAGATGGCCCGGCCCGGCCTCGTGGGCCAGCAGATCGGCCGCCTCCAATATGCGCTCGCGCGCCCCGCCCGAGGCCGCGGCATCGGCCCTACGGCTCGTCGCCATCAATCTTCCTTCCGCTTGTCGGCACTTCCGCGACAATTGACATTACCGTCCAGACGGTACAGTAAAGCGCCCTTGGCATTCAAGCGGCAATGCCGCAACAGTTTCGTCTCCCCGGCCGGCCGCCGGGCCCAGCCCAGACAACCGGTGCTCACATGATCAAGCGCTTCCTCATCGCGTTCGTGCTCCTGGCAATCGTGTGCGGCGGTATCGTCTATTTCAACATCTTCCGCGACCAGGCCATCCAGGCCTACTTCGCCAACATGCCGCGCCCGTCGCTGGCCGTCTCGACGGAGAAGGTCGTGCCGGTGACCTGGACGCCGGGCATCGAGGCGATCGGCACGGTCAACGCCCGCAGCGGCGTCGACCTCACCGTGGAAACCACGGGCGTCGTCCACGACATCATGTTCCGCGCCAACGAGAAGGTGGCGCGCGACCAGGTGCTGGTGCAGATGGACGATGCGGTGCAGCGCGCCGACCTCGAGGCGGCAAAAGCCCAGGCGGCGCTGGACAAGCAGGCGCTCGACCGCGCCCTGGAACTGCAGAGGAAGGGCGTCGGGTCGAGCGTCAACGTCGAGTCGGCGAGTGCGGCCGCCACGACCTCGGCCGCCAACGTCGCCAAGCTGCAGGCCGTGCTCGACCAGAAGCAGCTCAAGGCGCCGTTCGGCGGCACGATGGGCATTCCCAAGATCGACGACGGCCAGTATCTGGCGCCCGGCACCCTCGTCGCGACGCTGCAGGACATGGACACGATGCGCGCGGACTTCACCGTGCCGGAACAGGAGCTGGCCAAGCTCAGCATCGGCCAGGCGGTGCGGCTCGGCGTCGACCAGGCCAACTGGCCGTTCACCGGCGAGATCACCGGCATCGATCCGAAGGTCGATCCGGCGACGCGCCTGGTCTCCGTCCGGGCGGAGGTCGCCAATCCGGAAAACCGCCTGAGCCCGGGTCAGTTCGTTCAGGTCAGGGTGCAGCTCCCCCAGGAGAGCGGCGTGATCGCCGTGCTGCAGACCGCGGTGGTGACCAGCCTTTATGGCGACTACGTCTATGTGGTCGTTGCGGACGACGCCAAGCCGGCGGCGGCCCCCGCGCCCGCCGAGGGCCAGGCGGCGGCGGCGGATGCCGCCGCGCCGGCGCAGCCGGCCGCACCGGCGCTCGTCGCCAAGCAGGTTTTCGTCAAGATCGGCCGCCAGTCGGACGGCAGGGTCGAGATCGTGTCGGGCGTCGCCGCCGACGACATCGTCGTCACGTCCGGGCAGAACCGGCTGTCCAACGGCGCGCCGGTGACCATCAACAATGACGTCACCCCCGACAAGCAGGCGGCCGCCCAATGAGCTTCTCGGACATCTTCATCCGCCGGCCGGTGCTGTCCACCGTCCTGGCCTTCATGATCCTGCTGCTGGGGTTCCAGGGCCTGTTCAACCTGTCGGTGCGACAGTATCCGGAGGTCGAGGAGACCGTGATCACGGTCACCACGACCTATGCCGGCGCCGCACCCGAGCTCATCCAGGGCTTCATCACCGCGCCGGTGGCGCGCGCCGTGGCGACCACGGAGAACATCGACTACGTCACCTCGCAGAGCTCGCCGTCGGCGAGCGTCGTCACCGTCCAGATGAAGCTGGGGTCCAATCCGGACGTCGCGCTCACCGAGGTGCTGTCCAAGGTCCAGCAGGTCACCGGGCAACTGCCGCCCGACGCCGACCCGCCGACCATCGTCAAGGGCACCGGACAGCAGTTCGCCATCATGTACCTGGCGATGCAGAACCCGAACATGACGTCGGAACAGCTCACCGAGTACATCGAGCGCGTCATCCGGCCGCGCATCTCGACGGTCGAGGGCGTGGCGGAGGTGCAGGTTCTCGGCGCACAGAACTATTCGATGCGCGTGTGGATCGACCCGGTGCGGCTGGCGGCGCGCGGCATGACCGCCGCCGAAGTGCTCGCGGCGATCCGCGCATCGAACTTCCTGTCGGCGCCCGGCAAAACGAAGAACGAATACGTCACCTATTCGATCACGCTGAAGTCGACGCTGCAGACGCCGGAGGCCTTCGGCGCGCTGGCGCTGAAATCCGACCCGAACGGCATCGTGCGGCTGCGCGACGTGGCGAACGTCGAACTGGCCGCCGAAAGCACCGACACGCAGGTCAGCTTCAACGGCAAGCCGGGCACCTTCATCGGCATCTTCCCGACGCCGGCCGCCAACCCGCTCGACACCGCGGCGGCGGTCGTCAAGGAGCTGCCGGCGATCCAGTCGAGCCTGCCGCAGGGCATGACCATCCAGATGGTCTACGACGCCACGGAGACGATCAGCGCATCGATCGACGAGGTGTTCAGCACCATCGCGGAAGCGGTGGCGATCGTCGTCGTGGTGATCCTGCTGTTCCTCGGATCGTTCCGCTCGGTGCTGATGCCGGTGGTGACCATCCCGCTGTCGCTGATCGGCGTCTGCTTCATCCTTTTCATGGCCGGCTATTCGATCAACCTTTTGTCGCTGCTGGCGATGGTGCTGGCGATCGGCCTGGTGGTCGACGACGCCATCGTGGTTCTGGAGAACATCCACAGGCACATCGAGGAGGGCCTGTCGCCCATGCAGGCCGCCTTCATCGGCATGAAGGAGATCGCCGGGCCGGTGGTGTCGATGACGATCACGCTTGCCGCCGTGTTCGCGCCGCTGATGTTCACCGGCGGCCTGACCGGCTCGCTGTTCCGCGAATTCGCGCTGACGCTGGCCGGCGCGGTGGTGATCTCCGGCCTGGTGGCGCTGACCATCACGCCGATGATGACGGCCCGCGTGCTGACGGCCGGCAACCACAGCCGCTTCCAGAAATTCGTCGACCGGACCTTCGACCGGCTGGCGAACGGCTACGAACGGCTGGTGTCGGGCTCGCTGAAATACCGTCCGGTGACCCTGATGGTCGTCATCGCGCTGGTCTCGGTGACGGGCTACATGTTCATGAAAACCTCGTCCGAACTGGCGCCCGAGGAGGACAGCGGCGCGCTGTTTTCGGTGATCAACGCGCCACGCTATGCGACGACGGACTACACGTCGCTCTACGCCAAGCAGATCCGCGACCTCACCCAGGATCTGCCGGAGATGCGCGCCTATTTCTCCATCGTCGGCATGGGCGGCGCCACCAACAGCGGCTTCGCGGTGTGGGCGCTGAAGGATTGGGCGGATCGGACGCGATCCCAGAAGATCATCCAGGGCGACATCCAGGCGCGCATCGCGCCGATCGCCGGGGTCCAGGCGTTCGTCTTCGCGCCACCCTCGCTGCCCGGCGCCGGCGGCGGCCTGCCGATCTCCATGGTCATTCAGTCGACCGGCGATCCGAGCCAGGTGTTCGAAGTGGCCGAGGAGATCAAGAACAAGGCGCAGGCCTCCGGCCGCTTCATCATCGTCCAGAACTCGCTGACCTTCGACGCCCCCCAGGTGACGGTCACTATCGACCGCGATCGCGCCGCGGCGCTGGGCCTGCCGATCAGCGAGGTCGGCACGACGCTCGGCCTGATGGTCGGCGGCGGTTCGGTGGCGCAGTTCGACCGGGACTCGAACAGCTACGACATCATCCTGCAGGTACCGCCGCGCTATCGGCTCAACCCCGAGGAACTCGGCCGCTACTATGTGCGCAGCGTCTCGGGCGAGATGGTGCCGCTGTCGGCGGTGGTCCATATCTCGACCAATTCGTCTCCCGCCTCGATCGAGCAGTTCAACCAGCTCAACTCGGCGACCATCTCGGCGCTGCCCCTGCCCTCGGTGACCACCGGCGACGGGCTGAAGACGATCGAGGACATCGCCAACCCGCTGCTGCCGGAAGGCTTCTTCGTCGACTATTCGGGCCAGTCGCGGCTGGAGAAGGAACAGGGAAGCACCATCCTGATCGCCTTCGGGCTGGCCGTCGTGGTGATCTACCTGGTGCTGGCGGCACAGTTCGAGAGCTTCCGCGACCCGCTGATCATCATGATGTCGGTGCCGCTGTCGATCTTCGGGGCGATCGTGCCCTTGAATCTCGGGCTCGGGACGCTGAACATCTACACGCAGGTCGGGCTGATCACGCTGATCGGGCTGATCACCAAGCACGGCATCCTGCTCGTCGAATTCGCCAACCAGCAGCGCGAGGAGCACGGCATGGACCGGTTCCAGGCGATCATCGCCTCGGCAAAGGTGCGGCTGCGGCCGATCCTGATGACGACCGCGGCGATGGCGCTGGGCGTCGTGCCGCTGATCATCGCGGCCGGCGCGGGTGCCGCGGCGCGCTATTCGATGGGCCTCGTCATCTTCTCCGGCATCCTCGTCGGCACGATGTTCACCCTGTTCGTGGTGCCGATGTTCTACACGCTGATCTCGCGCAAGGAGCTGGCGCCAAAGGCCGAGATGCCGAACCCCGACGCGCCCCGGCATCCGGTCGAGGCACATTGAGCCAAGGCGCCGCTGCAGCGCTCGATTGCTAGGGGTCCAGGAAGTCTGCTATGCGCGGCGCGGCTCACACCGCGCCGCCCGTCGTTTGGAACCTTGTCCATGGCCGTTCGTCCGCAGCAGTCGCCCATCGTCGCCGCCCTGCCCGTCGTGGTGCCCTTCGTCGGGCCGGAGGCCATGGAGCGCACCAGCGGCAAGCCGTTCCGGGCGCGCATCGGCGCCAATGAGAGCAGTTTCGGCCCGGCACCCTCTGTCATCGCGAAGATGCGCGAGATCGCGCCGGACCAGTGGATGTACTGCGATCCGGACAATCACGACCTGCGGACGGCGGCCGCGGCGCATGTCGGCGTCGCTCCGCAGAACGTCGTGGTGGGGCTCGGCATCGACGGACTGCTCAATCTCGCGGTGCGCATGTTCGTGGCGCCCGGCGAGACGGTGGTGACCTCGCTCGGCGCCTATCCGACCTTCAACTTCCATGTCGACGGCTTCGGCGGACGGCTGATCAAGCTGCCCTACGTCAACGACAAGGAGAGCCTGGACGACCTGCTGGCCACCGCGAAGCGCGAGAACGCCAAGATGGTCTACCTGTCCAACCCCGACAATCCGATGGGGACGTGGTGGGAGGCGGACGAGATCATGCGTTTCATCGAGGCGCTGCCCGAAACCACCGTGCTGTGCCTGGACGAGGCCTATGGCGAGCTCGGGCCGGCCTCCGCCCTGCCGCCGATCGATCTGTCGCGGCCGAACGTGCTGCGCTTCCGGACCTTCTCGAAGGCCTACGGGCTGGCCGGCATCCGCTGCGGCTATGCGATCGGCGACGCGCAGACGATCGCCGATTTTGAAAAGATCCGCGATCACTATGCCTCCAGCCGCATGGCGCAGATCGCCTGCATCACGGCGCTTGAGGACCAGGACTATCTGGCATCGGTGGTGGCGCGGGTCGCCGCCGGACGCCAGCGCATCGCCGGCATCGCCCGCGACAACGGCCTGGTGCCGATCGCTTCCGCCACCAATTTCGTGACGATCGACTGCCTGGGCGACGGAGAGCACGCGCTCAAGGTCCTGCAGAACCTGCTGGCGCGCGGCGTGTTCATCCGCAAGCCGATGGTGCCGGTGCTCAACCGCTGCATCCGCGTCAGCGTCGGGCTCGACCACGAACTCGACGTGTTCGCCGAGGAATTGCCGGCGGCGCTGCGGGCCGCCGCCGGCTGACGCCTCAACCCTCGAGCGGTTCAGGCTTCAAGCCGCCTCGCCCGCGGCCGGCGCGGGACCGACGATCGCCCAGGTGACGCCGAAGGGATCCCTGAGCTGGCCGTACATGTCGCCCCAGAACTCGACCTTGATCGGATGGACGATCTCGAGCCCGGCGGCGACGGCGCGGTCCCACCAGTCCTGCGGATTGAGGGTGGCGATATGCGGGGTTACGCCCGAGATCTCCTTCAGCGGCATGCCGTATTCCGGAAAGGCATCCGACAGCATCAGCGCGCCGCCGTTGATCTCCAGGTGGCAGTGCATCAGGCGGCCGTCCTCGACGGGGCGGCGGTCGATCTCCTTGGCCGCGAAGGCCTTTTCGTAAAGGGCCACGGCAGCCTTGGCGTCGGATAGCTGCAGATAGGGTATGACGCCCGCGACCTTCATTTCCGGCTGTTCCCACATTGCCGTCTCTCCTCTCCCTGTCGGTCATCTCCGCGACAAGGACGCCGGCCGGCGACGCGATCCGACAGCGCATCACCAGATCACTGCGCGCCGCGCAGTTTCGCCGCCGCCGTGTCGGTGACCAGCCGGTCGAGATAGATGCGGATATGCGCTGCTTCCGCCGCCGTGCCGGCCAGCGCAACGGCGCGGTTGAAGGCCTCGCGCGCCTCCGTCCCGCGGCCAAGTTCGAGCAACAGCTTGCCGCGCATGCCGTGAAAATAGAAATAGCCCGACAAGCGATCGGCCAGCGGCTCGATCATCGCCAGCGCCTCGCCCGGGCCGCCGACCTTCGATACCGCGACGGCCCTGTTCAACGTCACAACCGGCGACGGGGTCAGGGTTTCCAGCCGTGCATAGAGAAGTTCGATCTGCGGCCAGTCCGTCTCAGCCGGGGTCGAAGCCCGGCCATGCAGCGCGGCGATCGCCGCCTGCACCTGGTAGGGGCCGGGACGGCGATGGCGCAGCGCCTTGTCGACGAGCGCCAGCCCCTCGTCGATCATCTTGCGGTTCCAGCGGGTGCGGTCCTGGTCCTCCAGCAGGATCGCGTTGCCGGCGGCGTCGAAGCGGCTGGCGGCGCGGGCATTCTGCAGCAGCATCAGGGCGGTCAGCCCCATGATCTCCGGCTCGGCGGGAAACAGCCGCAGCAGCAGGCGGCCGAGGCGGATCGCCTCGTCGCAGAGCGGGGCGCGGCCGGGCGCATCCTCGAAACCGGCGGAATAGCCCTCGTTGAAGAGCAGATAGAGCATCGCGGCGACCGCGCCGAGCCGTTGCGACCGCTCGACGGCGCCCGGCGTCTCGAAAGGCACGCCGGCCCCGGCGATGCGGCCCTTGGCCCGCGTGATGCGCTGTTCCATCGCAGCCTCGGACACCAGGAAGGCGCGGGCGATCTGCCTGACCGAGAGACCCGAGACGATGCGCAGCGCCAGCGCGATCTGATGAGCGGGCGGCACGTCCGGATGGCAGCAGATGAACAGCAGCCGCAGGATGTCGTCGCGGTAGTCGGCGCCGTCGAGACGGTCGACCGCCGCCGCCTCGGCATCTTCGAGGTCGGACAGCTTGTCCTCCTCGGGGAGTTCGGTCTGCCGCTTCAGCCGGCGCACCGTGTCGACGCCGGCGTTTCGCCCGACAAAGATCAGCCAGGATGCCGGGTTGCGCGGCGGCCCGTTCTTCGGCCAGGTCCGCAGCGCGCGCAGGCACGCCTCCTGAAAGGCTTCCTCGGCGGTGTCGAGGTCGCGAAAGTAGCGGAGCAGCGCGCTCACCGCCTGCGGCCGTGCGGTCGCGAGGGCGGCTTCCATCCAGGCCTGGTCGGTCATGTCTTCAACTGTGCGGGGAAATAGGCGGAAATCGGCCGGATCTCGTAGGAGCCGACCCCGGGATTGGCAATGCTCAATTCGCGCGCGAAGCCGAGCGCTTCGTCGAGATCCCTGCAATCGACCACGTAGAAGCCGAGGAACTGCTCCTTCGTCTCGGCGAAGGGTCCGTCGATGACGATCGGCTCGTCCGCGGTCTTGCGCAGCGTCGTGGCGGCGGTGGTCGGCAGCAGGCGCGCAACCGGGCCGAGTTTTCCCTTGGCCGCCATCCTGCCATTGACCACGGCAAGCTTCGCCATCACCGCGTCGTCCTCCTCCTTCGACCAGGCGGAGGTGACGGCTTCGTCATTGTAGCAGAGCACCGCATAGAGCATCGAACGCATCCTTCTCCCGAACGACGCTGCCACGCGCCGCCATCCGACATGAGCGGAGAAAATAGTCCGCGGCGGCGGCAAAACCAACGGGATGCGCGGGGGATGGGCCGATGGGCGATTGCATTGGGGCAGATGAGCACAGGGCGACGACCGATGAAGCGATTGCTCCGCAGATGGGCAGGGCAATCGCCTATGGCGGGTATGGCAATCCGCCTTGACGCCGTCATCCTCGGGCTTGTCCCGAGGATCTGCCGCATGACGGCAGGTAGGCGCGAATATCTCCCGTTCGCAGGCGCCGGTCTGACGAAACGCGGCCAGCCGCGGCAGATCCTCGGGACAAGCCCGAGGATGACGGCGGGACAAGCCCGAGGATGACGGCGGGACCATCCGGCTCGCGACTCATATGCGATTCCCCTGCGCAGATGGGCAAGATCACTTGAATGAATTGAACGTTTGTTTTATTATTTCCGGCAGGAGGCATCGGATGGCGCGCACGGCGGGATCGGAGGGCGGCAGGACCGAAGCGGCGATCCGCGAGGCGGCGCTGGCGCTGATTGCGCGCCACGGCTTCGACGCCGTCACGATGCGCCAGTTGGCAGCCGAGGTCGGGGTGCAGGCCGCGGCCCTCTATCGCTACTTTCCGACCAAGGAAGAGCTGCTGTTCTCCCTGATGCGGGCGCATATGGATATGCTGATCGCCTCCTGGACGGCAGCGCGGCCCCGGCTGGGCTCCGCCGCGGCGCGGCTCGCGGCCTTCGTGGCGCACCACATCGCCTTTCACGTAGCGCGCCGCCATTCCACCCAGGTGTCGAACCTCGAGCTGCGCAGCCTGTCGCGCGACCGCCTCAGCCAGATTCTGAGGCTGCGCGGCACCTACGAAAAGGATTTGCGGCAGATCCTGCGCGACGGCGTCGATGCCGGCGATTTCGCCCGCGAGGACGTCGCGCTGACGTCGATGGCGGTGATCCAGATGATCACCGGCGTGGTCGTATGGTTCCGGCCGGGCGAGCGGCTGAACGTCGAGGAAGTCACGGCGACCTATGTCGCGATGACGCTGCGCCTCGTCGGCGCGGATGATCGGGAGAGAGACGATGTACGAGAACGTGCTGCGCTTCGGACAGGGTGAGGAGATCGAGGCGCTGCGCGAGATGGTGCGGCGCTTCGCCCAGGAGCGGATCGCGCCGCTCGCCGCATCGATCGACCGCGACAACGACTTCCCCGCCCCGCTGTGGGCCGAGCTCGGGGGCCTCGGGCTGCTCGGCGTCACCGTCGACCCGGCCTTCGGCGGCTCCGGCATGGGCTATCTCGCGCATGCCGTGGCGATGGAGGAGATTTCGCGCGCATCGGCTTCCGTCGGCCTGTCCTACGGCGCCCACTCCAACCTGTGCGTCAACCAGATCCACCGCTGGGGAACGCAGGCGCAGAAAGAGAAGTACCTGCCGCCGCTGTGCGCCGGGACCCATGTCGGCGCGCTCGCCATGTCGGAACCGGGATCCGGCTCCGACGTCGTGTCGATGAAGCTCAGGGCGGAGCGAGCCGGCGACCGCTATTTGCTCAACGGCTCCAAGATGTGGATCACCAACGGACCCGACGCCGACACGCTCGTCGTCTACGCCAAGACTCAGGCCACCATGGGCTCGCGCGGCATCACCGCCTTCATCATCGAGAGCGCCATGCCCGGCTTCTCGGTGGCGCAGAAGCTCGACAAGCTCGGCATGCGCGGCTCCAACACCGGCGAACTGGTCTTTCGCGATGTCGAGGTGCCCTTGGAGAACGTGCTCGGCGAAGAGGGGCGCGGCGTCGAGGTGCTGATGTCCGGCCTCGACTACGAACGCACGGTGCTGGCCGCCGGCCCGCTCGGCATCATGGCCGCCTGCCTCGACGTCGCCGTGCCCTATGTGCGCGAGCGACGGCAGTTCGGCCAGGCGATCGGCGACTTCCAGCTCGTGCAGGGCAAGCTGGCGGACATGTACACGGTGATGAACGCGGCGCGCGCCTATGTCTACGCGGTCGCCGCCGCCTGCGACCGCGGCGAGACGACGCGCAAGGACGCGGCCGGCTGCATCCTGTTCTCGGCCGAACGCGCAACCCAGATGGCGCTCGACTGCATCCAGTTGCTCGGCGGCAACGGCTACATGAACGACTATGCGCCGGGGCGGCTGCTGCGCGACGCAAAACTCTACGAGATCGGCGCCGGCACCAGCGAGATCCGCCGCTGGCTGATCGGCAGGGAGATCATGGGGGAAGCCGGCTGAGGGCGGAAGGCAGTTTCGGCGCCGACCTCCCAAGCGATCTCTTTTCTGCCAATTGTCGGAAAATTGCCAGATAGATCGCAATATGGTAGTCCTCTGTCGAATGACAGGAGGCTTCGATGCCGCGTGGAGCAGGTCTTTCCGAAGAGCAGCGGCCCTTTGAGAGGCAGAGCCCGCTGCGCTCGGTGGCTCATGCGCGGCTCAAGATCGACGCCGCGGGGCGCATCGTCATACCGGCGGAGATGAGGGCGGCGATGATGGTCGGGCCTGGCGACACGGTGACGGCGCAGGTGATCGAGGGGGCGTTCAGCATCGTCTCGCCGGATGTCGCGCTGAAGCGCGTGCAGGCCTTCGCGGAGACATTCAAGGCGGAGCATCCCGGCATCGGCGTGGTCGACGATCTGATCGCGGGGCGCCGGGCCGAGGCGCGCAGGGAGCTCGAGGAGGCCGATGCGTGGCGCGCCGCGCATGGCTTGCCGCCCCTCGAATGACGGTCCGGGTTCTCGATTCCTCGGTCATCCTGGCCGTCGTTTTCGGCGAGCCGGGTGGCGAGGCGGCAGCGCGGGTCTCGGCAGGCGCGCTGATCAGCAGCGTCAGCATCGCCGAGATCATCGGCAAATGCGCCGAAAGGGCGGTGCCTGAACCGGTGGCGATGGACTATGTGAGGAACAGCAACATCGACATCGTCGACTTTGGCTTCGACGACGCGCGACTCGCCGGGCGGCTGAGCGCGCGTGCGCCGCGGGGCGTGCTGTCGCTCGGCGACCGCGCCTGCATCGCCACGGCGATCCGGGCGGGCGCGACCGTGGTCACCGCCGACCGCGTCTGGGCGGAACTCGATCTGCCCTGCCCTGTCGAACTGATCCGTTAGCCCGCCGACTTTGCCCCAGATCCGAGCCGCGGAGCGCCGCGGAACGACCCTGCGCATTCGAATAGCGCCGCACAGCCGGATTGCGTGGTCTCCTGGCGCCTGCGAAAAGGAGCCGATGACAACCGCCCCGCCCATCGCCGAACGCCACAGGCTGTACGAAGACGCGGTCGCCCTGGTGACGGGCACGCTGCTGGTGGCGCTCGGACTGGCCCTCTACGCCAAGGCGACGCTGGTCGTCGGCGGCACGGCCGGGCTGTCGCTGCTTCTGCAATATGCGAGCGGCTACGGCTTCGGGACCATCTTCTTCCTGGTCAACCTGCCGTTCTACCTGCTCTCGATCCGGCGCATGGGCTGGCCCTACACGATCCGCACCTTCATCGCCGTGGCGATGGTCTCGGTGCTGTCGCGGCTGACGCCGCAATGGATCTCGATCGAGGCGATCGAGCCGCTCTACGCCGCGGTCTGCGGCGGCGTCCTGGTCGGCATCGGACTGCTGGCGCTGTTCCGCCACAGGGCCGGGCTCGGCGGCTTCAACATCCTCGCCGTCTACCTGCAGGACACCTACGGCTGGCGGGCCGGCTACGTGCAATTGGCGCTCGACGTGATGATCCTGATCGGCGCCGCCTTCATCCTGCCTTTGGAGAAGCTCGGACTTTCGCTGGTCGGCGCGGCGGCGATCAACCTGACGCTGGCCATCAACCACAGGCCGGGCCGGTACATGGGCGTTAGCTGACGCCCGATGATGCCGCTCAGTGCATGGTCATCCATTCGCGGGCCTGGCGCAGCGCCTGGGCGATCTCGGCCTTGGTCATCGTCGCCGACAGTTCCGAGCGCAGCTCGGCGGCGCGGGCGGAGCCCTTGATCGCGGCGATGTTGAACCATTTGTGGGCGGCCACGACATCGGCGTCGCAATCGCGGCCGGTCGCATACATCAGGCCGAGCTCGAAGAGAATGTCGGCCTGAGCCGAGGTTCCCATGGTGCCGAATTCGGCGTCGGCCATTTCAAAACGTGCCATCTGACTATCCCCTGTTCCTGTCCCGAGAGCTTCCCGATCTTGGCTGCGGGCTCGCTCTTTCGATGCTTGCGAGGATGCCGGGCGGGCTTGAATCCGCCGTTAAATCGCGTCCTTAACGTGCTGCAAATGAAACGAAAACAACGGGTAAACGACGGATTTCGTTAAGTATCGGAGGCCTTGCGTTGCGCGGCTTTCGACGAAAATTCTCCGACAGTTTACCTTGTCGGCGTGCACCCTTCCTTCACCACGATCCGAGCCGGCCGCGCGATGGCAAAGCACGCCGGAGTCTCTCCGGCCGGAAAAACTCCGGCAATGCCCCGGCGTCAGCACCTTCCGAAGCGGCGCATATTGTTTTATTGACGTTTGCGTAAGCTGCCGGTCGACGGGCGGCCAACGGGAGGATGAGAGATGATGAAGAGAGTTCTGCTGGCTGCCGCGATGATGACCGCGCTTTCCGGCGCCGCCTTCGCCGACGACATCGAAGGCAACTGGAGGACCGCGGACGGCCCGACGGCCGGCATCGGCGCCTGCGGCTCGTCCTTCTGCATCACGCTGAAATCGGGCAAGTTCGCCGGCAAGCAGATCGGCCGGCTGAAGTCCGACGGCGGCGGCTCCTATTCCGGGACGATCACCGACCCGAAGGACGACAAGACCTATTCGGGCTCGGCCACCGTGTCCGGCACGAAGCTCAAGCTGACCGGCTGCGCGCTGAAGATCTTCTGCAAGTCGCAAAGCTGGACGCGGCTCTGACGGCGAAGGCCGGCCGCCGCCGGTCTCCGGCGGCCGCGTCCGGCGCGGAATGTTTCGCGCATCGACACGGCGGGCCGGCGGCACCGGCAGCCTGAACGAGGGATGAACGACGGCATCACGGGCGGTTCAGTGGCCGTGCGGCATAGTCCGCACAACACGAAGACGAACCCACCGAAAGCCGAAGGAAATGTCCCGCTCAGTCCGCCCGTTCCGCGCCGTTTCGCTGATCATCCGCACCGCGCTGATCAGCCTGGCGCTGGCCGCCCCGGTGCTGGCCGTTCCGGCGCTCGGCGACGACAAGGGCCAGCAGATCGAGGCTCCCGCCCCCAAGAAGATCGGCGCCGGCTTCGTCCTTCTGGTCAGCCTGCAGCGCTGATCCAGCGCCGCCGGCGGCAAAGCGGCGACGCACGCCGCGAAAAGACCTCGGGGTGCGCCCGCACCCCCCTCCCGCGCCTCGAAACCTCCCTCTATAAGAGGCCATGAAGACACGCATCCACGCCGAACCCATCCAGAAGATCACCTCGCCCGAGCCCTATGAGCGCCGGAGCTTCATGGACGCGGGCCAAGCGGTCGAGGCACTGATTGCGCTCTACCGCCGCAACACCGCATTCCTGACCTCCTCCTTCGCGGCGCTGGCCGGCGGCGGCGACCTGTCGACGCGCTACCGGGCCTATTATCCGGAGGTCGGCATCACCACCGCGTCCTATTCGCAGGTGGACACGCGGCAGGCCTACGGCCATATGCCGTCGCCCGGGCATTTCACCACCACGATCACGCGGCCTGAACTGTTCCACACCTATCTGGTCGAGCAGTTGCAGCTCTTGATCCGCAATCACGGCATGCCGATCGAGGTTTCGGAATCGGACACGCCGATCCCGCTGCATTTCGCCTTCGCCGAGGGCACCCATGTCGACGGTTCGATCACCGAGAAGCTCGGGCGGCCGATCCGCGACCTGTTCGACGTTCCGGATCTCGACGGCACGGACGACCTGATCGCCAACGGCACCTACGAGGTCGAGCCGGGCAAGCCGCGGCCGCTGGCGCCGTTTACCGCGCAGCGCATCGACTATTCGCTGCATCGCCTGCCGCACTACACGGCGACGTCGCCCGAGCATTTCCAGAATTTCGTGCTCTTCACCAATTATCAGTTCTACATCGACGAATTCTGCGTCTACGCCCGCGACCTGATGGCGGAAGGCGGCGCCGGGTTCACCAGCTTCGTCGAGCCGGGAAATCTGATCACGCCAGCCGGGCGGTCCGGCCCGGCCAGCGGCTCCACGCCGCCCCGCGCCCCGCAGATGCCGGCCTATCACCTGGTCAAGCCGGGCCACACCGGCATCACCATGGTCAATATCGGCGTCGGCCCGTCCAACGCCAAGACGATCACCGACCACGTCGCCGTGCTGCGGCCGCATGCCTGGCTGATGCTCGGACATTGCGCCGGCCTTCGCAACACCCAGGCGCTGGGCGACTACGTGCTGGCGCATGCCTATGTCCGCGAGGACCATGTGCTCGATGCCGACCTGCCCGTCTGGGTGCCGATCCCGGCGCTGGCCGAGGTCCAGGTGGCGCTGCAGGAGGCCGTCGCCGAAGTCACCGGCTTCGACGGCTACGACCTGAAGCGCATCATGCGCACCGGCACCGTCGCCACCATCGACAACCGGAACTGGGAGCTGCGCGAGCAGCGCGGGCCGGTGCAGCGCCTGTCGCAGTCGCGCGCCATCGCGCTCGACATGGAGTCGGCCACCATCGCCGCCAACGGCTTCCGCTTCCGCGTGCCCTACGGAACGCTGCTCTGCGTCTCCGACAAGCCGCTGCACGGCGAGCTCAAGCTGCCCGGCATGGCCAGCGACTTCTACAAGCGCCAGGTCTCGCAACACCTGCGGATCGGCATCCGCGCCATGGAGAAGCTGGCCGAAATGCCGCTCGACCGGCTTCACTCGCGCAAGCTGCGCAGTTTTCTGGAAACGGCGTTCCAGTAAGGCCTGGCGCTCGCCGCCGATGACGCCAGTGTCCCATTCCGCCGGGTTTCGCGAATGAAGATTCGGGCGCTATCGGTGATGTCCGCCATCGCAACCCTCGGCTTCGCGGCGGCGGTAGCGGCGGGCTACTTCGGCGCGGTGCATCGCGCCTTCGATTCCTTTGCGCATCTGCGGGTGTATTTCGCGGTGCTGATGGCGATCAGCGCGCTGCCGCTGCTTGCCACCCGCCTCCTGAAGGCCGGAGCGCTGGCGATCTTCGCGGCGCTGCTGGCGATCGCCACGACGTCGGGCACCGTGCCGATCCCGGCGATCGGCATGCAGTACGGCCCGCTCTACCCGGTCGATCCCGAACAGCCCGTCTATCGGCTTCTCCAGGCCAATCTGCGCTACGACAATCATCAACCCGGCCGGTTCCTGTCGCTGGTCGGCCGGGTCCAGCCGGACGTGATCACCCTGAACGAGGTTTCCGACGCCTGGGCCGAAAAGCTGAGACTGCTCGACTCGGCCTATCCCTACCGCATCGTCTGTCCGCATCTGGCGGATGTCTGGGGCGTCGCCATCCTGTCGCGCCGGCCTTTCGCCGCCGCGGAGGCGCCGCGCTGCGATCCGCGCGGCGCCTTTGCCGCCACCGTGCTCAATTTCGGCGGCCGCTGGGTGAGCGTCGCCACCATGCATCTCGGCTGGCCCTGGCCGTTCGAGCAGGCCTGGCAGGTGGGCGGCCTGACGCCCTATCTGGAATCGATCCGCGAGCCGGCGATCCTGGCCGGCGACATGAACGCCGTGCCCTGGAGCCATACCGTGGTGCGTGTCGCGGCGGCCGGCGGCTTGACGCTGATGCCCTCCCCCGGCGCGACATGGCTGAGCTTCCGGCTGCCGGAGTTCCTGTTCTTCGCCGGCCTGCCGATCGACCAGGTGTTCGCCAAAGGCGCGGTGCGCATCCATCGCATCCGGACGCTGGAGGATATCGCATCCGACCACCTGCCGGTGCTGGTGGAGTTTTCGGTGGAGCCGCGCGCGACACCGCCGGAAAGCGAGATCAGCGAACTGGCGGAGCTGCGGAGCGACTGATCCCCGGACCCGGGATCAGTGGCGGCGGATCAGGCTCGAGACCAGCCTGTCCACGGTGCCGCCGGGCTGATGCTCGATCGCGTCGAAGCGCTGCTGCTCGGCCTCGTATTTCGCATAGGTCGCCTGCACGATGCGGGTGACCTGGTGCTTGGCGAGGGCGCAATGCGGGTCGCGCTGCGTGCGCACCTTGAGCGCGGCGCGATAGGCCGCGTCGGCCATGCGGCGCGCGATCCGCCCATGCATCTGCTCGTGCCTCTGCACGCCCTTGATGAAGCTCGCCCATTTGCGCGCCATGGCCGGGGTGACCGGGCCGCCGAGCGCCGGGTAGCGGTAGCTCACCGAAAGGACCACGTTGGCTTCGGCGAGCCGGCATGTTTGGCCCGACACCGACCAGCCGAGTTCCCAGCCGACGGAATAGCGCGTCTGGGCGATGGCGCGCGCCATAAAACCGTGGCGCGGCCCCTTGCGGTCCATCGCATCCATCAGGGCCTGGCCGCTCTTGCCGGAGATGGCGTAAGTCTCGACCTTGGCATGGGTCTTGACGCCGGCGTTCGCCGCCGCCGGCAGCGCGAAGATCGCCAGAACAGCCAGCCCCACACCACGCACGCTCATCATCTCCAGCAGGAAAGCGATCCATACTATGGGTACAGATTGATGTGCATGCGGTAAACAGGAAACCGGCCGGGCGCTCATCCGGGCCGGGCCGCAGGGCGGGTCGGGGCTTGAGGGTTCCTGCCCCTCATCGCCCTGCCGGGCACTTCTCCGCGTGAAGGACGGGGAGAAGAACGCCGGCCGCCAGGACGGCGCGCACTCTGCAACGCCTGGCGATTGGCGAAACCATGAACGAGGCGTTTCTCTCCCCGCCTGCGGGGAGAGATGCCCGGCAGGGCAGTGAGGGGCGACGCGACGATCGGAGACCGAAGCCGCCGT
>JAHBYY010000033.1 GCA_019635715.1 Rhizobiaceae bacterium | reverse complement strand
GGGCTCGCCGATCAGCACGGGATTGTTCTTGGTGCGGCGCGACAGCACCTGGATGGTGCGGCGGATCTCGTCGTCGCGGCCGATCACCGGATCGAGTTTTCCCGCGCGCGCATCGGCGGTCAGGTCGCGCGCGTACTTTTTCAGCGCGTCGTAGCCCTGCTCGGCCGAGGCCGAATCGGCGGTGCGGCCCTTGCGGATGTCGTTGATGGCGGCATTCAGTGCCTGCGGCGTGACGCCGGCCTTCGCCAGGATGTCGGCCGTCTTGGCCGACTTCTCCATGGCCAGCGCCTGCAGCAGGCGCTCGACCGTGACGAAGCTGTCGCCGGCTTTCTTGGCAAGGTCTTCGGCGGTCGAAAAGACCTTGGCGAGCGGCTGCGCCAGATAGAGCTGGCCGTTGCCGCCCTCGACCTTGGGCAGCGCATTCAGCGCCGCCTCGACGCCCGCGCGCACATCCTTGGACCGCCCGCCGGCGCCGTCGATCAGCGAGGCGGCGAAGCCTTCCTCGTCGTCGACCAGCACCTTGAGCAGGTGCTCCGGCGTGAACTGCTGATGGTTGCGCGACAGCGCCATGGTCTGCGCCGACTGAATGAAGCCGCGCACCCGCTCGGAGTATTTCTCTATATTCATCTGATGTCTCCTCTCCCGACCGACCCGCTTGGCGGCATCGGTCCGGCTAAAGTGACGAACCCGCCCGGGATGGGCCGGGTTCCGTTGCAGCCTATGTGGGTATGCCCGAACGCGCCCTCAAGCGCGTTGATCCGGATCAGGCAATAAAAAACGGCGGCTGCGCGATGCAGCCGCCGTTTGCATTTCGCACCGGCCGGAAGCGCCGGGAAGGGGCGGCCGGTCAGATGCCGGTCAGCCTTCCGACCCTGTCAGTTCGCCGGAAGATTCGGCATCGGCAGACGGCTGGTCCTCCGCTTCCACGCGGTCGCGAGCGCTGCGGCGCGGGCGGCGGGGCCGGCGCGGCGCGGGCGTCTCTTCGGCAGGCGCGGCTTCGGCAAGCGTCACGGGCTCGCTGCTCTCGGCGGGCTGCTCCGCGACGGCCTCGACGGGAATCGCCGGCGCAACGGCCGCGCCGTTCGCACCGTTTCTGTTGTGGTGATCGTTGCGATGCTGCCGGCGCTCACGGTGGCGCCCGCCTCCCGTCGGCTGCCCGACAGGCTCGCTGTTCAGGGCGACCTCGGCCGGCACGCCCTCGATCACCGGCTGGGGACCGGAACCGTCCGCCGCCGCGGCAGCCGGCTGCGGAGAAGGCTGCTGCGCGACCTCATGGCCGGCGGCGGCGCCGTTGCTTTCGAAGCCGTAGCCCTCGTCGAGATCGTCGTCGATCTCCTCGCGCGGCACATGGACCTGCTGGCTCGCGAACTGGGCCTGGGCGGCTGCGATGATCCGATTGTAGTGCTCGGCATGCTGGAGATAGTTCTCGGCCATGACCCGGTCGCCGGCGCTGGACGCGTCTCGCGCCAGGGTCGCGTACTTCTCGGCGATCTGCTGCGCCGAGCCGCGGATCTTCACGTCCGGACCGTTGCTCTCGTAGTTGCGCGTGAGCGGGTTGGGGCCCTTGCGGTTATTGTTGTGGTTGTTGTTATTGTTGTTGTTGCCGCCGCCATTGTTGCGACCGCGCATGCGCCTGTTCTGCTGTTGTGGCCTCATCCGACTCTCTATCAGTCTGAAAAAATCAATCACGAACCTGCCGATGGCACCCGGTTCGTAGCGTTCCGATGATGGTCGCCCGCATCGTTTGCGTTGGCGTCACATGTCATCCTGTTCGGTCTCTTGACACGATCCGGATAAGTCCCGCTTGAAGCGCAAGCGTTTTCCACGCTGTATGGCAGTCTATGTCTCAGGGGACCGAATTGTCTTGAGCACTGCCTGCTTCATCTCATCCGGTGGCGCGACCCTATCCGCATTCGCTTGAATTGCCAAGCGATATTTCGGCTGCTTGACCATCCCCTGATCACGTTGAGATTGCGTAACTTTCCCCGAAGATCAAAGCTCGATCGCGACCGCCCAGATCTTGGTGGTCGGATACAAGGAGCAATCCCTCCGCCTCGAATATCCCTATGACCTCGGACTTCTGGTCGTGGCCGATCTCGACGCCGATTCGCCCGCCGGCCTGCAGATGGCGCCGGCAATCCCGGGCGATCGCCCTATAGGCATCCAGCCCGTCCCGGCCGCCGTCGAGGGCCAGAAGCGGGTCATGGCCTCTCACCTCGACATCGAGGCCGGCAATCTCGCCGGACCTGATATAGGGTGGGTTGGAGACGATTGCATCATATCGGCCGGCAATGGCCTCGAACCAGTCCGACCGGCAGGTCTCGAACCGGGCGGAAAGGCCGTTGTCCCCGGCATTGCGGCGGGCGGTGGAGAGCGCGTCCTCGGACAGATCCGCTCCGGTGGCAACGGCGCCGTCGGCCGCGGCGAGCAGCGCCAGCGCGATCGCCCCGCTGCCGGTCCCGAGGTCGAGGATGCGACACTGTCCGGTCGCCGCCACATGCTGGGACACGAAAGGCAGCATGGCGTCGACCAGCGTCTCCGTGTCGGGCCGCGGCTCCAGCGTGCCTGGCGACAGCCGCAGCTTCAGCCCGTGGAACTCCCTCGATCCGAGGATGCGATGCACGGGTTCGCCGGCGGCGCGACGATCGAAAGCCGCGATCACCCGGGCAACCCGGTCGGCCGGCACCGTTCGATCCGGCTCGGAGATCGCGGTGAGGCGGTCGGTGCAGGTGAGATGTTCGATCAGCATCCGGCTTTCGAGGCCCGGATCGTCGAGCCCGCATGCCATGAGCCGCCGCTTGCCCATGCGCAACAGCTCGACCAGGCGCATCGCGCCGATGTCAGCCATCGGCACCGACATCCGCCAGCAGCTTCGACTGATGGTCGGCGATGAGCGCGGAAACGACTTCCTCCAGTTCGCCCATCATCACCCGGTCGAGCTTGTAGAGCGTCAGGTTGATGCGGTGGTCCGTCAAGCGCCCCTGCGGGAAATTGTAGGTGCGGATGCGCTCCGACCGGTCGCCGGACCCGACCTGCAGCTTGCGCGATTCCGACCGTTCGTCGGCAAGACGGCTGCGCTCCATGTCGTAGAGCCGCGCCCGCAGAATCTGCATCGCCTTGGCCCGGTTCTGGTGCTGCGACTTCTCCGCCGAAACCACCATGATGCCCGTCGGCAGATGGGTGATTCGCACCGCCGAATCGGTGGTGTTGACGTGCTGGCCGCCGGCGCCCGAGGCCCGCATCGTGTCGATGCGGATGTCCTCCGGCTTGATCTCGATGTCGACCTCCTCGGCCTCCGGCAGCACCGCGACCGTCGCCGCCGAGGTGTGGATGCGCCCCTGCGCCTCCGTCGCCGGCACGCGCTGCACGCGGTGCACGCCCGATTCGAATTTCAGGTGGGCGAACACGCCGCGCCCCGAAACCGACGCGACGATTTCCTTGTAGCCGCCCATTTCCCCGTCCGACGCCGAGACCAATTCGACCCGCCAGCCCTTCGAGGCGGCGAAGCGCTCATACATGCGGAAGAGATCGCCGGCGAACAGCGCCGCCTCGTCGCCGCCCGTCCCGGCGCGGATTTCCAGGATGGCGCTGCGCTCGTCGGCCGCGTCCTTCGGCAGCAGCAGGATCTGGATGTCCTGCTCCAGCGTCTCGATGCGCTGGACGAGATCGGGCAGCTCCGCCTCGGCCAGTTCGCGCATATCCGCGTCCGTCGCCTTGTCGGCCAGCAGCGCCTCGAGATCGGCCTTCTCGCGCTCGGCCGAACGCAGCGCCCTGACCTTGGCCGCCATCTCCTGCAGCTCGGCATATTCGGAAGCGAGCTTCACATAGGCGTCCGGGTCCGGGCCGGCCGCCATCTGCGCTTCGAGCATGTCGAAGCGCTTGGCAATCTGGTCGATGCGGTCGTGGGGGAGCGTGGGCATCGGTGCTGTCGATCGGTCTCTCGCTCTGCCGTTTGGTTCGGCACGGCGTTCGGCAATATCGAAGTTTGCACCTAACCTCAACGCACCGTGATTGCCTCAGCCCACTTCCGCCTTCAATCTGCACAGAGTATATATATTTGCGTATATACTCACGGAAGGCCACCGGGATGCCTCGATATGCACGCGTCTTTAAGTCGGGAAACTCACAGGCCGTGCGCCTGCCGAGCGAGTTTCGACTTCATGTCGACAGAGTGGAGATCTCCCGTGAGGGAGAAGCCATTATCCTGAGACCCGAAACCGGACGGCGCGAGCCCTGGAGTTCACTCCGCGCGGCGGTCGATCTCGGATTCAGTTCCGACTTCATGGCCAAGGGCCGTGAGCAGCCCGACGAACAGAATCGGCCTGATATGGACGATGTGTTCCGGTGAGCGACTATCTCCTCGACACGAACACGGTGATTGCGCTTTTCGGCAACAAGTCGGCGGCCGTGATGCGTCAAGTCGAGCGGCGCCGGCCGGGCTCTATCGGCATATGCTCCGTCGTTGCACATGAACTCTATTTCGGAGCCTTCAAGAGCTCGCGGGTGGCGCACAATCTTGAGACGATCCGGCTTCTGTTCGCCGATCTCGCCATCCTTGACTTCGATCGCGAGGATGCCCGCGCCGCAGGCTTGATCCGCGCCGACCTTGCGGCCAAGGGCACGCCGATCGGCCCATACGATGTCCTGATCGCCGGCCAGGCCAGAAGTCGGGATGCGATCCTCGTTACGAACAACCTCCGCGAATTTCAGCGGGTCGACGGATTGCGGGTCGAGGACTGGACGACATCGCAATAGTGGCTTCGGCTCCGTCGCCGAAACTACAGCGGAATGCCGTGATCGAAGGCAAAGGTCTGGAGCAGCCCGCGCATCGGCAGGCGCGCACTGTGCCCGGCGAGGTTCTCGGACACGAAGGTGGTGAGGTCCGAGACGGACAGCTCCCGCAGCATCGCCTTGACCGGACCGATCGACGCCGGCGACATGGAGATCGAGCGGAAGCCGACGCCGATCAGCGCCATCGCCGAGATCGGTCGTCCCGCCAGCTCGCCGCACAGCGTGACCGGCGTCCGATTGCGCGCTCCCGCTTCGGCGATCTGCCGCAGCACCCGCAGGAACGGCACCGAGAGCGGGTCGAAGCGGTCGGCCAGTTGGCTGTTGCCGCGATCCGAGGCCATGACGAACTGGAACAGGTCGTTGGAGCCGACCGACACGAAATCCACCGCCGCCATGAGCTCGTCGAGCTGCCAGAGCAGCGACGGCACTTCGAGCATGGCGCCGATCTTCAGGCTGGTCGGGAGCAGGTGGCCGAAGCGCGACAGATGCCGCACCTCGCGGTCGAGGATTTCGCGCGCCTGGGCGATTTCGCCGAGCTCGGTGACCATCGGCAGCATGACCCGCAGCTCGCGTCCGCCGGCCGCCCGGAGCAGGGCCCGGAACTGCGTGCGCAGCAGACCCGGTCGATCGAGCGTCAGCCTGACGGCCCGCCACCCCAGCGCCGGATTCTCTTCCTGCTGTGCGCCCTTGAAGTAGGGCAGAACCTTGTCGCCGCCGATGTCGAGGGTCCGGAACGTCACCGGCCTGCCCTTTGCGATATCGAGCACGTCCCGATAGAGCCGCTCCTGAGCCTCCGCCCTCGGAAAGGTCGACGCGACCATGAATTGCAGTTCGGTGCGGAACAGGCCGATGCCCGCCGCGCCCGAATCCGCCAGTTGCGGCAGGTCGACCGCGAGGCCGGCATTCATCATCAGGTCGACGCCGACGCCGTCCTTGGACACCGAGGGCTTGGCCCGCAATTCGCGATAGAGCTCCTGGCGCCTTGCCCGGAACCGCACCTTCTCGGCATAGGCGGCTTCGACGTCCGACTGCGGCCGCAGGTGGAACGAGCCGTCCTCGCCGTCGACGATCACCGCGTCGCCGTTCTCCGACATGGAGACGGCACCCTTGAGCTGCCCGACCACCGGGATGCCCATGGCGCGCGCCACGATCACCACGTGGCTGGTGATCGCGCCGTCCTCCAGCACCAGGCCGCGCAGTTTTTCGCGCGGATAGTCGAGCAATTCCGCCGCGCCCATCGAGCGCGCCACGATGATAGAATCCTTCGGCAGGGCCGCCGCGATGTCGTCCGGCGAGCGGCCCATAAGCTGACGCAGCAGCCGGTTGGCGAGATCGTCGAAATCGCTCATCCGCTCGCGCATATAGGGGTCTGTCATGTGCAGCATGCGGGCACGCATGTCGCTCTGCACCTTCTCGACCGCCGCCTCCGCCGTCAGGCCGTTGCGGATCGCCTCTTCCAGCCGGCGCACCCAGCCGCGATCGTTGGCGAACATGCGGTAGGCTTCCAGCACGTCGCGGTGCTCGCCGTCGAAGGCCACCTCGCGCCGTGACAGCATGTCGTCGATCGACAGCCGCAGCGAGCCGAGCGCACCCTCCAGCCGGCGGATCTCGGCCTGCGAATCCTCGTTGATGAGGTTCGTCACCACGATGCGCGGCTCGTGCAGCACCACGTGGCCGAGCCCGACGCCGTCGTTGAACGACACGCCCGTGAACGAGGCCGGGCGGCGCAGGTCCAGCTCCATGCCCGGCCGCGACAGCCGCGCCAGGTCGCCGGTGGCGATCATCTCGGCGATCACCATCGCCGTGGTTTCGAGCGCCTCGGCCTCGTCGGGCGAGTAGCTGCGCTGCGTCCGGTTCTGGACGACCAGCACGCCGAGCGTTCGGCCTGCCCGCAGCACCGGGACGCCGAGGAAGGAGTGGTAGATCTCCTCGCCCGTCTCCGGAAGATAGGCGAAGGCGGGATGTTCCTGGGCGTTGGACAGGTTCAGCGAGCGGGCACTGGCCGCGATGGTGCCGACAAGACCCTGGCCGAGGCGAAGCTGCGCGAGGTGCACCGAGTCCGGATTAAGGCCTTCGGTGGCATAGAGCTCGAGCACCGAATCCGCGCGCAGCACATAGAGCGAGCAGACTTCCGCCACCATGTTGCGGGCGATGTCGCGGACGATCTGGTCGAGCCGCTCCTGCGGCCCGAGCGGCTCGGCCATCAGCTCGCGCAACCGCCTCAGCAGCACGCGGGGTCCTACGGCCGAATCGCGCATCGTCTCCCTTCTCCAGCCGCGATGGCTTCTCCGCCCGACCTCGGCCGGCGAATCCCTCCAGGGCTCCTAGTCTGCCCTAATGCTTATCGAGGCCGTAGACGGAATGCAAAGTCCGAACCGCCAGTTCGGTATAGGCACCGTCGATGAGGATCGAGATCTTGATCTCGGAGGTGGTGATCGCACGGATGTTGATGCCCTTCTCCGACAGCGCCTTGAAGGCGGTCGCGGCGACGCCGGCGTGGCTGCGCATGCCGATGCCGATCACCGACACCTTCGACATGCCCTGGTCGTGCTGGATCACGTCGAAGCCGACCGTCTGGCGGACTTCGTCGAGCACCGCCAGTGCCTTGGCCACGTCGCCGGAGGGCACCGTGAAGGTCATGTCGGTGAACTTGCCGTCTTCCGAAATGTTCTGGACGATCATGTCGACGTTGATGTTGGCCTCGGCCAGCGGTCCGAAGATGCCGGCGGCGACGCCCGGCCGGTCGGCGACGCGACGCAGCGACACCTGCGCCTCGTCCTTGGCATAGGCGATACCTGTGACGACTTCCTGTTCCACGATCTCTTCCTCGTCGCAAATGAGCGTTCCGGGCGGGTTGTCGAAATCGCCCATGCCGGGCGCATCCGGATCGTCGAAGGACGACCGCACGAAGGTGCGCACCCGGTGCACCATGGCAAGCTCGACCGAGCGGACCTGCAGCACCTTGGAGCCGAGCGACGCCATCTCCAGCATTTCCTCGAAGGAGATGCGGTCGAGGCGGCGCGCCTTCGGTTCGATGCGCGGATCGGTCGTGTAGACGCCGTCGACATCGGTATAGATGTCGCAGCGATCGGCCTTGACCGCCGCGGCGATCGCCACGGCGCTGGTGTCGGAGCCGCCGCGCCCCAGCGTGGCGATGCGGTTGTCCGGCGCAAGTCCCTGGAAGCCGGCGACCACCGCGACCTGGCCCTCGCCGAAGCGCTTGATCAGGAACGAGCCGTCGATCTCGGCGATGCGCGCCGCGCCGTGGGCGTTGTCGGTGCGGATCGGGATCTGCCAGCCCTGCCAGGAGCGGGCGTTGATGCCGAGCGACTGCAGGGCGATGGCCAGCAGGCCGGAAGTCACCTGCTCGCCGGAGGCGACGATCGCGTCATATTCGCGTGCGTCGAAGAACGGGCCGTTGGCGCCCGCCACCTTCGGCATGTTCTGCACCCAGCCGACGAGTTCGTTGGTTTTGCCCGACATCGCCGAGACCACGACCGCGACCTCGTGGCCGGCATCGACCTCGCGTTTGACGTGACGCGCCACATTGTGGATGCGGTCGAGGTCGGCGACGGAGGTCCCGCCGAACTTCATCACGATACGCGCCATGCGAAGCGAATGCCCTGTCAGGATGTTCCTGGGCTCGGAAGGCCTGGGAAGCAGGTTGAGGCGCCCGAACGGCCGCCGCCGAATGCGCGGCCTCCTTAGCCAAATCGCCATGCGACCGCAAGGTCGCGCCCCGCGCAGCTTCCGACCGAATCCGCGGTTCGCCGGCGCCAGGGCTCTTGATCCGCAAAGACGTTCGGGGCATCTAGGGGGCATGCCGCCGCCGCAGTGCGCCTGCGTGTGGCACAGAGGTCGGCAGGTCCCGGTAGCTCAGTAGGATAGAGCACAAGTTTCCTAAACTTGGGGTCAGGGGTTCGAATCCCTTCCGGGACGCCACGGCTGGATTTTTCACCGGCAAGCGTTCGCCACCCTATACGGGTCCGAAGAGCTCGGTCGTCGTCGGAATGATCGACGAAAGCCCGTCATACTCGACGATGAAGGTGGCCAGCGGGAAATTCGGATTGCCTTCGGGCGGCATATTGTTCCACACGCCCGTTCCCTTCTCGGGGAAGATGTAGTGCAGGACGGTCTCTTCCGGGCTGTTGGGCTCGTTAGGGCTCCACTTGGTGAAGCTGAACGCCTCTCCAGTCACCCATTTCCAGCCGTCGGCGACCGGGCCTTCCGTGCTCAGCGGCCGGTAGCCGCCGAGATAGCTGCCATAGCCACCGCCGGGAGACCAGTATTCCGGGTGATCCTTGATCAGCCCGAAGACGAAATCGTTCTCGCCTTCGCTGGAGATGGTGGCGAGATGGCCTCCCATGTCCTTCGCCTTCTGCGCCGCATCCAGCCAGGCGAGCGGCGTGCCGTTGTCGATCACCTCGTACAGGTGCCCGCCATAGGCGGCCTTCTTGCTTTCGATGCCGAGGAAATCGAGTTCGGACAGGGTCTTGATGCCGGTGAGCGTGATGGCGAAGTCGACCGCCTTGTTGCCGTTGGCATCGCCATAGATCACCGTGTTCTTCGTGCCGGTGGCGTAGCGGAGTTCCCCGGCAACCCCAGTGAACTCGTCCTTGCCGATCCACAGGAAGTCCTGGTTGCCGGTCAGCAGCGTGTTGGCATCGATCAGGGCGAGATCGATCTTGTCGGTTCCAACGGTGAAATCCTTGATAAGGTCGCGGCCGGCCGTGGCATAGGTCGAGTCGGCACGGCTCGCATAGACGAAGGTGTCGCCGCCGGCACCGCCGGTCATGGTATCGGCTCCGCCATTGCCCCGGATGAAATTGATGCCCTTGTTGCCGGTGATCGTCTGCGCCAGTTCGTTGCCGGTCAGGTCGATCGCGGCGGACCCATTGCCGTCGCCGGTCTTCAGCGTCTCGATGTAGACGCCTTTGCCGAGCGCGTAGCTCGTATACGCCTGCACCGTATCGCTGGTGCCCTCGGTGGCCCCTTCGAATATGACGTCGCCGGAATTGTAGACGCGGTAGGTATCGTTGCCGCCGAGCCCCCTCAGCGTATCGGCGCCCCCCTTGCCGCCGTCCGAGAGAATTGTGTCGCCCTGATTGCCGATGATCTCCTGGCTGAACTCGTTGCCATAGAGATGGATCGTGCAGGAGCAGTCCGGGTCGTAGATCCTGAGAGACTCGACCTCGACGCCCGCCACGAGGTCGTAGCTGCTGTGTGCGAGTACCGTGTCCTTCGTCCCTTCCCCGGCCTTCTCGACGATCACCGACTTCATGTCGTAGACATGGTAGGTGTCGTCGCCCTTCAGCCCGGTCATCGTGTCGATGCCGCCATTGCCGTCGATGACGTTGGCGCCGTCGTTTCCGGTCAGCTTGTCGCCGCCGAAGGAGATGTCGGCGGTGCCGACGATATTCTCGACGTTGTACAGCGTGTCGCGGCGCTTGAAATTGTCGATGGCGTAGTTCTGGGACAGATCCACGGTGACGGGATAATATCCGAACGTGTAAACTTGGCCGTCGCCCAATGACGGCATGAACTTCACGGTATCGATGCCATCGCCGCCGTCGATGATATCGCCGCCGGCGCCGCCATCGAACCACTCGTCGCGGGAGCTGCCGAGCAACGTATCTCCGAAGATCGAGCCCACGAAGCCCTCGATGTTCGTGAATTTGTCCGTGAAGCCCCACGGATCCACCGCGTTGCCCGTCTCGGCGTTCAAAGTGACGCCCTGAGAGGGCAAATCCGCAACGACGCCGGTATACACCAGCGTGTCGGCACCCAAGCCGCCGTTGAACGTGTCGGAACCGCGACCTCCGACGAACACCGTGTCCGCCTCGGCGACGTTCATGGCACTCAACGTGTCGTCGCCCTCGAAGCCGACGAGAGCCGCCGTTGCGACCGCGGATGTGACCGTGTCGGAGCCGACAAGCAGGTGCGGAAGGATAACTCTCAGGTCAAGATTGTACAAATCATCGTAATATCCAGTCTGAAAGAGATCTGAGACGCGTCCTAATGAAGACGCCAAGCCAGATATATTCAGGATTCCGATACCTCCGACATACACATCGAGGGAATTTACGGTTCCACCGACGCCAAGTCCGGATTGGTAGCTGAAATTTATACCTGAAAAGACGAACTTGAATGAGCCATTGTCAATTGTATAACTCGTCGACGTTCCCGTCATCTCGTCGAGAGTGAAATCGCCGTTCAACCAATAGGAAAAACTTGCCAGATAGGTAAAATCAGCCATGCCCGCCCCCGATCTACAAGCCCATCCTAACACTCGGCCGGCTTTTGTCCACGCGGGCGCAGCCTTTCCCCAGCTTCGTGGCCTCCCTCGGTGCAAAGCTCGATAGGGCGCGACACATCGCGGCGGGCTCCACAGCCTTGCCAGCGCGGCGCGGCTCGGAAAGGGTGGGCCGGCGCCGGAAAGGGAACGATGCGTGGACGCTTTGTGGATGCTCGGCGGGCTGTTCGCCATCTCCTTCGTCGCGGCGACGATCCTGCCGGCGCAGTCGGAGGCTGCACTCATGGCTCTGCTCGTCGCGGGCAGCCTGCCGGCCTGGCTGCTCGTCGCGGTCGCGTCCGCCGGCAACGTCCTCGGCGCAGTGGTCAACTGGGGGCTCGGCCGCGGCGTTCAGCATTTCGCGGACCGCCGCTGGTTTCCTGCCAGTCCGCAGGCGCTGCGGCGGGCCAGCGACTGGTACCGCAGATGGGGCCGCTGGAGCCTGCTGCTCAGTTGGGCGCCGATCGGCGGCGATGCCCTGACCGTCGCGGCCGGCGTGCTGCGCGAGCCGCTGTGGAGCTTCATTCTGCTCGTCGCGGTCGCCAAGACCGGCCGGTATGTGGTTCTGACGGCGATGACGCTGTGGTGGCTCGGCTGACCTCGGCTTCCGTCATGCCCTGCACCTCGGACTCTCAAGTGCGGGCGCGGCGGCCCGGCAAGGCCGACACGGCGACGGCCAGCCAGGCCGCGATCAGCACGATCCCGCCCGCCGGCGCGGCCATCGGAAAGAGTTTTTGGCCCAGCAGGTCCCGCGTGACGAGATCGCCGCAGAACAGCAGCAGGCCGAGCACAAGCCCGTAGCCCGCCAGCGCCGCAACGCGCATGTTGACGAGCGACAGGGCCAGAAGCGCCGGCGCATGGGCGAGCAGCAGCGACGCGGCAACGCCGAGATTCGGTCCCCCCGCATGCGCGGCCACCGCCGACAGGGCGACACCGAGCGCACCGTTGATGCCACCGGCAAAAAGCAGGGCCGGCGAGACTGGATGTGGCATGCGACGAACTCCTGAACGGATCGGCGGGATCATTGCCCCGCCCCCTGTTGCGCATCGCGCCGCGTGCCGCAACAATTGCGTCCGACGCATATTGGCTGAACAACCGAGGAGACTGCCATGGCCGGCCCGACGCGACGCCCGAGCGATCCGTTGAAAGCGGCGGAAAGCCTGTTCAAGCCGGTGCCCAGGGGGCCTGCGCCGGACCCCCGCGCGCCGATCGTCGCGGCGGCGCGCGAAACTGTCTCGCTGCGCATCGACCGCGACGTGCTCGACCATTTCCAGGCCGACGGTCCCGGCTGGCAGGACCGGATCAATGCGGCGCTGCGCGCGGCGGCCGGGCTCGATCGATCCGGTGATTCCGGAAAGCGTCCCGAAGACCTCAACGCCACCAACGACGACTGATCGACCTTCGGTACGGCCGGGAGCCGAAACGTAAAGAACCCCGCAGCGAGGCTGCGGGGTTCTGGAAAAACTCCGGCACCCGGGGGAAACGGAGTGCCGGTGTTGTCGCGGCGGCCGGGAGGAAAGCCGCGCGGACAATTGAGATCAGACGCGGCCCTTGGAGGCGACGGAAACGATCTCGGAGCGGGTGATGCCGAGGTCGGCGAGCTCGCGGTTGGACAGGCGGCTCAGCTCGTTGACGGTGTCGCGGTAACGGCGCCAGTTGCGGTAGTTGCGGAGGAGGTTCATGGTCGTACTCTTTCGTTCTTCTTGCCAGTGACCGGCCCTTGCCGATCGCTTCCAATGTTCTCTTGACGACGCTGAAATAGTGCGGCGCGCGGCCTTTTTGAATTGCCGGGTTTGCATGGCCGAAATGCACAATTGCAAGGCTCATTGCCGCGCCTCCGGGCAGCGGATTGACCGAAAATTAAGCTTCCCGCTCGCCTTGCCGGCGCCGGACCGCACCGTCGCAGAAGGCTTCGATGATGAAGGCGATCTGCGCCGAAACTTCGGACGGCGGCACCGGCATGAAGCGCGACTGCTGGCCGAGACTGACGATGCCGTGCACGGCGGCGAACAGCGAGCGCGCCACCAGGAGGCGCCGCGCCGCCTCCATGTCCGGCAGCAGCCGCTCCAGCGGCCTCGCGACGTGGCCGATCAGGCGGGCATGTTCCGCTTCCGGCTTCAGATCGTCGCCCTCGCCGCGATAGCCGAGTTCGAAGATCGCCGACCACAGGCGCGGATTGTCGAGCACGAAGCCGAAATAGGTCTGGCCGAGCAGCACGAGCTGACGCCTGGCGTCCCCGTCGGTTTCGCCGGCAAGGGCGATTGCCACCGCCTGCTCCAGCCGCGCCGTGGTGCGCGCGTTGACGGCGGCGGCCAGCGCGTCCATGTCGCGAAAGATCGTGTAGATGGCGCCCACCGCGCAGCCGACCTCCTTCGCCAGGTCGCGCGCGGTCAGGCCGCGGAAGCCGCTGTCGGCGATGCGCCGTTCCGCCGCCTCGATCAGCGCCGCGCGCAGCGCCTCGCGCCGCTTCTGGGTCTTGCCCGTCACCCGCCGGTCTCCGTCGCCCTCCCGTGAACGCCGTTCAAAATAATCCTTGAACGACGTTCATTTCCATGGCAGAGATATCATGAACGTTGTTCAAGTCAATGCGCCCCGGGGGGAAACCGCGCCATGGCGACGCTCTACGATCTGAAACCGGCCTTCCAGGCGCGACTGCGTCCGCTGGTGGAAAACCTCGCCGCAAGGGGCATCACCGCCAACCAGGTCACCCTCGCCGCCGCTGCCCTGTCGCTGGCGACGGCGGGCCTGCTCGCCGCTTTCCCGCTGTCGCGCCCGGTTTATCTGCTGGTGCCGCTGGTTCTGTTCCTGCGCATGGCGCTCAACGCCGTCGACGGCATGCTGGCCAGGGAACACGGCCAGGCCTCGCGGCTCGGCATGTATCTGAACGAACTGTGCGACGTGGTCTCCGACACCGCGCTCATCCTCGCCTTCGCCGCCGTGCCGGGTTTCGGCGTCTGGGGCGTCGTCGCCTTCGCCGTCTGCGCGCTGGTCTCCGAATATGCCGGCGTGCTCGGCGTCGCGGCGGGCGTCGGCCGCAACTATGCCGGTCCGTTCGGCAAAAGCGACCGCGCCTTCGCCCTCGGGCTGATCGCCGTGCTGCTCAGCCTGCATTTCCTCGTCGATACGGTCGCGCCGCTGGTGTTCCCGGCGCTCGCCCTGCTATCCATGATCACCGTCGTCAACCGCGTCGGCGCGGGTGTCCGGGCCGTTTCGTGAGCAGTGCCTTCAACCTGTTCCCTCCGAGGTTCCGATGAGCGACGACTTTTCCCGCCTCCCGCGTCCGGACGTGGTCGAGCGCACCTTCCGCACCCATGACGGCACCGAACTGTTCTACCGCTGCTGGCCCGCCGCGACGCCGGAGCCGAAGGGCGCCGTGGTGCTCTTCCACCGCGGCCACGAGCATGGCGGGCGCATGGCCCATCTGGTCGAGGAGATGCGGCTGCCGGACCACGCCTTCTATGCCTGGGACGCGCGCGGCCACGGCCGCTCGCCCGGCGAGCGCGGCTATTCGCCATCCTTCGCCGCCTCGGTCCGCGACGTCGAAACCTTCATGCGCGAGATCCGCGACAAGGACGGCTTCGAGGAAGGACGCATCTCGGTGGTGGCGCAGTCGGTCGGCGCTGTCCTAGCGGCCACCTGGGTCCACGACTACGCGCCAAAAATCCGCGCCCTGGTGCTCGCCTCGCCGGCCTTCTCGGTAAAGCTATACGTGCCGTTCGCGCGGGCCGGCATCGCTCTGTGGCAGAAGATCAAGGGGCGGTTTTTCGTCAATTCCTACGTCAAGGCGCGCTTCCTGACCCATGATCCGCAGCGCATCGCCTCCTTCGAGGCCGACCCGCTGATCACCCGGCCGATCGCCTCCAACATCCTGCTGGACCTCTACGATCATGCCGAGCGCGTCGTCGCCGACGCCCGCGCCATCACCGTGCCGACGCAACTGCTGATCTCCGGAGCCGACTGGGTGGTGCGCCACGGCCCGCAGCACGACTTCTTCGTCAATCTGGCGAGCCCCGCCAAGGAGCGGCACGTGCTGCCCGGCTTCTTCCACGACACGCTGGGCGAACTCGATCGTGCAAAGGCGGTGGCGCTGGCGCGCGACTTCATCCTGCGCCAGGAGGCGGCGCCCGAACCGGTGCCGGACCTGACCGCCGCCCACCGCGCCGGCTGGACGCGCGACGAGGCCGACAGTCTGGCGACGCCGCTCGATCCGCTTTCGCCCAAGGGTCTTTACTGGGCACTGAGCCGCGCCTTCATCCGCATGGGCGGCTGGGTTTCGGCCGGCATCGCGACAGGCGTCCGGACCGGCTTCGATTCCGGCTCGACCCTCGACTATGTCTATGAAAACCAGCCGCGCGGCATCGGCCCGCTCGGCAGGATGGTCGACCGCACCTTCCTCGACGCTATCGGCTGGCGCGGCATCCGCCAGCGCAAGATCCATCTGGAGGAACTGATCGGCGACGCCGCCGCGGCGCTGAAGGCGGCGGGCCGGCCGCTACACATCGTCGACATCGCCGCCGGCCACGGTCGCTACGTGCTCGACGCGATCGCAAAGCTGCCCGAGCCGCCGGCCTCGGTGCGGCTGCGCGATTATTCGGACATCAATGTCGAGAAGGGCCGGGCGCTGATCGCGCAGCGCTCCCTGCCGGCGAGCGTCACCTTCCGCAAGGCGGACGCCTTCGACCGCGACGGCCTCGCCGCACTCGATCCGCCGCCGGACCTCGCCGTCGTCTCGGGCCTCTACGAACTGTTCCCCGACAATGCGCTCATCGCCCGTTCGCTCGCCGGCCTGGCGGCCGCCATGCAGCCCGGCGCCCTGCTCGTCTATACCAACCAGCCCTGGCATCCGCAGTTGGAGATGATCGCCCGCAGCCTCACCTCGCACCGTGGCGGCGAGGCCTGGGTGATGCGCCGCCGCACGCAAGGCGAGATGGACCAGTTGGTCGCGGCCGCCGGCTTCGAGAAGATCGACCAGCGCATCGACGAATGGGGCATCTTCACCGTGTCGGTGGCGCGGCGGTTCTAGCGTGGTCGTTCGCCCGCATAGATGATCTCCTTCGCACCCCCTCTGTCCTGCCGGACATCTCCCCCTCAAGGAGGGAGATCAGCCTGCTGCCGGGGTTTCGCCAGTTGCCAAGGTGGAGACAAGAGGGCGAGAGAACGAAGCTGCCAATCTCCCCCCCTTGAGGGGGAGATGTCCGGCAGGACAAAGGGGGTGAGCAGCAGCGGAGCGAATCCGGCTGGCACATGTCCCTCAGGTGCAAACGGACATTTCGATGACCGCCGATACGGCCGCCAGTCCCGCCCCTTTCCCCGCCATCCTGCGCCGCGCCGCGCTGTGGCTCGCCTTCCTGGCGCCGTTCTTCTACCTCTCCTACGGCTACGCCAACGCGCTGGCTGCTGCGCGAAACGATGTGGGCAGCATCGTCTTCGGATGGGAGCATTCCATTCCGTTCATCGCCTGGACGATCGTGCCCTACTGGTCGATCAACCTGTTCTACGGGCTGTCGCTGCTCATCAACACCACCACGCAGGGCGTCGACCGGCTGGCGCTGCGCTACCTGACGGCGCAGCTCGTCGCGGTTTCGTGCTTCATCGCCTTCCCGCTCGCCGCCACCTTCGTGCGGCCCGGGACAAGTGGCCTGCCGGGCTTCATGTTCGCCGTGCTCGGCGGCTTCGACAGGCCGTTCAACCAGGCCCCGTCGCTGCACATCGCGCTGCTGGTCATCATCTGGGACCACATCCGCCATCGTCTCGGCGGACCGCTGCTCGGCCTTTGGCACCTATGGTGCCTGCTCATCGGCGTCTCGGTGCTGACCACCTGGCAGCATCATTTCATCGACATCCCCACCGGCGCCCTGCTCGGCGTCTTCGCGCTCTGGCTGTTTCCCCGCCACGGCGCCCTGCCCTTCGCCGGCGCGCGCCGCGCCGAAAACCCCGCCTGTCGCCGGCTGGCGCTCCGCTACGGCCTGGGCGCCCTTGCCTTGCTGGCCGGCGCGGCCGGCGGCGCACTCGCCTCGCCGCTCTGGCTCTTCCTGCTGTGGCCGGCGCTGGCGCTGGCCATCGTCGCCTTCGGCTATGCGACGGGCAATCCCGGCGTCTTCCAGAAGCAGGCGGACGGCACGGTGTCGGTCGCCGGCCGCCTGCTTCTGGCACCCTACCGGTTGGCGGCCCGCCTCAACGCCTGGGTCTGGACACGGAACCTGCCGCCCGCGGTGGAAATCGCCGACGGCGTCTTTCTGGGCGGCTATCCCGACGACCAACAAGCCGACCGCTTCGCCACGGTGGTCGACCTCGCCGCCGAATTGGCGCGGCCGACGGCGGCCACCGCGAAATGGGTGAGCATCCCGCTGCTCGATCTCGTGCCGCCGGCGCCCGCCGCGCTGCGGGCCGCCGCCGAGGCCGTCGAGCAGGCACGCCCGGACGGCCCGGTGCTGGTGTGCTGCGCGCTGGGCTTCCAGCGCAGCGCCGGCGCGGTGGCGGTGTGGCTGGTGGCGACCGGCCGCGCCGGCGGCCCCGCCGAGGCGCGGCGGGTGCTCGTCGGCAGCGGGCGGCCCGTTCATCTTCATGCGCATGAACCTGCCTCGGCGGCGCAGCCGGAGGCGAGATGATCCCGCACAGGGTCGGAGCCGAAATGGCCGCGCGCCGCGCGCTGCTGCAGGCGGCCTGGCCGACGGCCACTGTCCTCGCGCTCGCGGCCTTCGCAGTCGCGCGCTGCATCGCGGGCGTGACATCGACCGCACCGTTCGTCGCGATGGCCTTCGTCACGGCGGTGCTTCCCGGTCTCCTGGTCCTCGCCCTGTCGGCGATCCTGGCCTTCGATGCGCTTCTGTTCCGCGTCGCCGCGAGCTATGAAGACGAGATGAAAGGCGGCGCCGCCGTCGACGACATCCTGGCCCGCATGCGCCTCAAGCCCGCCCCAGCCGAGACCCGCTCACTCGCTGACCGTATCGCCGGCACCGAGCGCCTGATCCGGCGCCAGCGCGCGGCGCTCGCCGCCCTCCTCGCCGGCTCGCTCATCGTCGTCCTGGCCTGATCGGAGGTCTGGCGATGCCCGGCTTTCGGCAGACCGGTCTCAAGCTGATGCGGATGGCCACTTCCGCCGGCCTGTCCGGGCTCGCCTGGGCGATCACCGGCGTGCGGCCGATCTGGTTCGGCAGCCGTCCCTCCGATCGCCAACGCATCTATTTCGCCAACCATGCCAGCCATGGCGACTTCATCCTGCTGGCGGCCTGTCTGGAACCGCGCCATCGCGCCCGCACCCGTGCGGTCGCCGCCGCCGACTATTGGGGCAAGTCGCGGCTGCGCCGCTTCATCGCCGAGGACATGCTGTCCTCCGTGCTGATCCACCGCGTCTGGACCGATCCGTCGCAGAATCCGATCACCGCGATGCTCGACGTTCTCGACCGCGGCGAGTCGCTGCTGATCTTTCCCGAGGGCACGCGCAACATGACCGACGAGCCGTTGCTGAAATTTCGCTCCGGCCTCTACAACCTTGCCGTTGCGCGGCCGGAGGTCGAACTCGTACCGTGCTGGCTGGAAAACATCTCGCGTGTCCTTCCGAAAGGCCACTTCCTGCCCGTGCCGCTGCTCTGCCGCGTCATCTTCGGTCCGCCCGTCGCCGTCCTGCCGGGCGAGGATCGCCGCGCCTTCCTCGACCGTGCCCATGCCGCCCTGCTGGCGCTGCGGCCTCGCCGCGCGAGCGACCGCCGATGATGCGCGAAACCGTCCTGTTGCTGGCCGGGCTGGGCGCCGTGCTGGTCACGGCCAGCATCGTCGCGGCGATCCTCACGGCGCGCGCGCCGGACCCGTCGAGCCCGACGCTGGTCAACCTCAACCAGCGCATCAAGGCCTGGTGGGTGATGGTGGCGATCATCGCCATCGCCTTCTTCTTCGGCAAGGACGGCATGACGGTGCTGTTCGCACTGATCTCTTTTGCCGCGCTGCGCGAGTTCGTGACGCTGACCCACACGCGGCGCAGCGACCACTGGGTGCTGCTGGCCATGTTCGCGGTCATCATCCCGATCCAGTACTGGCTGGTCTGGACGGCCTGGTACGGCCTGTTCACCATCTTCGTGCCGGTCTACTGCTTCCTGCTGATGCCGGCGGTCACCGCATTGCAGGGCGACACCGAACGCTTCCTCGAGCGGGTGGCGGCGCAGCAATGGGCGGTGATGCTGTCGGTCTACTGCGTCAGCCACGTCCCGGCCCTGCTGACGCTGCAAGTGCCCGGTTTCGAGGGGCGCATGATGCTGCTCATCGCCTTCCTGATCATCACCGTGCAGGGCAGCGACGTGCTGCAATACGTCTTCGGCAAGCTGTTCGGCCGCCACAGGGTGGCGCCGCTGGTGTCGCCGTCAAAGACATGGGAAGGCCTGGTCGGCGGCATCGGCGCCGCCAGCCTGCTCGGTGGAGCGATCTCGTTCCTGACGCCGTTCGGTCCGGTGCAGGCCGCGCTCGTCGCCTTTCTGATCTGCCTGATGGGCTTTCTCGGCGGGCTGGTCGCCTCGGCGATCAAGCGCGACCAGGGCGTCAAGGACTGGGGCCATCTGATCGAGGGCCATGGCGGCATGCTCGACCGCGCCGATTCCATCGTCTTCGCCGCGCCGGTGTTCTTTCACATCGTGCGGTATTTTTGGACGGTGTAGGGCGCAAGAGCACATCCCTGCCGCCCTACCGCCTTACCATGCGGAAAAATTCCCGATTTTGCCCGTTGATCATCTATATTTTGGCATTATCAGTCAAAAGACCACTTTTCGTCACATACGGGATAGGGTATTGCTGATGTCGCACTCCGCCGGGAGCGCCGGAAACGGCGCTGAAACAGGACCGGGGATCGTCCGGCATGGTGCCGTTACACGGACGACCGATTGTCGCTTCAAGGTTGGGACGATGAAGATGAGACGCAACGCCCTGAGCTGGCTGGTGAAGGTGGCGATCGCCACCGCGACCCTGGCCGTGATCGGCGCCTTTGCCGGCACAGGCCGCGCCCTGGCCGCCACGCCGGGGACGTCCGGGGAAACGCCTGCGCACGCCGCCATCCTGCTGCTCGCCGCCTGGCTGATGTCCTCGCTGAGGATCAGGCGCCGCGCCGGCAGGTTGGTGCTCGGCTTTGAACTTTCCCCGATCCGCCGCGTTAGGGCGACATCCACCGTGCGCCGTGCGCGGCAGCGTTCCCCATGGGACAATGCCTCGGGACATCAGCGCAGTGAAACAGATCGCTGAAGGAAACTGCCATGACCAGCAGACCAGCTTCACGGATTCTTGCCGCGCTCGTCTATGCGCAGGTGCTGTTGTGCCTGGCCGGCGTCGCCAGCGTTCTGGTGCGCCACAATGCCGATCAGCCGCAGGTCGCCAACGAGATCGCGTCGCAGGACGGGGGGACGGCCGCCGCCCGCATCTGATCGTGCGGCCGGGCTTAGTCCGACCAGCCGTCCGGCGGATCGAACCGGTAGCCGGATCCTCGGATGGTGACGATCGTCTCCGTCGCGAGCTTGCGGCGCAGGCGCACGATGCGCGAATCGATCGAGCGGTCGAAGGCCTCGGCGCTTTCGGCCGGCGCCGCCGCGATGATGTCGTCGCGCGACAGAACCTTGCCCGGATTGGCGAGGAACAGCCGGAGCAAGGCGATCTGGCCGGACGACAGTTGCTCCTCCTCGCCGCTCGCATGCATCACCAGCGCCGACTTCAGGTCGATCGTGGTGCTTTCGAAATTGACAAGCTGCGACGTTGCGCGGCCGCGCCGCGCCAGCAGGCCGGAGACCCGGGCGGCGAGTTCGCGCATCCCGGCCGGCGCCTCCACCACATGCGCCGCGCCGAACTCCAGCGCCAGGACGGTATCGACGAGATCGGCGGCCGGCCGCAGCGCGATGACGTCGGGATCCTCCTCGGCCTGCAGATCCGCCAGCAGCGCCAGCATCGTCGCCTGGTCCAGCCCCTCGCCGACCACCACCACGTCGATGTCGGAACGGATGTGGGGCCGCACGGCCCAGATCTGGTCGGCGCGCACGACATCGTAGCCCCGCCGGTCGAGGTAGTCCTCGAAGGCGGGGGCGAAGTCCATCACAAGGCAAGCGAGCAGAATACGGGGCCTGCGTACCATCTCTTTGATGTGTTCGCGCTGCGTCGTTGCAACCAAGTTGGAAATCATGTTTGTACCTAATCTACCCGCAGCCGGATACGGAGGCCAGACCGCTCTGCGTGCCCGCATCGCAATCGTCGAGGACGAGCCTGATCTGCGTGACGCCGTCGCCGAGTATCTTGGCGCGAACGGCTACGACGTGACGGCCGTCGGCAGCGCCGCGGAAATGCGCGCGCTGGTGGCCACGTCGACCTTCAACCTGGCGATCCTCGATATCGCCATGCCCGGCGAGGACGGCCTGTCGCTCGGCCGCTGGCTGCGCAGCCACATGCCGATCGGCCTCATCTACGCCTCCGCCGCGGGCGCCGCGATCGACCGGATCGTCGGGCTGGAACTCGGCGCCGACGACTATCTCGTCAAGCCCTACGAGCTGCGCGAGCTGCTGGCGCGGGTCCGCAGCGTGTTGCGGCGGTTGCCGCCGCCCGAGGAGGCCAAGGCGGCGGCCGCGGCCCCCGGCGCTGATCATCACCACGCCCATCGCGCCCTGTCCTTCGGCGACTACAGCGTCGATCTCGACAGCCGTCGCCTGACCGGCCCGGCCGGCGTCATCGACATGGCCAAGAGCGAGTTCGACGTTCTCGAAGTCTTCCTCTCGCGGCCGAACCGCCTGCTGACGCGCGCGGCGCTGTCCGAGGCGATCGGCATGACGGAAGAGCCCGAGACGTCGCGCGCCGTCGACATCCGCGTGATGCGCCTGCGCAAGAAGATCGAGCCGGATCCCGCCAATCCCCGCTTCCTGCGCACGGTGAGAGGCGAAGGCTATATCTTCGCCCTCGCCGAAGACGCGCACTGAGCCGCGGGGTCATGCGCGGCGAATCGCCCAGACCGCTGCGGACGGGCCGGGACGCGGTTCCAGCCGCACCGCCGCTGACGGCGGTCGCGGCCCGGCTGTTGCGGCGGCTGCGCCAGGCACCCGACTGGCAGTTGCTGATCAACGAGGTGCTCCAGGATCTCGGCGCGGCGCTCGACTGCCACCGCGCGATCCTCTTCCGGCTTCGCGAGCTGCCGGGCCAGGGCCTCGCCCAGTCGATTGCCGCCTACTGGGTCGACGAGCGCATCGACGGGATCGGCGGACCGCCCACCACCATCATGCAGTCGACCATATCGTCGGATCCGCTGCTGCTGCGGCTCGCGGCGGAGGTGCGGCAAGGCCGTGCCTTCGCCGGCCTGACGCGTGAGATCGAGGGCTTCCTGCGCACGGAATTCGAGGCGCAGAAGATAAAATCCTTCCTCTCGCTTTCCGTTTTCGCCCACGGGCATCTCTGGGGGACGATCGCGATCAACGACTGCACGCGCGAACGAAGCTGGACGGAAGACGAGCTGGCGGCCGTCGAGATCGTCGCGCTCGCCGTCGGCGAGGCGATCGAGCGGGCGCAGTCGGAAGCCCATGTCAGCGAAGTCATCCGCCGCACCATGATCCAGGGCTCGCTCGATGCGATCATCGTCATCGACGAGACGGGCAGCATCATCGAGTTCAATCCCGCCGCCGAAAAGATGTTCGGCTACGTCCGCAACGACGTGCTCGGCCGCGACCTGCTCGACATGGTCATCCCCGCCTACTACCGCAAGGGCTACGCCAACGGCGCGGAATACATGGCCGGCCGCGGCGCTCCGATGATCGGCCACCGGATGGAGACCGTCACCCAGAACTCGGATGGCGAGGTCTTTCCGATCGAGCTCACCGCCACCGAGATGCGGGTCGCGGACCGGCGGCTGTTCTTCGGCTCGATCCGCGACCTGCGCGACCAGTTGCGGGCCGAGGAGGAGATCAACCGGCAGCGCGAGCGGCTGCACCAGAACGAGAAGCTCGCCGCCATGGGCTCGCTGCTCGCCGGCGTGTCGCACGAGCTCAACAATCCGTTGGCGGTCGTCGTGGCGCAGTCGACGCTGCTCCACGAATTCGCGCCGGATCCGCCGACCAAGCTGCGGGCTGAAAAAGTGCGCGCCGCGGCCGAACGCTGCGGCCGCATCGTCAAGAGTTTTTTGGGCATGGTCCGGCTCCATCCTCCGAGCCAGGAGGAGATGGATCTCAACAACGCGGTGCGTGCCGCCATGGAAGTCACCGCCTACGGCGCGCGATCGAGCGGCATCACCATCGAGACCGATTTCGGTCGCTCGCCGATCTCCATCCTAGCCGACGCCGACCACCTGACTCAGGTCGCCGCCAACCTGTTGGTCAACAGCCAGCACGCGCTGGCCGGGGTCGCCGGCGAGCGCCGCATCAAGGTCCGCACCTTCCGCAAGCCCACCGGCACCTGCGGATTCTCGGTCGAGGACAACGGCCCGGGCGTGCCGCGCGCCATCCGGCACCGCATTTTCGAATCCTACTTCACCACCAAGCCGGTGGGCGTCGGCACGGGCATCGGCCTGTCGATCTCCAGGTCGATCATCGAACGGCACAAGGGACAGTTGTTCCTGGAGGACGCCTATCCCAGCGGTGCGCGGTTCGTCGTCGAACTGCCGGGCGTCAGCGCCGCGCCGGACGGCTTCGCGGCGGGCCCGGCGCAGTCGACCGGCATCAGCACGGCGCTCATCATCGACGACGAGCCCGACGTCGCCGGCTCGCTCGCCGACATCCTCGAATTGATGGGCATCCGCGCCCAGACGATGTCGACATGGCCCGGCGTCGGCGCCGCCTTCACCGGGGAGCCTCCCGACATCGTCTTCTCCGACCTGCGCATGCCGGGCGCCAGCGGCATGACGATCTACCGGGAATTGCTCGGCAGCCGTCCCGACATGGCGTCGCGCTTCGTTCTCGTCACCGGCGACATGCTCGGAGCCAGGGCGGAGATCGACAACCTCCCGGCCCTGGCCCGTCCGCAGGTTCTCGAAAAGCCGTTCAGCACGCTCGACGTGCGCGGCGTGCTTGCCGTGGTCAACGACCAGCTTGCGATGAAGCGATAGCCCGGCGCCCGCCGGACGGCGATCGCCAAAAAAGAGACCCTTGTCGGCTGGGGCGCCAACAAGGGCCAATGGGGCCTGGAGTGGATCGAACTTCACGACGGGCGCGGCTTCGGACCCGGCTACGCTGTACTTGCCGCCTGCCCGTACACAGACGCGGGCCGGCCGTCGTGAAGCTCGATGCATCCCAGTCCGGGGAGGCAGGGAGGTCGAACAGGCCGGCTTACCCCGCCGGCCGAGGGGTCAGAAAACGTTCGGGGTCGTCAGCAGCGGCGCTGCGCTGGCCAGCCGGCGAACCTTCACATCGCCGTCGCGGCCCGATTCCCTGGCGATCATGACGAGACAGTCGGCGCTTTCGGTGCCCCAGGCCTGACCTTCGCAGGCCACTTCCTTCGGGCTCATGCGCAGGCGGTCCTGCTTCGGGTCGGCGCCGGCCTGGCCGATGCCGTCGCGCGGCGCACCGGCGGGCACCGGCGAGATCGTCGAGGCAAAAGCCATGGCGCTCAGAGAGATGCCGGTGACGAGCGCGAACATCACCATCGGATGGTCGGCGGAGCGCCGGCGAAGCGCAAGGCGCGGCATGAAGGCGTTGCCTGTGCGGGGGGCGGCGGGATTCGCCGGGAGCGTCGCGGTCATCGGACTTGCCTTGGTCTCGTGTTCCCTGTTGACCAAACGTTAGGAATTAATTGTTTCTGACCGATGGCATCCGAAACATGCTTTGTAACAGGATTGAAACAACAAAATCGGTCGCAAAAGTTCAATAACACCACATTCTCGGGCAGCACCGGTCACATTGCGTGCCGCGCCGCCGGCCCGGCAGCGCCGGAACCGTGCCGCATGCCTCGCCTTCCGGCTAAGCCCTTGCAGGAGCCGGAACTTTTGCCCCGATCCCGCGATTCCCAGATGCATTTCTGCCTAAACTATTGCCAAAAAACACTATTCGTGATCTAATTGAATGACCGTTCAACAAAAAAGAAGGCCGATCATGAACCTCCATGCGCGCGACGTGAGCGTTCCGAACGACTGGGATCGTCGCGGCCTGCCCGGTTGGACCTACCACAGTCCCGCGCTGCTCGACCTCGAGAAGGAGTATCTGTTTCGTAACCACTGGCAGATCGCCGGCCATGTCTCGGATGTCGAGCACGCCGGCGACTACATCGCGGTCGACATCGTCGGCGAACGGGCGCTGGTCGTGCGCGGCAAGGACGGCGTCGTGCGCGCCTTCCACAATATGTGCCGGCATCGCGGCTCGCGCGTCGTCGCCGACGACAAGGGAAGCTGCCGCAACGCGCTGGTCTGCCCGTTTCACGGCTGGGTCTACAATCTCGACGGCACCTTGCGCGGCGCCGCCCGGCCGGGCTCGTTTCCGGAACTCGACAAGACCGAGTTCGGGCTCACCCCGCTTGAAACCGAGATCTGGATGGGTTTCGTCTTCGTCAGGTTCCGTCCTGGGCCGCAACCGTCCGTTGCCGAACTGATGAAGCCCGTCGAGGCCGAGCTGGCGCATTACTGCGTCGCCGACATGGTGCCCGCCTACGGAACCTGGACCCAGATCTCTCCGGTGAACTGGAAGTCGGTGCGCGACGTCGACAACGAGGGCTATCACGTCGCGATGGCGCACCCTGCGCTGCAGGACCTCTATGGCGCGACCTATTTCGACGAGCCCTTCGTCAACGGCGTTTCCCGCTCCTTCGCGACCTACAATCCCCATGCCGGCCGCCGCTGGAGCGTTCGCAACTACGTCCGCCTCTCGGAAGACAACCCGAACCTGCCCGACCATCTCAGGAAGGCCTGGGTCTACTACGGCATCTTCCCCAACATGGTTCTGGCGATGACGCCCGAAACGGTGCAGTTCTATCAGGAATTCCCGTTGGCGACCGGCAGGACGCTGCTGCGCGGCGCGATCTACCGATACCGCGAGGAGACGCGCCGCCAGGCCGCCGCCCGCTATCTGGCGCTGCGCATCGACCGCGAAACCACCTCGGAGGATGTCCAGTTGACCATCTGGTCGAATGAATCGATGCTGTCGGACGCCTTTTCAGGCTTCTATCTCTCCGACCTCGAATATGGCGTGCGCAGCCATCACGACCATCTTCGCCGCCAGTTGCCCGTGCTGTCGCTGGAAACCGCGCCGGAGGAGAAGGACCTGTGGGCGCTCAATGAGGCCCTTCGGTCGCGCTCGTGAGCCGATCCTCCGCGACCTCCAAGGCACGCCCGGCCACCTGCACCGTGTGGCCGGCCTTCATCAGGAGATCCCTGTAGGTCTGGTTGTCGTGTAGCCGGGCAAATGCCGAATCGATCTTGATCCCGAGCGAATCCGGCTCCCGTTCCGCCACGGAGAGCGCCAGATAGGTCAAGGCCTCGTCCGTTCGCCCCAGGAAGGCGAGCGTGCGCGCCAGCTTGTAGGCGGGCAGCGCGCCTGCCCGCTGCTGCAGGCGCTGCTTCACCAGCAGCGACTGCAGCAGGCCGTCGCGTCCCGAGATCTCGAAACCCTGGCGGGCCGCCTCGAACATCTCGCGCATCGAATCGTCGCGCGCCGCATCGGCGGCGATCAGCGATTCGTCGATGAACTCGCGGTATCGTCCCTGGTCGAAATAGATGTCGGCGAGGTAGAAATGCGGTGCCGCATAGTCGGCGGCATTCTCGGAGAATTGCCGCAGCAGTTCCGCCGCCTCGTCGAGGCTGCCGGCGTGGTAGAGGATGAGCCCCTTGTTGGCCAGGATGGCCCGTGAACGGGGGTCGAGTTCCTGCGCCCTGCGGATGGCCGCCAGCGCCACGTCGAAGGCGCCCGTCTGCATCATGGTCAGGCCGTACCAGTGCAACGTCTCCGCCGAGGTCGGATCGATCGCCAGGGCCTGTTCGAACAGCCGGCGCGACGCTTCGAAATCGCGGTCCCAGTAGAAGGTGGTCAGCGCCAGCGCCGCCAGCGCCGAGGCCAGTTCCGGGTCGAGCTTCAACGCCCGTTCGCCGGCCGCCTTGGCCAGCGGATAGGCCTGGTCGGCAGGCATCTCCGAATACTGGCTGAGCAGGGCATAGGCCTTCGACAGCCCCGCATAGGCGGCAGCGAATTCGGGATCCTCGGTGATCGCCTGGGTGAAAAGCTGGACGGCTCTGCTCAGCCCGCCGCCGGTCCGCAGAGCCAGTTGGTAGTTGGCGCTCAGATAGGCTTCGCGTGCCGCGGGATTGTCGGACAGCGGTTCGCGGCCGCCGGCCGAATCCGTGCCGCCGCCGAGCACGAAGGCGCCCACCGCCACGCCGACCGCGCCCAGCATGCCGGCGAGCACGAAGCGGCGTCCGCGTGACGGGGCGGACGGTGCCGCGGGCGTCGAGCCGATCGCCGCCGTCGCGGGCACCGGAAAGTCGGCCAGCGCCTCCTCCGCGAGGACCGAGCCCTCGTCGGAAGATCCCTCGTCCAGGGCTCCGGCGCAGCGGCTGGCCCGCAGCCAGATTTCGAGTTCGTTCGGATAGGCATAGACGGAGGCGCGCGTCGCGCCTGGAAGCCTGTGCACGGGCATCCCGCGCCTGGTTTCCCACCGTTTGACCGTGCGCTCGTCACGGCCGAAGAACGATGCGATCTCCTTCCAGCTTCTGAGCGGCGGCCTGTCGCCCCGGGCGGGGTTTTCAACTGCCATACGTCCACATGCCCCGATTTGACATGAGATGCCAGCAGCAAATCATGTCCCCGACCTGTAATAGTCCCGGCCGGGAACATGTTCCATCGTCGCGGCGGATTCACGGCGACGCCGTCATCAGTTCTCCATCACCTTTTGGTGTCCAAGCCCCAAGGACGCCACCGTCGCACTCTGGCCCGGCCCGTGGCCGGAGACAGGGTGCGGCGGCCATTTTCAGGACGTCCGGCGCGTCAACCGACCCACAGCCGCTCGCGCGCCAGGTCGTCCATGGTCAGCTCGATGCCACGCCGCAGGATGTCGACCATGTCGTCGATCTGGCTGCGGGTGATGATCAGCGGCGGCGACATCACGCACATGTGGATCAGCGGACGCACCAGCAGGCCGAGCTCATGGCAATGCGCGTCGATCCGCTTGCCGACCTCGTAGTCGAGCTTCAGCGGGTTGCGGCTCTCACGGTCCGCGACGCACTCCACGCACGCCATCAGGCCGGCGCCGCGCACCTCGCCGACCAGCGGAAGCGCCTCGAGCGTCTTTAGCTGCTGCTGGAAATACGGGGCCACGGCGCGCGCATGGTCGAGGATGCCGCCTTCGAGAAGATCGAGATTGGCGAGCGCCACCGCGCAGCCGACGGGATGGCTGCTGTAGGTCAGTCCGTGCGCATACATGGCGTCGGGATGGTTGGAGCGCCGCAGATCCGCGAGAAGGCGGTCCGAGACCATCATGCCGCCGAGCGGGAAATAGCCCGAAGTCACCCCCTTGGCGAAGGTGACGATGTCCGGCTCGATGCCGAAAACCTGCTCCGAGGCAAAAACCTCGCCGAGCCGGCCGAAGCCGGTGACCACCTCGTCCGAGACGTAGAGAATGTCGTTCTCCCGGCAGATCGCCCGGATGCGCGGCAGATAGCCGGCCGGCGGCACGACGACGCCGCCCGAGGCCTGTACCGGCTCGCCGACGAAGGCGCCGATGCGCTCGGCTCCGACGCGTTCGACCGTGGCGCGGAACTCTTCGACCAACATGTCGGCGAAGGCTTCGACCGTCATGCCGGCGGGCCGGCGGAACGGGTCCGGCGACGCCAGCTTGATCACCTGGCCGTCGGCGACGTCCATCCAGTCGCGGTCACGCGGCCGGCCGTTCAGCGAGGCCGACAGATAGGTCGAGCCGTGATACGCGCCGCCGCGCGACAGGATCAGCTTCTTCTCCGGACGGCCGCGCACATTGTTGTAGAACTGCATGAAGCGCAGGGCGCTTTCGACGGCCGAAGACCCCCCCGTCGTGAAGAAGACGTGGTCGAGGTCGCCGGGCGCATGGGCGGCAAGCCGCTCTGCCAGCACCGCCGACGGCTCGTTCATCGTGTACCAGGGCGTGTTGTAGGAGAGCCGCATCGCCTGGTCGTACATGACGCTGGCGAGCTCGGCCCGGCGATGGCCGACATTCACGCACCACATGCCGGCCGGCCCGTCGATCAGCCGCTTGCCGTCGCCATCGGTGATGTAGATGCCCTCGCCTTCGCCGATGAAGCTGCGCGCTTCGGTGCCGACCGATCCGGCATAGGGCCAGGGCTGCACCAGGTGGCGCTTCGCCAGCTCCACCGCCTCGCCCGCATCCGAGGCGGCGCCCGCTATTTCGATATCCCGAACCGCAGCCATTTGCTCCTCGCGATCTGGCAGACAATGCAGGGCCTTGGCGAGGCCCCGGCAGGCGGTCAACGTGGGGCCCGGAGCCTCATATTGAATGGCCGTTCAATCAATATTTCAGAATTCCTGCTTGATTTCAATCCGCCGATCGGCACAAATGGGACGCCATTGGAGCAGCCCCCCGCTCCGACCTGTGGGAGCAGCCATGCAGGACCCCGACGAACCCGCGCGAGACCCTCTGCGATGACCACGGCGGCAGGAGGGTCCGTCCCGTATCGCGCCAGGCGCGGCACCACCGGGACCGTCCTGCAATCGGAGACTGCCCGCGCCTATGCGCTGATCAGCCCGACGCTCCTCTATGCGCTGGTGCTGCTCGTCGTCCCGATCCTGGTCGTCATCGCCCACAGTTTCTGGACGCAGGACTACCTGACGATCGACAGGACGTTCACGCTGGAGAACTACCGGGTCGCGTTGACCGAGCCTATCTACCGCGACTTGCTGATGCGCTCGCTGGTGATCTCCCTGCTCGTGTCCCTGTTCACCGTCGTGCTCGCCTATCCGATCGCCTATTTCATTTCGTTCCACGGCGGACGGCACAAGAACCTTTGGCTTTTCCTGATCACCGTCCCCTTCTGGTCGAGCTACCTGCTGCGCGTCATGTCGTGGAAGGTGATCCTCGGCTACAACGGTGTTCTGAACTCCGGCCTGATGGCGGTCGGCATCATCGACGAGCCGTCCACGGCCTTCCTCTACAATTCGACCGCCGTGGTCATCACGCTGACCCATGCCTGGGCGGCGTTCGCCATCCTGCCGATCTACGTGTCGCTGGAGAAGGTCGACCGCACGCTCATCGAAGCCGCGACGGATCTCGGCGACGGTCCGATCCGGCGTTTCCTGCGGGTGACCCTGCCGCTGTCGATCCCGGGCGTCATCTCGGCCCTGCTGATCGTCATGATCCCCACCGTCGGCGATTTCGTCACGCCGCGCCTCGTCGGCGGCAAGGACGGGGTGATGATCGCCAACGCCATCCAGGCGCAGTTCGGCAAGGCCTCGAACTGGCCGCTGGGCGCGGCGCTTTCGGTGACGACGATGGCGGTCGTCACCGCCATGGCCGCCGCTTCCGTGCTTGTCCTGCGCCTGCTGATGAGGCTCGGACGATGAGGCGCATCCTGAACGGCTGGCTGCCGATCTATGCCGTGGCCTACATCGTGTTCCTTTATCTGCCGATCGTCTTCCTGCCGATCTTCTCGGTCAACACCTCGCCGGTTCCGCAGTTTCCGATCGCCGACTTTACGCTGAAATGGTACCGCGACCTGCCGCGCACCCCGGCCCTGCTCGACGCGGCCTGGAACAGCCTCGTCGTCGGCGTTTCGGCGGCCGTGCTGTCGACCGTCCTCGGCATCTGCGCGGCCCGCGCCATCACCCGCTACCGCTTCCCCGGCCGTCGCGCCGTCAACGGCCTGATCATGGCGCCGCTGGTCCTTCCGGAGATCGTCATCGCCATCTCGATGCTGCTGATCATGCTTCAGGCGGGCCTCAGCCTGTCGCTGTTCACCGTCGTGCTCGGCCACATCCTCGTCTGCATCCCCTATTCGGTCAGCGTGCTGACCTCAGGCTTCGAGGGCTTCGACCGCAGCCTCGAAGAGGCCTCGGCCGATCTCGGCGAGACCGCCTTCGGCACCTTCCGGCGCGTCACCCTGCCGATGGTGGCCCCGGCGATCATCTCGTCGCTGCTGGTCTCCTTCACCATCTCGCTCGACGAGTTCATCATGGCCTTCTTCCTCGCCGGCACCGAGGCGACGCTGCCCGTCTACATCTGGGGACAATTGCGCTTCGCCGCCAAGCTGCCGAGCGTGCTGGCGCTCGGCACGCTGATGCTGGCCGGCACCTTCCTGCTTCTCACCATCGCCGAAATCCTGCGCCGCCGCGCCGCGCGCCGCGCCCAGACCGCGGGGATTGCCCTTGCCTGACCGCCCGCTTCCAGATCGTCCGCTGCCGGACCGTCCGATGATCGACATCCGCAACGTCACGCGCAGCTACGGCACCTTCAAGGCGCTCGACGACGCCGTCCTCTCCATCCGGGAGGGTGAGTTCTTCTCCTTGCTCGGACCTTCCGGCTGCGGCAAGACCACCCTGCTCAGGATGATCGCCGGCTTCGACAATCCGACCTCCGGTTCGATCCTCATCGATGGCCAGTCGATGGTCGGCATTCCGGCCAACCGGCGGCCGACCAACATGGTGTTCCAGAGCTACGCCATCTTCCCGCACCTCAATGTCGAGCAGAACGTCGCCTACGGGCTGAAGCGCCTCAAGCTTGAAGCGGCGGAGGAACGGCGCCGCGTCGACGAGGCGCTGGCGATGGTCTCGCTGTCCGGCCTCGGCAAGCGCGGCGCGACCGAACTGTCCGGCGGCCAGCGCCAGCGCGTCGCGCTGGCCCGGGCCCTGGTGATGCGCCCGAAGGTGCTGCTGCTCGACGAGCCGCTGTCGGCCCTCGACAAGAAGCTGCGCGAGCAGATGCAGGTCGAACTGCGCCGCCTGCAGCAGGCGGTCGGCATCACCTTCATCCTGGTCACCCACGACCAGTACGAGGCGCTTGCCATGTCGGACCGCATCGCCGTGATGTTCGGCGGGCGGATCGCCCAGGTCGCCGCTCCCAAGGAGATCTACCAGCGGCCGGTCAACCGGCAGGTCGCCGATTTCCTTGGCGGCATGAACTTCATCAAGGCCGAAATGGTCGAGGAAAGCGGCGACGCCATCGTCGTCGACACGCATGGTTTTGGGCGCATCCGCACGGAGAGGCCGCGCAGCACCCTCAGGCCCGGTTCCGCCACCACCGTCGGCATCCGGCCCGAACGCCTGCGCGTCCTCTGGGATGATGCCACGGCCAGCCACGAGGTCGCCGGCACCGTGGTCGAGCGGCACTATTTCGGCGAGATCACCCATCTGATCGTCGATGTGCCCGGCCTGGAGAAGCCGCTCTCGGTGACCGAAACCAACGATTTCGGCGCCGACGACCTGCCGATCGGCGCGACGATCAGACTCGGCTACGATCCGGATGCGCTGGTGGCGATGGCGGATTGAGCGGGCTACTCGCCCGGATGAGGGCGGCGTGGCTTGCGTTCGTGCCTCGTTACGAACAGAAGAAACCCGGCGATCAGCAATCCACCGATCGGTCCCAACATAAGAAGCCAGAATTGCTCACCTGTCATGGCTGAAGGCCCTTCAGCGATCGCCTCGCCAGCCAATGTAGTGCAACTGAAGCGACAAGACAAACCAGCACACTGACCGCAACAGCTTGGGAGCTTCGCCCCGCGTTACCATATACGAGCGAAAACAAGGGCGAGAAAACGCCGAGCGCGAAAAGCGCGATCGCCAGGCCGTTCAGATAGGTTGCGGTCAACTTTATCTGCTCGGTTTGAACGACACTCAATACAGACGCTCCTTCACCGGGACAGGTTCGCTCCGCTCGCGCCGGTAGCCAAGCTCCGCGATCACGCGCCCCGCCGCCGCCCGTCCCGCGACGATCGCACCTTCGATATAGCCCGGATAGGACGGCGACAGCTCGGAACAGGCGAAGTTGAGGCGCGGCGCGCCGGCCAGCAGCACATCCTCGGCGCTCGTCGCCTCGGGATCCATGATCGTGTCGGAATAGGCGCCGCCACTCCAATAGTCGCCGGTCCAGTCGCGCAGCGCCACGTCGAGCGGGGTTGCGGCCTGCGGTCCGAGCGCCGCCGCGAGCTGGGCGAGCGCCTTGGCTCGCATCGCGTCGCGACCGAGCGGGTGCCAGTCGTCGACGACCGCTCCTCCGACGAAGAAGGTGATCGTGGCGCGCGTCGCACCAGGAGAAGAATCGCAGGCATAGAGGCCGGGAGGGTCGAGGAATACGACGCTGCCGCTCAGGCCGGAATCGCGCCAGAACGGCCGGTCGTAGCGGATGACCATCTTGACGACGCGGCCGCTCTCCCAGGCGAGAAGCGCGGCGGCAAGGTCGGTCGGCAGAGGCGGAACGAAGTCGATGCGGCGCGCCGTCGCCGGCGGCACCGCGACGATCACATGCCTGGCCGAGAACGTCTGCGCATCGGTGATGATCGTGACGTCGCCGGGCGTCCGCTCGATGCGCCGCGCCGGCATGCCCAGCCGCAGCCGGCCGCCGAGCCCGCCTGCCATGTCCTCGGCGAGCGAGTGCATGGTCTCGCCAAGGAAATACTGGAGTTCCGGCACCTCGTTGGTGATGCGCCGGTCGTTGGAGACGAGATACCACAGCGGCAGCCGGTCGGTCGGCTGGCACCAGAGGCCTTCGATCGCGCCGAGGAAGGCGGCCTTGGCGTCGTCGGCATCGCCCTGTGTGTCGAGCCAGGCGCGCACAGAAAGGCCGGCGATCGATGGATCGCCCGGATCGAAGCCGTTGATGCGGTCGCGGATGGCCGTCGATCGTGTGAACAGATCGTCGGTCGTGGCAGTGCTGAAGCCGGGCGGCTGGATCAGCGTGCGTCCGCCGAACAGTCCCGGGCGCCAGCTCTTCCCATAGGCGCGGGCCAGTCCGATCACCGAGTCCATGCCGTCGCAGAAATACTGGCCGCCGGTGTCGAGGCGCTCGCCGAGACCGTTGACCATCGACTCGACCCGGCCGCCGACGCGGTCGCGCGCCTCCAGCACGATGAAGTCGATGCCGGCCTCCTTCAGGGCATGCGCTGCCGCCAGTCCCGCAAAGCCCGCGCCGACGATGACGACGCCCGTCGCAACCGGCGCGGTCAATAGCCTGCCTTGATCTTCTCGAATTCCTCGACCATGCGCTGTTTCAGCTCGGCCGAAACCGGCTGCTGGAACAGCGTCTTGTCGATGAATTTGTCGACGTCGTCGTAGCCGCCGTTCTTGAGAACTTCCGGATCGACCGCGGCCATCCCGGCGCCGTTGCCGTGTCCGTAGCCATAGGTGCGCACGATATAGTCGGAGACGGAAGGCGCGTTGACCGCCGACAGGAAGTCGTAGGCCTTGTCGATGCTGCCGGGCGCGTCCTTCATCAGCACGTAGCCGCACACCCAGGTCGAGATGCCCTCCCTGGTATCGCGGTTCATGGCGAGCGGAACGCCCTCGCCCTTCAGCGTGATGAAGGTCTCGTTCCATCCCCAGGCCAGGTCGACCTCGCCGCCGGAGATCGCCTGGTTGATGTCGGTGGAATCGGTCCAGTAGAGGCGGATGTTCTTGTGGACCTCGCGCAGGAACTGCGAGGCCTGCTCGAACTCGGCGTCCGTCATCTGCGTCCAGTCCTTCAGCCCGTTCACCAGGCTGGCCAGCGCATAGGCGTCGTCGACATTGTCGCCGATCGTCACCCGGCCCCGGAACTTCGGATCGGCGAGCACGCGCAGCGAGCCGGCCTCCTCGGCCGTCACCTTGTCGGTGCGGTACAGCAGGGCGGTGTTGCCCCAGTCGAACGGCAGGAACCAGGCCTTGCCGTCATCGGTGGTCGTGAGGTTCTTCATCGCCCTGATGCCGGGCAGCATGTCGTTCCAGCCGGCAATCCGGCCGGTGTCGAGCGGCTGCAGCAGCCCGGCCTCCCGCCATTTCACCACGCTCTGCGAGCAGGGATGGGCGATGTCGACCCTGAAGCCGGAGCGCATCTTCTGCAGCGCCTCTTCCTCGTCGCCGAAGAAGGCGAAGCTCGGCGCATCGCCATGCTTGTCGATATAGCCCTGATGGAACGGCGGCTCCTCGTATCCGGACCAGTCGAAGACCACCAGATCCTTGTCCTGAGCGATCGCCGCACCGCCCAGCAGCGTGATCGAGGCGACGACCGCCGCCAAGAGACCCGTCGTCGAGCGACCCGTCGTCAAGCGCATGGAAAGTCTCCCGCCCAATCGGACGGGAGTCTACTGCGGCGGCTCGAAACCGTCGATAGGGATCGGGCGGTCTATAGCGACGCCGCGCCCTTCGGCGGCTCCTCGGCGCCGAGCCTGTCGAGCGCCTTGCGGACGGACCGCAACTCGTCGTCCCAGCCGTCGCCGGGGTTCATCGGGCTTTCCGATGCCGCCCGCTGCAGGCCGCGCGCTTCCGTCTCGATCTCGCGCAGTTGTTCGATCTTTTCATCGGTCGACAGCGAACCGTCTTCGACGATTTCCTGCACTTTCATCTCTCTGAAGGTGACCATCATCGATCCTCCGATTGATCGCAGGCATCAACGCGGCGGTGACGGTCTCGTTCCCGGAACGGTTCCGGGGACAACGAGAGCCCGGCTCAATATCCGGCTTTGATCTTTTCGAACTCCTCGATCATCCTCAGCTTCAGGGACGACGGCACGGGAGCCTGGAAAAGCGTCTTGTCGACGAACTTGGCGACGTCGTCATAGCCCTTCTCCTTCAGGATGGCAGGGTCGACGGCGGCGAGCGACTTGGCATTGGCGTGCCCGTAGCCCCAGTCATTGACGATGTAGTTGGCCACCGCCGGATCGTCATTGACGGCGGAGAGGAAGCCATAGGCCTTGTCGGCGCTGCCCGGGGCATTCTTGAGCCGCACATAGCCGCACACCCAGGTCGTCAGCCCCTCGGCCGTTTCGCGGTTCGACTTGATCGGCGCTCCGGCTGCAGCCGACTGCACGGCCGCGTCGTTCCACGCCCAGGCCAGGTCGATTTCTCCGCCGGTCAGCGCCTGGACGATTTCGGTCGTGTCGGTCCAGTAGAGGCGGACGTTCTTGTGGACCTGGCGCAGGAAGTCGGAGGCTTGCGCGAACTGTTCGTCGGTCATCTTCGTCCAGTCGTGCAGGCCGATGGCGAGCGAAGCCAGCGCATAGGCGTCGTCGACATTGTCGCCGATCGACACGCGCCCCTCGAACTTCGGATCGGCGAAGGCCTTGACCGACATCACCTCGTCGGCGCCGACCTTCTCCGTATTGTAGGTGACGAGCGTGTTGCCCCAGTCCCACGGCATGAACCAGGCGGTGCCGTCCTCGGTGGTGGCGAGATCTTTCATCGCCATGATGCCGGGATTGAGATCCTCCCAGCCGGAGATCTTCGACGTGTCCAGCGGTTCGAGCAGTCCGGCCTCGCGCCATTTCACCACGCTCTGCGAGCAGGGATGGGCCAGGTCGGCCTTGAAGCCGGAGCGGATCTTCTCGAACGCCTCGTCCTCGTCGCCGAAGAAGGCGAAGGTCGGCGAATCGCCGTATTTTTCCACGTATTTCGGATGGAACTCCGGCGCCTCGTAGCCCGACCAGTCGAAGATCGTCAGCTCCGCGTCCGCCGCGGATGCCGTTCCGGCCGTACCTGCCGCGAGCAGTATCGCCAGCGCGGCCGATGCCGCCAACCTCGTCGTCAATCCCGTCATCGTTCCATCCTCCTTCGGTTATGTGTCAGGCGATCCTGGAGACCGGACGGGTCACCCTGGGAAAATGCTTCGGGAAGACAATGTCGAGCAGTTGGTTGGCGGCCGTCAGGGCCGACTCCCGCGTCAGCCCTTCCGTTCCCATCATCAGCCGCAGCCACAGGCCCTCGAGCATGGCGCTGATCGCCAGCGCGGCCTGCGCGGGGTCGAAGCCATAGCCGGCTTCGTCCCGCAGCCGGCGGCAAAGCTCGACGAACACGTTCTGGTAGGCCTCGTCGCGCGCCCCGCACAGCGCCTGGTAGGTCGGACGCGACTTCGCCTCCCCCCAGAACGCGCACCAGGCCGCGAGCTTGCGCTTGGTGCAGATCGCCCGGTCGAAATCGGCCGCCACCAGCGCCGCGAGCTGGTCGGACGGCTCGTGGCCGGCCGCCAGCAATGCGGCGCGCCAATGCGCGGAATATTCGTCGGCCATGTATTGCAGCGTGGCGACGAGCAGCTTTTCCTTGCTTTCGAAGTGGAAGTTGACGATGCCGCGCGACAGTCCGGCGCCGTCGGCGACGTCGGCCATCGTCGTCTCCGAATAGCCGCGCTTCGCGAGCGAATCGATGGTCGCCTCGATGAGCTGCTGGCGCCGCGTCTCCTTGGACGCCTTGCGCCCCTTCTTGTCTGCGTCGTCTTTGGCAGAACTCATCGGCGCGCGCGTCCTATTGCGGTTTCAGGGCGCGAAGATGAGTGGGACGGTGCTCGCCCGAGTCAAGCACCTTCTGCATCGACGCCCAGGTGCGGATGTTCTTCTCGACATAGGGCCGTCCGAGCTCCGCCGCCGCGCGGTCGCCGAGCTCTCCGCGCAGCCGTGCCAGTTCCTCCCGCGCCACCTGCCGGTACCAGGGATTGCGGTCGGCGATCGCGATATCGGCGAAGCCGGCGCGCTGCATGGCCAGCCGGTAGCGCGCCGGCGAGGCCATCGAGAAGCTCAGCCCCTCGGCCGCGATATAGGCCTTCATGTCCGCCGACGGCTCGCCGTCGTGACCGATCATCCAGTCGCTGGCGGCAACGACGCCGCCCGGCTTCAGGACGCGGAAGATGTCTGCGAAGACCGCATCCTTGTCCGCGACATGCAGCAGCGCGTCCTTCGAGAACACCATGTCGAACGATCCGTCCTCGAACGGCAGCCGGCCAGGCTCCGCCTGCACGAACCGCGTGCGTTCCGACAGCCCCCTTGCCGCCGCCAGCTTTCGCGCCTGCTCGATCACCGGCGCCTCGACGTCGAAGCCAGTCACATGCGCGGCGTCATGCGCCTCGATCAGGTGCAGCGCGATGCCGCCGGCCCCGCAGCCGATGTCGAGAACGCGCCTGCCCGCCAGGGACAGCCCGGCGAGCACCCGGTCGACCTCGTCGGGACCGCCGGGCGACAGATATCCCTCGCCCCAGATCGTTTCGAGGAAGCGGATGGCCGCTTCGTCATATTCCGCTTCGGCAGTGTCTCCGGCGCTCATTGCCTGTCCTGCGTGCAGAGGTTGACGGTCTCGAAACCGTAGCACCTCAACAGGAATTGGCAAGATAGTTTGTTGAACATTCATTCAAAATGGCTGGACAGGCCAGCGCCCTGCGTGCCAGATTGCCGGCAATTTCGAGGGGCAGCCGCGCATGAAGACATGGGACGCGATCGTCGTCGGGGCGGGCCACAACGGGCTCGTCAACGCCTGCTATCTGCAGCGCGCCGGCCTCGACGTCCTGGTGGTCGAGAAGAACGACTGGATCGGCGGCGCGGCGGTCAGCCGTTCGTTGGCGCCGGGCTTCCTTTATTCCAACTGCTCCTATGTCTGCTCGCTGTTCCGCCCCGAGATCATGCGCGACCTCGAACTGCCGAAATACGGGCTGCAGGTGATCTCCTACGAAGGCGGCGCGGTGTTCACTCAGCGTGGCGACTACCTCGCCAACTATCGCGACCACCATGCTCACCGCCGCGAGTTCGCCCGCTTCTCGAAGCGCGACGCCGAGGCCTACGACCGCTATTCGCGCGACGTGACGCGCCAGTGCCGATTCATCCAGCCGCTGCTGATGCGCACCGCGCCCGACCCGACCTCGTTCAGGCCGCGCGACATCGGCGAACTGCTCTATCTGGCGAAGAAATTCGCCGGCCTCGGCGCGCGCGAGATGGCCGACACGCTGCGCTTCTGGACCATGTCGATCTCGGACTATCTCGACGAGTATTTCGAGACCGACGTCATCAAGGCGAATTTCTCGATCTCCGGCATCATCGGCACGGCGCTCGGGCCGATGTCGCCCGGCACGGCCTATGTGCTCCTCCACCATTACATGGGCGAGGTCGACGGTTCGGTCGGCGCCTGGGGCTATGCGCGCGGCGGCATGGGCGCCATCACCAAAGCGCTCTCCGACAGCTTCCGCGCGTCCGGAGGCACGATCCGCACCAATGCGGAGGTCGACCGCGTCCTCGTCGCCGCGGGTCGCGCCCAGGGCATCGTGCTGGCCGGCGGCGAGGAGATCCGCGGCCGCATGGTCGTCTCCAACGCCGACGTGAAGCGCACCTTCCTCAAGCTGGTGGAGGAGAAGGAACTGCCGGAGATCTTCCTGCGCAGGGTGAAGAATTTCCGCATGCGCGGCTCCTCCGGCAAGGTCAACATCGCGCTGGACTCCCTGCCCGAGTTCCCCGCCCTGCCGAAGGGCTCGCCCTGCATCCGCGGCGACCTGCACTTCACCGATTCGGTCGAGCGCATGGAGCGCGGCTACGACGACTGGAAGGCCGGCCGCTGGTCGGCCGATCCCTTCCTCGACATGATGATCCCGACCACGCTCGACCCGACCATGGCGCCACCCGGCAAGCATTTTATGAGCTGCTTCGTGCAGTACTGCCCGCCCAAGGTGGAGGGCCGCGACTGGACGGACGCCGACCGCGACGCCTTCGCCGAGACGGTGATCTCGCAGATCGCCGATTACTCGCCCGGTTTCCGCGACCGCATCGTCCACATGGAGGTGCGCACGCCGCGCGAGCTGGAGGCGGAAGTCGGCCTCACCGAAGGCAACATCTTCCAGGGCGAGCTGACCTTCGACCAGTTGCTGTTCAACCGTCCCGTACCGGGTTACGCGCAATACCGCTCGCCGGTCGGCGGCCTCTATATCTGTGGCTCGTCGACCCACCCCGGCGGCGGCGTCATGGGCGCCCCCGGCCGCAACGCCGCCGCCGAGATCCTCTCCGACCTGAAGCGCGGCACCAGCCATATGAGCCCGGCCCATGACGTCATTTGAGATGCGGCATCCGGCCCGTACTCGACTCGTTGCCCCTCCCCACAAGGGGGAGGCGCGCGCCAGCGGCCGCTCCAGTCCGTTGGCGTTGAAGCTGGCGCGGCCGATCCCCCTCCCCCTTGTGGGGAGGGGTAAGGGGTGGGGGTCGCCTTGCACGGATCCCGAAGGCGCTCGCTCGGGAGTCGGACGATGAGCGTGAGTGCGCTGATTTATCCCCCCTCCGCCTCGCCTACGCTCGGCACCTCCCCCCCACTTCGTGGGGTTGGAGGATGGGCGCTAACGCAGCGGCCGGCTATCCTCCACCCCGTGCAACGGGGGGGAGGTGCCGAGCGAAGCGAGGCGGAGGGGGGGACCGATGTGCACTCATCCGTTGAAGTGTCGGTGGCTATCCCATGAGCGACTTCGACGCAGTCGTCATCGGCGGCGGCCACAACGGCCTGGTCTGCGCCGCCTTCCTGGCAAAGGCGGGCCGCAAGGTTGTCGTGCTGGAGGCGGCGGGCGAAACCGGCGGCGGCGGCCATACCCGCGAATTCGCGCCCGATTTTCGCGTCTCGGCGCTGGCGCACATCGTCAACCGGCTGCATCCCGAGGTGGTGCGGGCGCTCGAACTGGAGCGCCACGGCCTGGCCGCCTCATCGGTCCGCCAGCCGGCGAGCGTCGCCCTGTCGGCTGCCGGCGATCCGCTTGTCCTCGAAGGCGCCTATGGCGAGACGCTGCAAGGCGCCGCCCCAGCCGAGCAGGCCGCATGGACCGAGGTCCGCGCCCAGCTTTTCCGCTATGCCGGCATCCTCAAGCCGCTGCTCGCCCGCCGCCCGCCGTCGCTCGGTGGCATGGCGCTTACCGAAGCCGCCGGGCTCGCCATGACCGGCCTTTCCCTCAAGAGGCTCGGCCGCGAGGACATGCGCGACTTCCTGCGCGTGTTGCTGATGAACGTCGCCGATTTCGCCGACGAGGGTCTTTCCGATCCGCGGCTCAAGGGATTGCTGGCCTTCGACGCCGTCCTGGGCAGCCATATGGGTCCGCGCTCGCCGACCTCGCTGCTCGGCCTCTACTACCGCCTCACCGGCGAGCATGCGGCGGTCGCCGGCGGTCAGATGATCCCTGCGGGCGGCATGGCGGCGGTGACCGGCGCGATCCGCAAGGCGGCGGAAGCGGCCGGCGTCACGATCCGCACCGCTGCGGAGGTGAGTTCCATCGAGGCCCGGCAGGGCCGTGCCACCGCCGCGGTCCTGGCCGGCGGTGAACGCATCGCCGCCGGCACCATCATCTCGGCGATCAATCCGCGCACGACCTTCCTCGACCTCGTCGGTCCGTCCCACCTCGATACCGGCTTCGTGCGGCGCATCGGCAACATCCGCATGAAGGGCGACGCCGCGAAGCTGCATCTGGCGCTCGACCGGGCGCCCGAATTCACCGGCCTGCCGCTCGATCGCCGCAATGCGCGGCTGGTCATCGCGCCGTCGCCCGACCACGTCGAGCGCGCCTTCAACCCGGCCAAATACGGGGAGTTCTCGCCCGAGCCCGTCATGGAGATCGTCCTGCCGTCGATCAACGACCCGTCGCTGGCGCCGGCCGGCGCCTGCGTTCTCTCGGCCGTCGTCCAATACGCGCCCTATGCCCTCAAGGAGGGCTGGCAGGTCGGCAAGCCGCGCTTCATGGAAGCCATCCTTTCGGTGCTGGAAGCCCATGCGCCGGGCATCGGCAGGACCATCGTCCATGCCGAACTGCTCACGCCGGCCGACATCGAGCGCGAGTTCCGCATGCCCGGCGGCCACTGGCACCACGGCGAACTGCAGGCCGACCAGATGCTGATGTCGCGCCCGGCGTTCGGCGCCGAAGGCTACGACACGCCGCTCGACGGGCTGTTCCTCGCCGGAGCCGGCTCGCATCCCGGCGGCGGCATTTCCGGCGTGCCGGGGATGAATGCGGCAAAGCGTGTGCTGGGGATCAGGGACCGATAAGGATGACCTGTTGCTGTCACACCCCCCTTTGGCCTGCCGGCCATCTCCCCCTCAAGGGGGGAGATTATGCGCCTCGCCGGAGCTGCCAATCTCCCCCCTTGAGGGGGAGATGGCCGGCAGGCCAGAGGGGGGTGGGGAGGGAATGCGAATGAGCACTCTGCTCGACCCGGCGGCCCGCCTCGCCCTCCAGCAGCACTTCCGCAAGCCCAAGCTGGACTCCCCCTTCCAGCCGCGCCTCGAGGAGCTGAGCCTGCTGCAGGACTGGTACGACTGGGCCGGCTACAAGGCGCCGATGTCGCTCTGGGACGAGGAGCTGGAATATTTCGCCATCCGCAGCCAGGCGGCCGTCTTCGACATCTCGCCGATGGTCAAGTACCGCATCGAAGGCTCGGGCGCCGAAGCCTTCCTCGACCGGGTCATGCTGCGCGACGTGGCGAAGCTCAGGCCCGGCCGCGTCCACTACACCGCCTGGTGCGACGACGACGGCCACGTGCTCGACGACGGCACGCTGTTCCGCCTTTCGCCGACGCGCTTCCGCCTCTGCTGCCAGGAACGGCACCTGCCCTGGCTGCTCGACAGCGCGCTGGGCTTCGACGTGACGGTCGAGGAAGAAACCGAAGCCGTCGCCGGCCTCGCCCTGCAGGGACCGACGAGCTGGTCGGTACTGGACGCCGCCGGCTTCGACGGCGCCGAGGCGCTGAAACCCTTCGACATCGCCACATTCCCGCACGAGGGCGGCGAGGTGACGGTCTCGCGCACCGGCTTCACCGGCGATCTCGGCTACGAGCTTTTCGTGCCCGTCGAACAGGCCCTTTCCCTGTGGGACCGGCTGTTCGCGGCGGGCGCGCTGTTCGGCATCCGCGCCATCGGCTACGCCGCGCTCAACCGTGCCCGCATCGAGGCCGGCCTGATCGTCGCCAATGCCGATTTCGTCACCGCCGAACATGCCATCCGGGCCGACCGCGTCCGCATGCCGGACGAGATCGGCCTCTCCTTCATGGTCGACATGAAGAAGGGGCACTTCAACGGCCGCAACGCCATCGTCAAGGCGCGGGTGGCAGGCGGCGCGCCGCAGGTTCTCGTCGGGCTGGAGATCGAGGGCAACGTGCCGGCCGAGCATGCGCTCGTCTATCATGGCAAGAATCGCGAGGTCGGCCTCGTTTCGGGGGCGATCTGGTCGCCTCTCGCCAAGCGCAACATCGCGATCGCCAGCCTGCGCCGCGCCTATGGCGAGCTGGGCCGCGACGATTTGTGGGTCGAGATCTACGCCATGCGCGAGTTGCAGTACCAGAAGATGATGAAGCGCGCGAAAGTCGTGGCCCGGCCCTTCATCAAGCTCGAGCGGCGCATGGCGACGCCGCCCGGCCGCTTCTGATGGCGACCGAGGCGGACGAGATCGCCGAACAGTGGGAGCTGGTCAATGCCCCGCTGGGGGAGCACTGGTCCGGCCGTGCACGCTATGCCGCCGCGATGTTCTTCCACAAGCGCGGCGACATGAACCTCGAGACGCTGGAGGTCTACCGCCTCTGTTCCCGGCTGGACAACGAGAACCCCTTGCCGATCATCCGGCAGCGCGGCATCGGCAAGGGATGGCTGGAAAGGTTCGAATCCGGCAGATAGGGCCGGCGGCTTAATGCATGTCGCCCGAAAGTGGGAACCGGTTTCGGGACAACGACATGCATCAAACCAAGAACTTAATGCGCCGCGCCTGAGTCCAATTGGACGCGACGCGCTTTAAGCCGCCGGCTGGGCGTCGATGGTGCGCAGCGCCCGCGCCTGCTTCAGCGCGGCCGTCTTCACCGCGTCCTGTATCTTCTCGAAGGCCCGCACCTCGATCTGCCGGACACGCTCCCGGCTGATACCGAACTCGGACGACAGGTCCTCGAGCGTCATCGGATCCTCGGCCAGCCTGCGTGCCTCGAAGATGCGCCGCTCGCGCTCGTTGAGCACCGACATCGCGTCGGTCAGCAGCGCCCGGCGGCTGTCGAGCTCGTCCTGCTCGATCAGCATCTCTTCCTGGTTGTCGTGGTCGTCGACCAGCCAATCCTGCCATTCGCCCGATTCGCCCTCGGTCGCCCGGATCGGGGCGTTGAGCGAGGCGTCGCCGGACAGGCGGCGGTTCATCGACACCACCTCTTCCTCGGAAACGTTGAGCCTTGTGGCGATCTCGGCGATCTGGTCGGGCTTGAGGTCTCCGTCGTCGAGCGCCTGGATCTTGCCCTTCACCTTGCGCAGGTTGAAGAACAGCCGCTTCTGGTTGGCGGTTGTGCCCATCTTCACCAGGCTCCACGAGCGCAGGATGTACTCCTGGATCGAAGCCTTGATCCACCACATGGCATAGGTGGCCAGGCGGAAACCGCGCTCCGGTTCGAACTTCTTGACCGCCTGCATCAGGCCGACATTGCCTTCGGAGATGACCTCGCCGATCGGCAGGCCGTAGCCGCGGTAGCCCATGGCGATCTTCGCCACGAGGCGCAGATGGCTGGTCACCAGCCTGTGGGCGGCATTGGTGTCGTCGCGCTCCTGGTACCGCTTGGCGAGCATGTACTCTTCCTGCGGCTCCAGCATCGGAAAGCGGCGGATCTCTTCCAGGTAGCGGGACAGGCCGCCTTCTCCGGAAACGATACTGGGTAATGATTGGGCCATTTATGCACCCTCCTCTTGTCAGATTGCCCCCTTATCAAGGCGGGCATATGGCGCGGTCCTTCTATGGAAGCCTGACCGGGCCAAACAGGCTTATATAGGAACGAATCGGGAAAATACACGATCGCTCCCCTCTCGAACGCAATGTCACGGATTAGTGAACAACGGTGAGCAGGTAACCGTTAGATACTACGAAACGCTTCGGTAAGTCCAGAGAAATCGCCAGGCGGTCCGGCCTCGAACCGCATGGCCTCGCCAGTCGCCGGATGGCGGAAGCCGAGCAGCCAGGCGTGCAGCGCCTGCCGGGGAAATGCGTCCACCACGCCGCGCGCCGGCTCCGGCAGCTTGTTGGCCTTGGTCCGAAAACCCTGGCCATAGTCGCGGTCGCCGATCAGCGGATGGCCGATATGCGCCATATGGACGCGGATCTGGTGGGTACGGCCGGTTTCCAGCCGGCATTCCAGCAGGGCCGCCTGCGGAACGTCCGCGCGGCCCTCGCCGAAACGTTCCAGCACCTCGTAATGCGTCACGGCGTGGCGGGCGTCGTCGCGGCCCTCGGGCACGACCGCCCGCCGCAGCCTGTCCGCCGCCCGCCCGAGTGGCGCGTCGACCGTGCCCGATGCGCGCGCCGGGATGTTCCACACCAGCGCCAGATAGGCGCGCTGCAGGTCGCCGTCGCGGCCATGGTCGGCAAAAGCCTCGGAAAGCGCCTTGTGGGCGCGGTCGGACTTGGCCGCCACCATCACGCCGCTGGTGTCCTTGTCCAGCCGGTGCACGATGCCCGGCCGCCGCACGCCGCCTATGCCCGAGAGACTGTCGCCGCAATGATGGATCAGCGCATTGACCAGCGTCCCGGTCCAGTTGCCGGCCCCGGGATGGACGACCAGCCCGGCCGGCTTGTTGACGACGATGAGGTCGTCGTCCTCGTGGAGGATGTCGAGCGGGATCGCCTCGCCGCGCGGCTCCGGGGCTTCCGGCTCGGGCATCTCGATCGACACCGTGTCGCCGGTCGCCAGCTTGCGCTTCGGCTCGGTGACGATGGCGCCGCCCAGGCTCACCGCCCCCTGCCTGATCAGCGCCTGCAGCCGGCTGCGCGAGATCTCGCCGCTGAGCGCCGTCGCCAGCCACTGGTCGAGCCGTTGGCCAGCCGCCTCCGGCCCGGCCGTCAGGCCTTTCCATGCGCTGCCGGCTTCGCTATCAGGGTCGCCATCGACCGGCCCGGAAACACTCATGGCAAGACCTGCATTGGACGACGAGGAGGAGAAGCCGCTCGACCCCGCGGTCGAGAAGGTGCGCCGCAAGCTCGTCCGCTTCGTCGCGATCAATCTCGGGCTTCTGTTCGCCGCCCTTATCGCCGTCCTCATCGCGGTTGTCTACAAGTCGCGTGACGCCGCGCCGCCGCCGGCCGTGTCGGCCTCCGAGATTCCCGTCGCCCCCGGCACGGTGCTCGAAGGCGAGATCCCGCTGCCCGCCGGCAGCCGAATCGTCTCGCAGGCGCTGTCCGGCAGCCGCCTGTCGCTCGATGTCGAGCTGTCCGGCGGCGGTCGCGCCATCCTCCTCTACGACCTGTCCGAGCGCCGCGTCGTCGGCCGTTTCGCCCTCGTCCCGCAATGAGCGGCCCGCCCGCCCGACGCCTCGCCACCGTCACCCTGGTCGTCGCCGATTACGACGCGGCGGTTCGCTGGTTCGTCGGGTGCCTCGGCTTCACGCTGTTCGACGACGTCGATCTCGGCGGGGGCAAGCGCTGGGTGACGGTCGGCCCGGAAGGCGGCGCACGCCTCCTGCTGGCGCAGGCAACGGATGCAGGCCAGGCCGCCCGCATCGGCGGCCAGGCCGGCGGCCGCGTCGGCTTCTTCCTGGAGACCGACGATTTCGGGCGCGACCATGCGGCGATGCTGGCAAAGGGGGTGCGTTTCCGCGAAGCGCCGCGGTGCGAGGCTTACGGCACCGTCGCCGTGTTCGAGGACCTCTGCGGCAATCTCTGGGACCTGATCGAGCCCAGGGCCGGCTGATCTCGCTTGGCCGTTCCGGCAATGGCGCGGGGCGATCCGCTCCAGACCGCCTTGCCGCGTTTTCCCCCGACTTTCCGGAGAGGCCCGGCGCAGCCGAATCCGGGTTGCATTTTCGCCGGGCCCGTCATAGATACCGGCCACTGGTCACGCGCCCATCGTCTAGCGGTCAGGACGGCGCCCTCTCACGGCGCAAACAGGGGTTCGATTCCCCTTGGGCGTACCAGTCTTCCCTCGACACGCTGTGCCGGAACCGAACGTCCCACGCCCGAACCTGCGTGCCGCGCGCATCCGGCACCGGCATGCAGGTCTCGTGTGTCGGCCGCATTTGTCAAAAAGAGGCCGGCTTCCGAAAGCCAACAGGCCGGGGATTGAATTTCCCCGCCGTGTTGCTGGTCGATGCTGTTATCCATCAAGTTGAACCGGCCCGACCCGATACTTGTCTTCACCAGCCTTCTGTGGTGAACATGTTCTGAGCTTCGGCAGGAGGATAATATGTGCGCGTTCTGCGAGCTGGGCCAGACAGGTCTGCACGACTTCATTCGGTCGACCGAGGTGCCGCCGGATCCGCCCGCCGCGATGCTCGCAGCCGCCAGCTTTCCGACCAGCGCCGCGGCGCTTCGCGCCCTGATCACCCAGCACCGCGACGCGCCGTTCCAGGGCAATGACGGCAAGCCGATCCTCAACAACGCGCAGATCATCGCCCAGTTGCACAAGACGCCGCAGGGCTTTCATTGGCCCGACCCCGAATTGAGCTACAGCTTTCCGGACGCGCCGTGGTTCCAGGACGGCGAGGCTCCGGGCTTTTCGAAGCTGGGTCCGACGCAGGAAGTGGCGGCGCACAGTGCCATCAACGTCTGGGACGCGATCATCGCGCCGGACATCGCGTTCAAGGGTGCGACGGCGAACGCCTTGATCAACTTCGCCAACACCACCACGGCGATCCAGTATGCGCACGGCTATTTCCCCGATGGGACGGTCAAGGCCGGCTCGATCTGGCTGAACGGCAACGCCAATGCCCAGAATTCGGGTCGCGAGGATCTGATCACGCCGACGATCGGCACCTGGGGCTGGACCACCTTTATCCACGAGGCGGGACATGCGCTCGGCCTCAGCCATCCCGGCAAGTACGACGCCAGCCAGGGCCAGTTCACCTATCAGGGCGCCGCCGAATATCGGCAGGACAGCCAGATGTTCACGCTGATGTCCTACTTCAAGGCGTTCAACACCGGCGCCGACATCGTTGCGGGCGATGGCCAGGAATATATCCCGCAGACCCCCATGATGGACGACATCATGGCGATCCAGGATTTCTACGGCGCCGAAGCGACACGGCCCGGCAACTCCACCTATGGGTTCAACGCCACCTCGCAGGGCTCGGTCTACGATTTCACCGCCAACAAGCATCCGTTCCTGTGCATCTACGACACCGGAGGGACCGACACGATCGACGTCAGCGGCTGGAACACGCCGTCGCTCATCGATCTGTCGCCCGGCACCTTCTCCGATGCCGACGAGATGACCTACAACATCTCGATCGCCCGCGGCACGATCATCGAGAACGCCACGACCGGCGGCGGCAACGATCTCGTTTCCGGCAACAGCGTCGACAACGTCATCCGGCTCAATGGCGGCGACGACGCCGCGGTCGGCTTCCTCGGCAAGGACAGCATATTCGGCGGCTCCGGCAAGGACACGATCGCCGGCGAGGACGGCGACGACTACCTCGACGGCGGCACCAACATCGACCGGATGATCGGCGGAAACGGCGACGACACCTTCATCGTCAGCAACAGCGCCGACATCGTCGTCGAGGCGGTCGGCGAAGGCGCAAAGGACACGGTGCGCACGG
>JAHBYY010000032.1 GCA_019635715.1 Rhizobiaceae bacterium | reverse complement strand
ACGGAAATCGTAGGGCGGGGCGAACGGATTGACCGCCGCGCCAAGGAACAGCTTCGGCGGCGTGGTCAGCTTGCGGCCCGACAGGAACTTGCCGTTGTCGCGCATGATGCGCACGGTTTCGAGCAGCGACATCGAATCGAGGTCGAAGACCGGCTTGGCGCCCGGCTGGTCACCGGCTTGTACGCCGTCGCCGGTGAGGCACAGGATGTTGGCAACCCCCATGGCGGCGGCGCCGAGCACGTCGCCCTGGATGGCGATGCGGTTCTTGTCGCGGCAGGCGATCTGCATGATCGGCGCATAGCCCATGCGCGTCAGCAGCGCGCAGATGCCGACCGACGACATGTGGCAGTTGGCACCGGAGGCATCGACGGCGTTGATCCCGTCGACCCAGCCGTCGAAGATCTTTGCCCGGTTGTAGACATCCTCGGGATCGGCGCTGTCGGGTGGATTGAGCTCGGTTGTGACGGCGAATTCGCCGCGCCGCAGCACACGCTCGAGGCGGCCGAGCGAGGTGTGGCCGGGCAGCGGTTCCAGCGGCAGATGCAGGCCGGCCGGATTCTCGTCGAGCTGCGGGATGCGCGGCGGGATCATGACCGACCTTTCCGGAACGGCAGGCGCTCGACGGCGCCCCCCTCTGTCCTGCCGGACGCCCTGGCCCGAGCCGCTGGTCTCGGCCCGTCCTTCGGACCCCCCACATGGGGGGAGATCGGCAGTTCCGGTGACGTCGCCCTTCTTGCAGCGTTGAAGAGTGGCGAAACCATACATGACATCCAATCTCCCCCCTTGTGGGGGAGATGTCCGGCAGGACAGAGGGGCGCGCGAAGGGGCGCGACGTTGGTCATCATGCTGCACCCGCCTTCACTGCTTCCTTTGCGGCCGCGGCCTGGGCGGTGACGCGCAGCCAGGCCGAGGTCTCGCGCAACGACTGGTCGACCGGCTTCTGCACGTTGAGGATGGCGTCGCCCTTGACCATTTGCCGAGAGCCCTCCCAGGCCTTGACCCAGACGCAGGGCATGTCCGGCTCGACCTCGCAATGGCCGTTGGCGCGCACGCCGCCGCAGGGGCCGTTGCGCAACTGCTTGGGGCAGTTCATCGGGCAGGACATGCCGGTGGACGACAGGATGCACTGGCCGCACATGCGGCAGTCGAACATGAAGCCCTTGACGCGCTTCTCGACGAACTTCACCGGAGCCTCGACGCGGCCGTAGCCGAGGCCCTTCCACAGCGGGTGGAGCAGCAGGAACATTTCGGCGAAACGGGCATAAAACCATTCGAGCAGCCGCGAATGGCGGATTGCCCAGAGCCGGACGGTGAACGAGCGCTGGACGCGGCGCTGCGGCGAGACGTCCGCGGGCTTGTAGTCGGACTTCGGCGCGGCCTTCTTGACGACCGTGGCCTGCGTCACGCCGGCCGGCGCCGAAGGCGGTATGGCGACTCCGGGCACGCCGGCCGCCGTGGTGGGTTTCGGCTGGGTATCAGACATCTTCCTTGCCGCCTGCCTTGACGAGAGCGACCAGCCGCTCCCGATGATATCCCGCATCGAGGTCCGCCAGAGCCTTGTCGGCCTCGGCCTCGAGATCGTCGCCGACCGGGACGGGATCGGCGCGCCGCCACTCGGCGAGATAGGCATCCGTCTCGGATGCGCCGGTGCGCATCGCAGCCATGTCGATCGCTTCGGTGAAGCGCAGCGGAAGTTCGCGCTTGGCGCTGGTGCGCCCCTTCTTCACGATCACCTGGGCTGGGATATCGCGCCAGTAGACGACAATCAGATCGGCCATTTGCAACTCGCTGGTCAGTGTCGGAGCATTGCCGCAACGTTCCGCCGCCCGCTTCTCATCGGACGACGCATGGACCTTCAAAAACGACGCAGGCACGCCGTCCTGCCGATGCGCGGCGACAGGTCAACGGTGCTCCGCAGCCGCGTCCCCGAGTTCGGTGGCGAAGCGGCGATGAAAGCGCACATAGCCATGCTCGGTGGAGCGCAGATGTGCGGCCACCACGTCGTGGAACTCGGGCAGCTTGTGGAACGGCACGGCCGGATAGGCGTGGTGCTCGGCATGGAACGGCATGTTCCAGGCGATGAAGCGTACCAGCGTCGTCGTGAACGTGGTGCGCGTGTTTTCGAGCATGTTCGGGACATGCGGGCAGCCGGTATGCTCGGCGAGCAGATAGGCACGCAGGAACGGCTGGCCGAGCAGGACCGGAACGATCCATACCGTGAGGGCCAGCGACGACTGAAGGGCGATCGAGATCGCCGCCAGCAGGACGTAGAGGCCGAGCAACCAGCGGGCCTCGGAAATCACCTTGGCGCGACCCTTTTCCGGGACGAAATCGTCGCGGGCCCTGCCGAGGGCATTGACAAAAAGAACCCGGACCATACCGCTCCAGTAGAGCCATCCCGAGAGGTAGACGAGGTACTGCGGCCAGGTCTGCGGCTTTGGGCTCATCAGTTCGGGATCGCGCTGCGGGTCGTGCGTGTGCCTGTGGTGGGCGAAGTGGAAGTAGCGAAACCAGGTCGGGGGAAGCAGGATCAGGAAGCCGGCCATCGCCGCGGCCGCCTTGTTGATGCCTGAGGTTCGGAAGGCGGTTTCGTGGACGGATTCATGCTCCAGCGTGAACAGGAAAACGATGAGGATGCCGAGCGGCAGCATCAGGACAGGCCAGAAGGGCACGCGCAGCGCGATCAGACTGGCCAGAACCAGCATGGCAGCCGCCAGCGCCACCCCCCGGACGACACCCGGCGCGTCGACCCTGGCCGTCAGGTCGCTGCGGGTCTGGTGCGACAGGTCGGCGATCACGCGCCGGTGGTCGATCTCGTTCATGGTGTCCAGCCTAGCGCCACCGGGCCTGGCGACGAGCCAGCCTCGCGCCTACCATACGCGCCGGACGAGCCCGGTCCAGAGATAGAACCAGATCGTCGGGTGGTACCACTGCCGTGACGGCAGGCCGGTCTCGACCGGCTTCAGCCTGCCCTCCAGGGCATCGCCGACCGCGCGGACGCAGATGTCGCGCGAAAAGGCGGCCTGGGTGAGGGCGTAGGTGGCAATGGTATCGCCTGGGGCAGGCTTGCCGCGCGCCTGGTGGAGTACCGGTCCGGTATCGACGCCGGCGTCGACGAGATGCACCGTCGTACCGAAATTCGCGGCGTCGCCGGTGGCGAGCGCCCAGTAGCCGCCGTTCATGCCGCGATATTTCGGCGCGATCCCCGCGTGGTAATTGAGGACCGGGCAGGTGATGCGCGAGAGCGTGTCGCGCCGCACCAGGCGGCATCCGGCGAGAAGGACCACCCTGGCGCCGGCGCGGTCGATCGCCTCCACCAGTTCGCCGCTGTCGGCCGATCCGATCCGGATGACCGCGGACTCGGGCGGCGGCGTGGCGTCGAAGCCGGTTCGCTGCGCGAGCGCAGCCTGGTTGCGCAGACCAAGCAGCTTCGAGGTTCGGATCAGCACCATCGTTGCGAGCTGACCCAGCGCGCTCGGCCAGCCCTGCCGCCGGGCGCGACCGCGCAGCAATGCCTTCTTCGATTCCGGCCGTTCGAGGATCACGGTCGGCTGGCCGAAACGCTCGCCGAGCGCATTCACCAGTCCCCAGACATGCGCGCCGCCTTCCGTCACGACGACGACATGCGACGAAACGGAACGGTCCATCAGAACATCCAGCCGAGGGCGAAATGCGCGGCGACCCCGGCTGCGCTGACGACCAGCGCCACCAGTCCGAGCGAGATCACGGTGAAAAGCCCGCCGAGCGCCAGCACCACGCCGTCGCGTTCGGCGAGCGCCAATCCCAGCAAGGCGATGGAGAAAGCCGGAAGGAGGTTTCCGAACGGAATGGGGAGCGTGACGATGACCGCGAGGACGAACGCCAATGAGCCGATCGCCCTGTTGCCGCGACGCCGCCAGAACGGCCAGTAGCGCGGTCGAACGAAACGTTCGAGCTTGGCGAGACGCGGCACGACCCGGTCCATGATGGCACGAAACTGCTGGGCAGAGAGCGACTTGGTCGCGACGAAGTCCGGCAGCCACGCACGCTTGCTGCCATACATCAGTTGCGCCGCGACGATCACCAGGGGAAAGCCGAGAATCGTCGTCCCGCCGGGGGGCAGCGGCAGCATGTTGACGGCGGCAAACAGCACCAGCAGCGCGGCGAAGCTGCGGTTGCCCAGCGCATCCAGGATCTCGGCGATCGAGACCGGCTCGGTCCGCTCAGCCGCGAGGCGCGCGAAGATCGACGACAGGCGGCGCAGCTTGCGTCCCGCCGGTCGGGGCTGTGATTGCGCGATCTCGGTTTGCGCCGTCATTGCGTCCATGGCGCGTGCACTGTCCGCCTGCCTGCCTTCAGCCCCGATCCTGCAATGCAGCCGGTTAAGCCTTGGTGACAGCGGCGGTCATCCGGCGCTCAGCGGCGTAGCTCCAATATGTCGAGCTTCGATTCGTTGTGGGGCGACGGAAACTCGATCCGCCATTCCCTGGCGCCCGTGCGGAACGCGTAGCCGACCTGATCGCTCTCCGGGCCGCTGCCATAGGGCGGCGGACGATCGTCGTTGACCGAGCCGGAGCCGAGATAGACGAGGCGCTTGTCGCCGTCGTCGAAGAAGCGGCCGGTGGTGCGCTGCGATCCCGTCAGCTTTTGCAGCCGCCAGCCCGATCCATCGTCGGTGACCCGGCACCTGAACCAGCCGTAGACGACGAGGGGGCTGAGATTGCCCGCCTTGATCGTCCGGCACTGCCAGGCGCCGGTCATGTCGAAGCCCGCGAACGACTGGGCCGGTTTCCTCAGGATGCCATCGAGGATCGCCACCTCGGACGGCGATCCGCCCTTGCGTGCCTCGTCGATCGCCTCCTTGCGAACGGCTCCGTAGCCGTCCAGCCGCGTCTGGTCGGCCGGCGTGATCATCGACTGCAATTCGCCGGTGGCCAGGGCGGGCGCCGGAGCCGCCAGGATCGTGGCGATGGCGATGAACATCAATCGGCGCATGGGCTTTTCCGTCCGGGATTTTCGCAAATGCGCCGAGCATAGGCGATACGATCCGGATGTCACCTCGATGGTCCCCGATGCACAGGGCCGCCGCTCAACCGTTCCGGCCGGCCGCCGCCGTCAGCACGGGCACGAGGTCGCCGTAGCCTGTCAGGCGGCGCTCGTAGGCCAGGCCGAGAAGGGCGGCGGCGCGCTGCGCGACCGCATCGAGCGCCGGGTCGTCGGTCTGCGCCAGATAGACCAGCTTCTCGTAGTTGCCGAAGAAGTCCCCGATGAGTTCCGGATGCCGGTCGAGCCCGAGCGGCTTCATGAAGAAGGTGTCGAAGTGGCGGCAGAGAAAGTCGGTCATGTAGAAGGCGAGCATGTCGCGGTCGCCGGCCGCCGCGAAGGCCTTGGCTCCCTGGTAGAAGGCGAAGCAGTGCGGTCCTTCCAGCCGCTCGACGCCGTGCCTTTCGAGCACACGGTCGAGCAGTCCGCCGGTGCCGCAATCGCCGTATCCGGCGAGGATGTGGCGATAGCCTTCCTCCCTCGCATTGACGATCGCCCGATCCATTTCGGGCGCGATGCGATCGGGGCGGAAATGATAATCGGCGGACAGGCAGGTGAGGTCGAGATGATCCAGCCCCGCCTGCTCCTTCACCGCCAGAACCTCCCGCGCCAGCATGCCGCAGGCGATGACCAGCACCCTTTCGGGCGCGGTGCGGGTCGCCGCTTCAGCCTTGGAACTTCCTGCCTTCATCGCCGTTCAAGCTCTGTCGAAGCCATTTCAGAGGGACCTCGCCGTGACCAGATTCTCCCGCCTTGCGCCGCTCGCCGCCCTGCTTGCCTGCGCCATCATCGCCTCTGGCTGCGCCAACACCGTTCGCGGTGCCGGCAAGGACATCAAGGCGACGGCCAACGCGGTGAAGGATTCGGTCGAGTAGGACGCCTCCATCATCAAGCAAAAAGCCCCGCTTGGCGGGGCTTTTTCATGTTCGGCTTCAGCCCGTGCCCTCAGGCGGAAGCGCGGCTGTTGTGCTTGCGCTTGACCAGTTCCTTGGCGGTCTCGACCGCCACCGCCGCATCGCGGCAATAGGCGTCGGCGCCGACGGCCTTGCCGAATTCCTCGTTGAGCGGCGCGCCGCCGACCAGCACGATGAAGTCGTCGCGGATGCCCTTCTCCTTCATCGTGTCGATGACCACCTTCATATAGGGCATGGTGGTGGTGAGCAGCGCCGACATGCCGATGATGTCGGGCTGGTGCTCCTCGATCGCGGCGAGGTATTTCTCGACCGGATTGTTGATGCCGAGGTCGACCACGTCGAAACCGGCGCCTTCCATCATCATGCCGACAAGGTTCTTGCCGATGTCGTGGATGTCGCCCTTGACCGTGCCGATCACCATCTTGCCCTGCTTCGGCGCGCCGGTGGCGGCGAGCAGCGGACGCAGGATGTGCATGCCGGCCTTCATCGCATTGGCCGACAGAAGCACTTCCGGAACGAAGAGGATGCCGTCGCGGAAATCCTCGCCGACGATGCGCATGCCTTCGACGAGCGCCTCGGTCAGAACCTTGTAGGGCGCCCAGCCGCGCTCCAGAAGGATGTTGGTGCCTTCCTCGATCTCCTCCTTCAGCCCGTCATACAGATCGTCGTGCATCTGCTGCACGAGTTCGTCGTCGGACAGTTCGGACAGAATGATCTCGTCGTCGGACATGTGGCTCTCTGGAGGCTTGGGCAGGGTTGAGCGGAAGCTACTTGTAGCCGGTGCTTGTTACGACAGGTAAGGCCGAATTGCGACCTGAGGAGCATGAAAAACGACTATTCTTCTCGCGGCAGTTCAGAGCCAGTTGCCGCTTTGTTGTTTTGCGACAGGGCTTGGCGCTGCCGGGCCGTTTCGTGCAAGGGGGGCGGCTACGATCAGGACAGTTGCCGCGCCGGACGCGGCGAAAGCCTATTCAGGGAAGAACGACGATGAGCGACGACGTGGCGGTTGAGCCGGAAGCCGGCGGGCGGCGGGGCAGGGGAGCGAGCGGCGGCGCGGCGGCACGGCGCGCGGCCCGCACCGGCGGCGGCCCCGGAACGCAGCTCACCTACATCAAGCGCAAGATCCCGCTCTACGAGGTGCTCAGCGAGGAAGGCCTCGCTCTCATCGAGAACAACGCCGACACCGTGCTCGAAGAGGTCGGCATCCTGTTCCGCGACGATCCGGAAGCCCTGGAGCTCTGGAAAAACGCCGGGGCGGATGTGAAGGGGGAGCGGGTGCATTTTCCGCGCGGACTGCCGCGGTCGCTGCTCAAGACCGCCCCGTCGATCTACACGCAGCATGCGCGCAACCCGGCCCGCTCCGTCGAGATCGGCGGCAAGGGCACGGTCTTCGCGCCCGTCTACGGCCCGCCCTTCGTGCGCGACCTCGAGGGAAATCGCCGCTATGCGACGATCGAGGATTTCCGCAATTTCGTAAAACTCGCCTACATGGCGCCGTCGATCCACCATTCGGGCGGGACGGTGTGCGAGCCGGTCGACGTGCCGGTGAACAAGCGCCACCTCGACATGATCTACAGCCACATCAAATTCTCCGACAAGCCGTTCATGGGCTCGGTCACCGCGCCGGAGCGCGCCCAGGACACGGTCGACATGGCCAAGATCGTGTTCGGCGAGGAGTTCATCCAGAACAACACGGTGCTGACCAGCCTGATCAACGCCAATTCGCCGATGGTGTTCGACGACACGATGCTCGGCGCGCTCAAGGTCTATGCCCGCAACAACCAGGCCTGCATCGTCACCCCGTTCATCCTGGCGGGTGCGATGAGCCCGGTCACCGTCGCCGGCACGCTGACCCAGGTGCTGGCCGAAGTGCTCGCCGGCGCGGCGGTCACGCAGCTCGTGCGGCCCGGCGCGCCGGTGCTGTTCGGCACCTTCGCTTCGTCGATCTCCATGCAGTCCGGCGCGCCGACCTTCGGCACGCCGGAGCCGTCGCTGGTCTCCTATGGCGCGGCGCAGCTCGCGCGCCGTCTCGGCCTGCCGTTCCGTACCGGCGGCTCGCTTTGCGCCTCGAAGGTTCCGGATGCGCAGGCGGCCTATGAGAGCGCCAACACGCTCAACTCGACGATCCTGGCCGGCACCAATTTTGTCCTCCATTCGGCCGGCTGGCTCGAGGGCGGCCTGGCCTCCTGCTACGAGAAATTCATGATGGACATCGACCAGCTCGGCATGCAGCAGAAGTTTGCCGAGGGCGTCGATCTTTCCGAGAATGGCCAGGCGATGGACGCGATCAGCCAGGTCGGCCTGCGCGATACCGACCGGCACTTTCTTGGGTGCGACCACACCCAGGCGAACTTCCAGACCGCCTTCTACCGGTCGACGATCGCCGACAACAATTCCTTCGAACAGTGGCAGGCCGAGGGCGAGAAGACCGCGCCGCAGCGCGCCAACGAACTGGCCCGGCGCTGGCTGGACAGCTACGAGGCTCCCTATCTCGACCCGGCCATCGACGAGGCGCTCAAGGCCTTCATCGCACAGAAGAAGGCGTCGATGCCCGACGCCTTCACGTGAAAGGAGCCCGTTTCAGGCCGGGCTAAAGTGGCCGACATCATCCACAAGGAAGTCTGGCGGAGCGCCTTCAGCGATCCGCCGGGCAAGCGGTGACATTGCCGCCGCGCGCGGCCGGCGCCGGGTTCAGATCACGACGAAATCGGCGTTGGTGATGCCCAGGCCGATGCCGAGCCTTGCAAATAGAATGGAAGCTCCGGCGGCGTTGCCGTCCGCGTCGTAGTAGAGATCGCCGGTGTCGGTCTCGTAGATGATGCGGTCGCTTGCATCTTCGGCCAGACCGCTTGTGTTGGCACGGAAGGCGGTGGCGGCCAGCGTGCCCGCGGGTCCAACCATGGTGAAGATGCCATCCTCCAACTGTATCGTATCGGACACGAAGCTGAAGTCGGTGATGGTGTCGACGTTGTTCGCGGCGTCGAGCGCCGTATTGAAATTGAAGATGTCCTTGCCGCCGCCACCGGTGAGCGTGTCGTTGCCGGCATAGCCCTTGAGAAGGTCGTCGCCGCTATAGCCGGAAATCTCGTTGGCGCCGCCGTTTCCATACAGATAGTCTTTGAAATTCGAGCCGGAAAGATTGGCAATCGAGGAGTAGGTGTCTCCCTTGGCTTCTCCGGTGTTGATCTCGGGATTGGTCAGGCTGGCCTTCACGCCGGCGGTGGCGCTTGCATAAGTCACGCGATCGACGCCGGTGCCGCCGATGAAGCGGTCCGCACCAGCCCCGCCATAGAAGGTATCGTTGCCGCCGCCGCCGTAGAGGCTGTCGTTGCCGGCGCCGGAGTAGAGCCGGTCGGCACCTTCGCCGCCATAGACGCTGCCGGCGATCGTTCCGAGCCGTCCGTCATAGAGATCGTCGCCGCCGCCGAGATGGATGTCGCCGATCATCTTGCCAGAGTTGGTGATTTCGTCCTTGGCTATCCAAATGTCCAGTGAATCGTAGGATGCCGAGCCGCCCTTGATCGTGCCGGAATTCGTAACGATCAAGCGCTCGGTCGTGGTGGCGCCGCCGCCATGCGAGACGGCGATCAGCGCCGCTTCGATCGTGCCGGTATTGACGAGGGAGGAATAGCCCTGCGCCGCCTGCCCGTTGAACGTCACTGCGAAGCCGTCGCTCGTGATGAGGCCATGGTTCACGACGTCCATGTCGAAACCGTTGATCCTGAAGGCCGGCACCTGGTCGAATGCGCGAACCTGTCCGGTCTGCTCGACCGTGACCACCGAACCGTTGGAAACCGCGGCGTCGTTTCCGAGCGAGATGGCGGAGTTGGTGGCATTGGCCACCGTGCCTGCGACGACGATCTTGTGCTTGTTGTTCGAGCCATAAATGGTGGCCGCGCCGTTTCCCTCCACGGCGATGAATACGCCGACCCCTACGAAAGCGCTTTCGCCTTCCTCGTCCAGCAGGACAACAGTGTCATTCCCGGTTGCTGACTGCGGAAATTGCCATGCCATGATCAAATTCCTGACTGATGGAGGCAGACGATCGTGCCTCTTGCGACATATCGGTCCACACTTGCCGGAAAGAGCCATCAAACGCGAGTTGCACGCGAAAGGTCCGATCCAGTGCCGCGTCGCGGATGTCGGCGTCGATCCTGGGGTGGTATGATGGCACGCGATGAGGTCTACGCCAAATCTCTGCGGCGCGAACCCGTGATGTCGGCCGCCGAGATGGCCGAGGGCCTTGCCGCGCATGGCCTTCTCCTGCGCGGCGGTCTGGCCTTCGATACGGGGGAGGGCGCGCCGGAAGGTCCCGGCGACATCCCGGCCTGTTCGGTGTTGCTGGTCGGTCAGGCCGGCGGGGCAGCCTGGCTGCATTTCCTGGGGTGGAAGCGATCGCAGCCCGCGACGCTCGCCAACCCGCTTGATAGCTGGTCGCGCGAAGTCATCGGAGCGGTCGCGGACAAGGCCGGCGCGCGGGCGGTGTTCCCGAGCGACCGGCCCTACCTGCCGTTCCAGCGTTGGGCGATGCGGGCAGAGGGGCTGCGCCCGTCACCGCTGGGGATCCTCATGCATCCCGAGTACGGGCTGTGGCATGCCTATCGCGGGGCGCTGCTGTTCGACGTGCCGGTCGATCTGCCCGACGCGCAGAAACCGATTCATCTTTGCGATGCATGTGTCGGGAAACCCTGCCTGAATGCCTGTCCGGTGGACGCGTATTCAGCGGCCGGTTTCGCCTACGACCGCTGCCTCGGCCATGTCCGTGGAGAAACTGGCGGGGCGTGCCGGCACGGCGGCTGCCTCGACCGCAACGCCTGCCCCTACGGCGCGGATTATCGCTATCCGCCCGACATGCAGGCGTTCCACATGGCGGCGTTCAGCCGCTGACCGAGCGGCGGCACGTCTGACGAGCCGGCCGCTCGACCCTCCGATCGTCATCAATAGCCTCCGACGATCGGCAGGACTTCGCCGGCGATGCAGCTCGAGCAGTGCGCCGACGCCGGCGTCGACCGCGGCTTCCGCGCGACCGGTCGGCGAAGGTGGCCGAGGCGCCGCGCAGTGGAGATCGATCCCATCATCGAGACCCGGCCGGGATGAGCCACGACTGGACCGTGCCCGACGACAGTGTCTACGATGAGCGCGGCATCTACGATGAGCGGGGCGCGCCACCGGGGCGGCCGATCGGGTTCGTCAAGGCGCTGTGCCGAAGATCGCCGTGGGGCCTGAAAATCAATCTTGGGGGGAGGGAATGTGCCAGACCAAGACGTTCAATCGCATGGTAAAAGGATACGACATCAAGTTCACCGTGTCCGCCAAGACCGGCAAGGATCGCGTCGGGGTGGTGACATGCCTGGCGCCTACGGGGGTCATGGCGGTTGAAGGTAGCGCAAGCTCCACGACCCATCGGCCGCCTCTCGGCAACTCGCTCTATGTCGGCGACGCGGTCGAACTGACCAGAGAGATTTCCAAGAATGCCAGTTCAGGCGATCTCCCGAATTTTGCCAACGGCCAGATGATCGAATTCAATCTGCACGCCGCCTGCGTCGGGGCGCCGCAAAACGCTCCGCCGATAAAGCTTGGGTTCGTCCAGTATCTGACGGAAGGCCGACGTTTCGCAGAATACAAGCAACCAGCCGGGCAGGTCGTGAATTTCGCGGTGAAACGCGAGGAACTTCGGAAAGGCGGATTGCTGCTCGACTGCGGCATCCGGGCTCGCCCCTGGCTCAACGGCGCGAGCAGCAAGCTTGGCGGATCGGCGACCGAATGCAGTGTGCGCGCCACCGACAATCCGAACTGGAAGGTTCCCGTTCATCTCAAGCTCGACGACCAGGAAGGCTTGCTGTCGTCGCTCGACATGCGCAATGAGTTTCAAACCTTCGTCGTCGCCTCCTATGAGCAAGGCGGTATCGAACACTTCATACGCCTCGCCAGCATAGATTGGAATATTTTGATCGGAATCGACAAGGTAAAGTTCTTCGGAAGGAACAAATTTGCTAGGAATACGGCAAGAACACAGATTTCGGCCGATATGAGCTGCGGCGAGTGGAAGCTGGTGGATGAAATAGTTTCAGATATCTCTGCGGGTAACGATGTCCCGACCGCGAATACGTCCTTGTCAGATTTCATCCAGGTGATGGGTGGCGAGAAAAATACCTCCGATGCCGAAGAGGAGTTCGACGTGCTGGCAGCCATGGGCGAACTGGATGACCTCGCCTCCGCACTTTCGGGTTGAAGCAAGGGCGCGAGGATGACCGGGTGACCGGCGACCCGTTCGATCTGCAGCGCTTTGTCGCCGCGCAGGCGCCGGTCATCGACCGGGTCTTTGGGGAGCTGAGGCGCGGCCGCAAGGAGAGCCACTGGATGTGGTTCGTGTTTCCGCAGATCGCCGGTCTGGGACACAGCGCCATATCGCGGCGCTTCGCCATCGGCTCACTCGACGAGGTGAAAGCCTATCTGCGGCATCCGGTGCTCGGCCAAAGGCTGCTGACGCTCACCGGACTCGTGCTCGAACAGGCGGGGAGTGCACACGACATTTTCGGCAACCCGGACGACATGAAGTTCCGGTCTTCGATGACATTGTTTGCCGCTGCCGGCGGCGGTGCTGTGTTCCAGCGGGCGCTGGATCGCTTCTTCGACGGATCTCCCGACCCGCAAACCATCGAACGTCTTCGCCGCGGCTGATCCGGTCATTGCGCGACCGGGCAGGAAAAATCTTTCCATCGCCCCAAGGATTGGCCAGAAGCAGTCGTCCAACCTGCGATGATGGCGATGACGCTGGACGAGATGGAACCGACCGACGCTGAACTCGTCGGGCTGGCGCGTGGCGGCGACGCCGACGCCTTCGGCCGGCTGGTCGAGCGCCACTACGATTTCATCTATCGCGTCGCCTACCGCTGGTGCGGACGCAAGGCCGACGCCGAGGATGTGGCGCAGGAGGTCTGCGTCAGGCTGGGCACTGCGATCCAAGTCTACCGGGGCGCAGCCGCCTTCACGACATGGCTCTACGCGCTCACGCTGAATGCCTCGCGCGACATGATGCGGAAGTCGGTGCGCGAAGCGGCAAAGCTGGAAGCCTACGGCGTCGAGGCGCTGATCGCGGGCAGTGCGCAGCACGGGGCGGAGCCCGACGCCCAGATCGAAACTCTCTGGCAGGCGGTGCGGCAGTTGCCGAACAAGCAGCGCGACGCCGTCCTGCTCGTCTACGGCGAAGGGCTGAGCCACGCGGCTGCGGCCGAGGTTATGGCCATCTCGGAAACCACGGTGTCCTGGCACATCCATGAAGCGAAGAAGCGGCTGAAGGTGCTGATGCGCCAGGCCGGGGAAGGTTGACCATGGTCGACGACAACGAACTCAACAGCTTGCGCGCGATCTCCGCGCCGCGGCCGAGCAACGAGGCCCGTGACCGCGCCATGCGCGCCGCCATGCAGGCGTTCGAAGCTAAAAAAGTTTCAGTGGCGACCCAAGGATCGGCGCGGCCGGTTCGTCTCACCGACAAAGCAACAAAGCTTTGGAGTGGGATGATGCAGAAGAAGCTCTATGCGACCCCGGCGCTGGCGACCCTGGTTGCGCTGCCGATAGCCGGCTACACCACGGTGTATCTCCTCAAGGAATCGCCGTTCTCGTTCGGCACGGGGGGGCAGCACGCGACGGACGCGCCGGCTCGGCAGAGGCCCCAGGAGGCTGCTCCGAGCCAGCCCGCGAAGGACATCGGCGGCCAGCAGGCGTCCGTCGACAAGAAGATGGACGCGGACGAGGAGTCTCGGGACGTGCTGGCGGATCTCGCGCCGGCCGAGCCGGCGAAGCCGGAGGTTGTCACCTCGGGTGGAAAGGCCTCTCTCGGTGGAGAAGTCAGGCAGGAGAGCGAGGCATTCGCCCCGATGGCGGCACAGGAGGCTGAAATCGGGCGCGGTATCGTGGCCGCGCCAGCGCCGCAGTCGGCCGGCCGCGTCACCCGCGACATGGCTGCCGGCGCGAACTCCAAGCTGATGGCGGCGCCGTCGGCCGCAATCGCTCCGTCCGACATGCCCATTCTTCAGGAGGAAAACCGTGACCGCTTCGAAGATTTCAGGACCAATCCCGTTCGATCCGCGCTCGAGGATCCGGTTTCGACCTTCTCGATCGACGTCGACACCGCTTCGTACTCGTTCGTCCGCCGCTCGCTGAAGGAAGGGTTCCTGCCGCAGGCCGACACGGTGCGGGTCGAGGAGATGGTCAACTACTTCCCCTACGACTGGAAAGGTCCCGATACGGCCGAAACGCCGTTCAACTCGACCGTCACCGTCATGCCGACGCCGTGGAACGCGAACACGCGGCTCATGCATGTCGCGATCAAGGGCTACGACGTGATGCCGGCCGAGAAGCCGAAGGCCAATCTGGTGTTCCTGCTCGATGTCTCCGGCTCGATGAACGAGCCCGACAAACTGCCGCTGCTCCAGTCGGCGTTCCGGCTGCTGGTCGGCACGCTGTCGCCCGACGACACGGTGTCGATCGTCACCTATGCGGGCGAGGCGGGCACGGTGCTCGAACCGACGAAGGTCTCGGAGAAGGACAAGATCCTTCGCGCCATCGACACGCTCACCCCCGGCGGCACGACGGCCGGCGAGGCGGGCATCAAGGAAGCCTACCGGCTGGCGGAAAAATCCTTCGTCAAGGGCGGCGTCAACCGCGTCATGCTCGCCACGGACGGCGATTTCAACGTCGGGCAGAGCGACGACGACGATCTGAAGCGCATCATCGAGGAGAAGCGCCAGAGCGGCGTCTTCCTGTCGGTGTTCGGCTTCGGACGCGGCAACCTCAACGACCGGATGATGCAGACCATCGCCCAGAACGGCAACGGCACGGCAGCCTATATCGACACGCTGCAGGAGGCCGAGAAGGTGCTCGTGCAGGATGCGTCCTCGACGATCTTTCCGATCGCCAAGGACGTGAAGATCCAGGTCGAGTTCAACCCGGCGAAGGTCTCGGAATACCGGTTGATCGGCTACGAGACGCGGGCGCTGAACCGCGAGGATTTCAACAACGACAAGGTCGACGCCGGCGAGATCGGCTCGGGTCATTCGGTCACCGCGATCTATGAGATCACGCCGAAGGGCAGCCCGGCGACGATGATCGACGATCTGCGCTACGGCCAGGCCTCGACCGACAATGGCGGCGTCGCCAATGCCGACGAGTATGCCTTCGTCAAGATCCGCTACAAGGCGCCCAATGGCGACGTATCCAAGCTGATCACGACGCCGGTGACGTCGGCCAACGAGGTGTCGTCCTTCGACGCCGCCTCGACCGACCAGCGGTTCTCGGTCGCGGTTGCAGCCTTTGGCCAGAAGCTGCGCAATTCCGACCAGACCGCCGGATTCGGCTTCGACAAGATCATCGAGATCGCCACTGCTGCCAGGGGTTCCGATCCGTTCGGGTACCGGTCGGAATTCCTGTCGCTGGCGCGCCTCGCCTCGGCGCTGGAAGGCGGCAGGCAGTAGCGGCGAAACTCCGGCTTGCCGCGGGCGGGGGCTCGCACAGGGGCAGGCCGGTTTCAAAGGGCGGGTGAGGCAGGCCGGCGGAGCGCAAGTTCCGCCGGCCTCTTATCGGAGCGAAGCACGCCGGGAATTTACCGTTCAGTCAGTTTCATGACCGATAATCGGATTTTGCTCCGCGGTTTCGAGGCTCCTGTCGAGGTTAGCTCCGATGAGACCTGTCCTTTCGGGAAGCCTCGGCCTTGGCGGTGGCGTTTTCCTCCTGTGCCTGTTCGGCATCTTCACGCGTCCCGGACTGGACGTCGCGACGCTCTGGCCGGCAAATGCCTTCATGCTCGGCATGCTGGTCCGCTTCCCGTCGCTGGCGACGTGGCAGTCCTGGGTCGCCGCGGCCGCCGGCTTCATCCTGGCCGACGCCGCCACAGGCGCCGGGCTGGTGCCCAACCTCGTCCTCAACGGCTGCAACCTGGGCGCGGTCGCGGCGGGATATCTCGTCTTCTCCAGGCTCGATGTCCGGGACCGCCGGTTGCGCCGCCCCAACTCCGTGCTGTTCCTGCTCATGGGGGTTGGGGTGATGGCGCTGGTATCCGGTCTCGGTGGTTCGATCGCCGATCCGATGCTGTTCGGCGGGACTCCGGCCGGGGGGCTGACCTTCTGGTTCGTCACGGAAGCCGTCAATGCCACCGCGTTCCTGCCTCTGCTGCTGACACTACCACGGATCGACGGCGTGGCGTTCAGGCGCTGGCGAGCCAATCTGGGGCTCCCGACGCTGTCGCGGGCGCTTCCCCTGTTCGCTCTGGCCGTCTCGGCCGTGGCGGCGATGGCGATCGGCGGGCCGGGCGCCATCGCCGTGCCGGTACCGGCGCTGCTCTGGTGCGCGCTTACCTTCGGGATCTTCTCGACGGCCTGCCTGGCATTCGCCTATGGCGCCTGGGCGCTGCTTTCGATCCGCTTCGGTGTCCTGCCGCTCGTCGCGGACCTTGAAGATCGTTCCGTCCTGCTGTCCGCCAGAGCCGGCGTGACGCTGATCTCCCTCAGCCCGCTTTTCGTCGCCTCGGTGATGGCGGGCCGCAACGAGCTGGTGCAAAGGCTGCGCCTGCTGGCCGAGCGCGACCAGATGACCGGGTTGCTCAATCGGCAGACGTTCTTCGATCGGAGCAACGAGGATCTGCGGCTGCTGGCGCGCGGTTCCGATCCGGCGGCCGTGATGATGGTCGACATCGATCATTTCAAGTCCATCAACGATCGGTACGGGCATGCCGCCGGCGACCAGGTGATCGTCGCCTTCGCCTCCGTGCTCACTCGGTCGGTGCGGCCGATGGATCGGGTGGCGAGGATCGGTGGCGAAGAGTTCGCCGTGTTTCTTCCTCGTTGCGCCGCGGACCAGGCGGCCAGCTTTGCCGCCGGGATCCAGAGGGTGCTTACGGGCACGAACGTCACCTTGCAGGACGGGGTTGTCATCCGCGCGACGGTAAGCATCGGGATCCATGCCGGAAGCGGGCATGACGATCTTCATCACCTTCTGCGTCATGCCGACAAGGCGCTCTATCGCGCCAAGACCGGTGGCCGCGACCGGTACGAGATCTCCGTCGCGGCCAGGGCAGCCACAGCCGCCTGATTTCGAGGCGGGTTCCGCCTTCCGCCTGCCAGCTTCGACTGATCGCGCAGCGCGGCGTTCCGCGCAAATCCGCGCATTTCCAGCGAAACGTTTGAATCTGCTCCTGACGACGGCGGGCAGGACCAATTTCTTTCGGCACCGGGCTTGATTGGCGATATATCGTTCAATAGATATGTCTCATGAAAGATATATCTATGAAAGGAAATCCCATGTTTCATCGATCCCATGAATGCGATCAGCGCCGCGAAGGCTGGTTGATGAGCGGGCGTGGCCCGTTCGGCGGGAGAGGCGGCGGTCATGGCGGCCCGTTCGGCCGTCACCGCGGCGGCCCGTTCGGCGGGCGGGGGCCGCGGATGTTCGATCCGGGTGCGCTGCGTCTCGTCGTGCTCGGCCTGATCGCCGAGGCGCCGCGCCATGGCTACGACATCATCAAGGCGCTGGAGGCGAAGTTCCAGGGCGCCTACAGTCCGAGCCCCGGCGCCATCTATCCGATGCTGCAGATGCTCGAGGAGGCCGACCTGGTGTCCTCGCAGGCAGAGGCGAACAAGCGCCTCTACTCGATCACCGGGCAGGGCACGGCCTATCTGGAGGAGAACGCCGCCGAGCTGGCGCGCATCAACGCCCAGATCGAGCAGGTTTCGGCCGACAGCGGCGAAGTCTCGCTGGGCGACGAGGTGAAGGGCATCGCCAGGGCGGTGTTCGTGCGGATGCGGCGTGGCCAGTTCTCGCCGGAACAGTCGCGCAAGGCGCGCGATATCCTGAAGAAGGCGCGGCGCGAGATCGAGGATCTCTGAAGCCGGAGGCTGCTGGTCGCGCCGCGAGCCTGCGGCGCGGCCGGCGGCGGGCCTTCCGGCCGGGCAGGTCCGCCGCTTGCCTTTTGTCTCTCCGAACGGTGATGCTGCGGCGCAAGGAGACATGACGATGGACGGGAAGATCATCCTGGTGCGCCACGACGACGGGCCCGAGGACGACAGGGTTGCCGACTTTTTGGCGCGCTCCGGACTTGCCACGCAGACCGTCCGGCCGTTTGCCGCTGAGGTGCTGCCGGCCGATCGGTCGGAGGTCGCCGGATGCGTGATCTATGGCGGACTCTACAACGCCTATGACCTCGGGCCGCATCCCTTTCTGCGCGACCAATATGCTTTCATCGAGCGCTGCCTGCGCTGGGATGTGCCGATGCTGGGGATTTGCCTGGGCGCCCAGCAGATCGCCCATCATCTTGGCGCGCATGTCGGCGAACTGGCGAGCGGCGCGCACGAGTTCGGCTACTACGAGCTGCGGCCATCGCCGGAGGCCGGCTCATTCCTGTCGGCTCCCATGTATGTCGCCGAATCGCATCGGCATGGTTTCGACCTGCCGTCCGGTGCGATCCATCTGGCGTCGACGGAGACCTTCCCGAACCAGGCGTATCGGATCGGCGAGCGGGTGTTCGGCTTCCAGTTCCATGCAGAGGTGACTGCGGCGGCGTTCCGGCGATGGCAGGATGGCGGCACGGCGCGATACGGTCTGCCGGGGGTCCAGCCGCGCGACGAACAGGATCGGCTGATGGCACTTCATGACCGACGGCAGGCGCAGTGGCTGGAAAACTTCCTCGGCGGTCTGTTTCCGGCGCACCGTGATGGATGAGTGGGACCTGCCGACGATCGGCCTGCGACGGCTGGGCGCCGTCGACATCGCAGCCTTCTGGAAGGGCTATGCGGCCCATGCTCGACCTGGCCTGCTCCACGCCAGCCTGTACTCGCGCTGGCGACCGGTTGCAGAGGATCTGGTGATCTCGCTCTACATCACCAATCGCAGCGTCGGCATGTTCGTGCGCGGCCGGCGCGGCGAAACCCATGCGACGACGCTGCGCCGTCTTTCAGCGTTCGACCCGGCACTGGGAGAGGCGCTCGGCTCGCCGTTGCGCCACCCGGTCGCCTGTTGCCATCTCGTCGATCACAGGATAGCCACGACCGATCCGGCCGCCTGGGGCGAGGCCTTCGGATGGCTGAGCGAGCGTGAGGCGGGCTATCACCGTGTGCTCAGCGATCTGACGCGCGGTTGAGTGTCGCCACGCGCAGCAGGCCGTGGATCAGACCGCCGCGGCCATGTGCCGGTAATCCGAACTTCCTGCACCGTCGGAAGCAAGCGAACTGCGGCCCATTCCCGTCGCGAACGCGACATAGGCAGGATGCGGGTCACTGCCGGCGATCTTGTTGAGCTGCGAGAGCATCGCGGGAGGTGCTTTTCTCCCGAACCAGTTTCCAAGTCTCTCGATGTAGGGACGATCCAGCCAATCACCGCGTTTCCATCCCTCCAGATGTTCCGCGACGGCCGCGGCGACGATCCGCCTGCCGACGTCCGTGATCATCAGGGCTTCAACCTCGTCGCGCTCATTGGGCCGGAAAGCGCCGAGGTTGAGGGACACACGAGCAACATCCACGTCCCTGTCCGTGTTCAACTCGGGGGAACCACCTGCTGAATCTTTCTTCATAGGTCTGCTCCTGTCCAAAAAACAAAAACGCCGCGCACTGTCGGGGGTTGCGCGAACAGGACAATAGGCTCGGAAGAGTTTACGGGTTCCTGTAGCGGCCGTTCAGAAGTCACTGTCTACCTCCACAGGCAGGCCCCTCTGAAGGAACATTGCGGCGGCATTTCGGATTTGCACGTCGGATGGCGGGTTGTCGTAGCAATAGCGCCCGGAATTGACGTTCATGAACCAGACCATAGCACCGTTCCGGTGCTGGAGGAACAGCTCGCCGGCAATTCGCGCGGCTCCACCCGCGACGAGGCAGGGATGTCCAAGCTTGCGTTCCTCGACCGGATGAACGAGATTTCGCCGACGCGGAAGGCCGCGCCTGTGCGCGATCGCGGCAATAGGCGCGAGTTCCTCCACCGCGATTACCGGCGTTCCATCGATATCCACGGCCCAGAGAAGGCTCTTGCTGCTGGCCGCGTGTCTGAGAAGCTCGCAATCTGCGGCGTCCTTGAGACTGCGCAAGGCAGCGATCTCTTCTGAATCCAACGACCGGAGAGACGCTGGAACACTTCCATTCTCCCACGGGTCGACGCGACTTGGTCCTCGCGCCGAACCAAAATGCTCGTCGAGTTCACTCTCCGTCATGTCTCACGGAACCCCCATCGCCCGGCTGGAGGACTATAGACTGCAGAAAGTTCGGTGCAACCTTCGATCGGAAAAGATCATCACTCGGGAATAGAGATGCCGTCTCGGTGAATACTGCCCCGTTCGCTATCTCTTCAAGCGCGGCGGCGCCGGCGGCCCTCGCCACCAACGCCTCCGCTCTGGTCCGCCGTCTTGTTGCGCAACGGTCCGATGCGCTCGACGATCGCCTCCAGGGTCGGGCGGTCGCCGCGCTGGTGCGCGTCGAGCGACTTGCGCATCGCCGCGAGGTGTTCGAACGACGTTCCGCAGCAGCCGCCGACGATCTTAGCGCCGGCATCGACCGCGAGCCGGACGTAGTCGGCCATCAGTTCCGGCGTGCCGGAATAGTGGATCTCGGTGCCGCGGAATTCGGGAATGCCGCAATTGCCCTTGACGATCACCTTGGCATCCGGCTTCGCGGCGGTCATGTCGAGCAGCGAGGCGAGGATATCCGAGGCGCCGACGCCGCAATTGGCGCCCACCGCGACCGCGGAATCGGCGAAGCCTTCGCCGACCCCGTGCACGTCCTTCGGCGCCAGGCCCATCATCGAGCGGCCCGCCGTGTCGAAGGAGAAGGTGTAGGTGTAGGGCAGGCCGGCGTCGATCGCAGCCTGCGCGGCGGCGCGGGCCTCGTCGGGGGCCGACATCGTCTCGATCCAGGCGATCTCGGCGCCGCCGGCCAGCAGGCCTTCGATCTGCTCCTTGAACGCGGCGACGGCCTCGTCGTAGGTCATGGCGCCGAGCGGCACCAGCAGTTCGCCGGTCGGACCGATCGAGCCGGCGACGATCACCTTGCGGCCGGCCTTGTCGGCAACGGCGCGGGCGATCTCGGCAGCCTTCTTGTTGAGTTCAAAAACACGATCCTGCGCATGGTGCAGCTTCAGGCGATGGCGCGTGCCGCCGAACGAGTTGGTCAGGATGATGTCGGCGCCGGCATCGACGAACTTCTGATGCAGGGTCGTGATCTTTTCGGGCGCCGTCTCGTTCCAGAGTTCCGGGGCTTCGCCGGATTCCAGACCCATGGCGAACAGGTTGGTGCCGGTCGCACCGTCGGCGAGAAGCACGCCCTTCTCCGCGAGGAGGGCATCTATCACGTTTTTCATGGGGCAGCCATCAGCTAAGCAGATTGAATAACGACATAAACAAGTCTTTATGTCGCGTCAACGGATTCTGCTCGCTGGATGGTGCCGGGAGGCTCAGGCGCCGACGCGATCCGCGAGGCCGGCTGCGAAGGCCGCCGCCTCATGCGGGTTGATCTCGGCCGCCCGGATCAGATTGTCGAAGTGACGGGTCAAGGCCTGCACGGTCTGTGTCGCATTCAGCACCAGGTACATGTCGCCGACATAGACGGCGACACGGAACGGCCCGAAGATCGTGTAGGGCACGGAGTAGCGGGTCCGCCCGTCGTAGAGGAACAGCCGAAAGGTCGGATAGAGTTCGTCGACGAGGCGCGCCATGTGGGCCAGTTGCTCGCGCCGCAACGCCTCCGGCACACCGGTCCAGACGCCGAGGCCGCGCGCGAAGATTTCAAGGGTGTGCAGCGGCATGCAGACCTCCATGTCGGTCTCGGGCCGCCGGTTGTAGTCGATCCTGTAGCGCGTCTCGCCGGCCTGCGCGGCGCGGCTGCGGTTCATGATCGCGGCTTCGTAGTCGATCAGCGCCTCGGTCCGCAGCAGATCGGGGATGCCGGCCGGGACGTATCGGATCTTGGTTCCCACCGCTTCCGCATGCCATTTGGCCAGCAGGGTGGTGTCGAAGCCGCCGACGCTTTCCTCGATCTCCAGGCTTGCACGGATCTCGCCGGTCAGCGCCTCGTCGCGGCTGAGGCCGAGCAGCCAGTCGAGCGAGACGCGATGGACTTCGGCGATCGCCATCAGGGTTTCGGCGCGCGGCAGGCGCGTCGACGCATCCGACAGCATCTGCGACAGGGCCGAGCGGTCGATGCCGATCGCCGCGGCAAAGGACGACTGGTTTCCCGAGAAGCGCTGCAGGAGAACCTTCAGCCGTTCCCGAAACAGGCTTGAAAGGTCCCGCTTGTCCACTAATCGGCCCCTTGGCGCAAAATCATGCCTCTTCTGACGCCGTCGATGCGTCCATCATGGTAAATCATTTCGAGTGCATGTTTACCAAACGCAACATATGCGGTCAATCATGCGCAAACACAACATTCGCTACGCAAAATCGCGTTGCCGTCACCGATCTCCCCTGACACCATGATGTCAGGAGCGGATTCGCTTCGGCATCCGGGAGCGGTGGTCGGTCGGAATGGCGGGCAGGGCAGTGCGAAAGTCTGAGGCGTCGCGGGTCGAGTGGCCGACGGTCATCCTCATTGTCGCCGCCTATGGAGCATGGGTGGCGGCGGGTCTGGTCCTGTGGCCGGCCTACCCGGTTCTCACGGTCCTCTTGCTGGGCGTGGTTCTGGCGCTGCAATCCTCATTGATGCACGAGGCCTCGCACGGCCATCCCACCAGAAGGCTATGGATCAACGAATTGCTGGTCGGTCTGCCGATCGGCCTGGTCTATCCGTTCCGCCGCTTCCGCAGCCTGCACCTGCGCCATCACGCCGACGAGAGCCTGACGGATCCGTTCGACGACCCCGAATCCTATTATCGGGCGCTCTGGCAGTTGCGTGACCTGCCGGCCCCGCTGAAGGCGCTGCTGTCGGTCAACAACACCATGGCCGGACGCTTCGTCATCGGACCGCTGCTCGGCACGGCCGGCTTTGTGCTCGCGGATGCGCGGCTGATCGTGCAGGGCGATCGCGCGGTCAGGCGGGCGTGGGTTCTGCACGGGCTCGGTCTGGTGATCGTCCTGCCCGTCGCAATCGTGGGCTTCGGCATCCCGCTTTGGGCCTACCTGTGTGCCGTATGGCTGGGGCAGTCGCTGATTTCCGTGCGAACGTTTGCCGAGCACCAGTGGTCCGAGCGGCCGGATGGCCGGACCATCATCGTCGAGAGGTCGCCGTTCGCCTTTCTCTTCCTCAACAACAATCTGCATCTCGTCCATCACAAGAACCCGAATGTCGCCTGGTACAGGTTGCCGGCGCTCTTCCGCTCGCGGCGCGACGAATGGCTGGCGCTGAATGGCGGCTACGTCTTCCGCAATTATTCCGCGCTGTTTCTCAGCTATGCTTTCAAGCGCAAGGAGCCGGTCGCCCACCCGGCCCTGCGGCGCACCGCGGAGGCGGGCAGGGCCTTCAAGCCGCGAGTGCGTGCCCGCACGCTGAACGGCATGGGGTCGGTGCCGGTGCCGGCGGAGCCGCCGAAGGAATAGGTCGGCTCCCGTCGCGACGCAGCCGCGCATCCGGCCTTGCCGCGGGGCCGGCCCCCGAGCGAATATAGATCCCGCATGACAGACCTTTTCGTCGCCCTTCCCATGTATGAGTGGCCCGAGACGCGCGACGAGGTCGACGCCGAGTGGACCGGTATCCGCCGTCGTCTCGTGGCGGCAGGGATCAATGCACCCGAGCGCTTGGTCCGGCGCAACGGCGACATGCCGCCTGTACCCGGCGGCATAAGGGATGAAGGTGGGGCAGTGATCGCGCCCGATCCCGCCACCTTGCCCCCCGACGAACTCGACCTGCCGACACTTTGGAAACATCCCGGGTTGCTGTTCGGGCAGACCTGCTGGGGACCGATGGAACTGGGGCTCTGCGACCATGTTCAGGTCGTCGGGCAGCCCGACTATTCTGCCTATGAAGGTGGGGATGGCGAACTCTATTCGAGCGCCATCCTGATGCGGCGCAGCGATTTGGGTTCGCGCTCGACCTATTTCTCCGCACCCCGCGCCGTCGGAGCCAGCATCCCGCTCGACCTGCTGCGCGGCAAGCGTTTGGCCTTCAACGGCCACGATTCGATGTCCGGCCTGATCGGGTTGACGCGCGACCTGGCGCAGATGGGGCAGGGGCCGGACATCTTCGCCGGCATGGTCGAGACGGGCGCGCATCGCGCCTCCATGGTCGCCGTCGCCGACGGCCAGGCGGATGTCTGCGCGATCGACTGCCGCAGTTGGGACATGGCCAAGCGGTTCGAACCGCGTGCCTCGGAGCTTGCCGTGATCGGCTGGACGGCAAGGCGCAAGGGCTTGCCCTACCTCGCCAGCCGTTCGGTGCCCGCCTACAGATTGCCGCCTGCACAAGGCGCTTGATCCAGGGCAAGGCGGAACCCTCAACCGCGATGCACGTTTCCTCCGATCGGAAAGGAGCGTGACATGTTCGCGAACGCGATCTTCCTTCTGGCAATCATCGGCGGGCCCGTGCTGCTCGGCGGGGCCGTGGCCTTCGTGCTGCGCCGCCAGAGCAAGCTCAGCGTCGCCGACCGCGCCATGCTGCTCGACACGGCAGACACCGATTATGTCGACCAGGAGGAGGATGGCTGCCCGGTGCGGGTCGACCAGGAGCGGCGGCGCAAGGCCGCCTGAGACGCCTCAGCCCGGCTGCAGGGCGACCGGGTAGGACGACAGTTTCTGATTGCCTTCTGCGGTGATCAGGATCTGCTCCTCGATCTTGACGCCCTCCCGGCCGCCCAGGCGGCCCATATAGCTTTCGACGCAAAGCACCATCCCGGGCTCGATCAAGCCGTCCGGCGTATCCTCCGTACAGTCCGAGGCGTGCGGAAGGGTCGGATACTCGTCGGCCAGCCCGACGCCGTGATACAGCACGCCGTAGCGCGTCGGATAGCAGTCGGGCGGCGGCACGGACGATCGCTCGATCAGATCGCGAAAGCTGGCGCCCGGCTTCATCAGTTCGGTATTGCGGGCGATCTGCTCGACCGCCATCTGGAAAAGGTCGCGCTGTTCGTTGCCGGGTTCGCCGTCGCCGCACAGCCAGGTGCGCGACAGGTCGGCGCAGAAGCCGTAGGGACCGATGAGGTCGGTGTCGAAGGCGACGAGGTCGCCCGCCTCGATGAGCCGCGACGAGCATTCCTGGAACCAGGGGTTGGTGCGCGGGCCTGATGCCAAGAGCCGTGTCTCGATCCATTCGCCGCCGCGCGCGATGCTGGCGCGATGCAGCTCCGCCCACAGCTCGTTTTCCGAGATGCCTGGCCGAAGCGCCGCATGCATCTCGCCCATCGCGGCCTCGCAGGCGACGATCGCCCGGCGCATCGCGAGAATCTCGTCGGGCGACTTGATCAGCCGGGCCTGCTCCATGACCGCCTCGCCATTGTGGACGGAGACGCCGAGACGGGCGAGTTCGGCGACGCCTTCCGGATTGAGGTGGTCGGCGGCAAGCCGGGTGTTGCCGCCGCCGTGGGTCTTGACGAGGTCGGCGATACCCGCCGCCCAGCGGCGCACCTTCATCTCGATAAACTCGCCGCCGTACATGTACATCCACGACACCGCCGGCCTGACCTCGTCGACGACGCCGGAGTGGTCGGAGAGATGTTCGCAGGAGAAGTAGTCGAAAAGGACGACCGGGCCATCCGTGGCGACGAAGCAGTAGCGCGTCGGGTTGTGCGCCACCCAGAGCTGCATGTTGGTGCTGTCGGTCGCGTAGCGGATGTTGATCGGATCGTAGAGAAGGGCGCCGGCAAGGTCGCGGCGCCTGAGTTCGGCGCGGATGCGCTCCAGCCGGTACTTTCGCATCGCCGGCAGATCGGGAGCGGGGATGCCCGCAGCCGCCCATTCGCGTTCGGCGGTGGCGCCATAGCCAAGGGCATGACTGTTGAGCGCTGCGGCTTTGCGGCGGGCGGCGACGCGCAGGTCCGCCTCTTCGCTGGGACGGAAAGGGGCGATTTTGCGCTGTTTTCCGAAGACGTCGGTCATGCTGAGAAATTATGTCGGCAAGCTGGAAATAAGCTCAAATTTAAATATGTAGATAACCAAAATAATGTATACTATGATACAAAGCAAATGTACCGAAACTAACCCAACAGAGTTTCGCCTTGATGGTCCGCTTCCAAATATAATCGACTTTATATTCTTATAAAGCCGATTTGGCCACAGAGATGAAGATTTAAATGAACGATATTGGTAGTATAGCGGCTGGCGCAAACCCTTCAGTACCATTTTCCACAATTTTTCCGGATCTCTGCCAACCGACCTAGCGCTGCTCTTTATCATCTCTTCGAAGGCATCGGGATCCTTTTCAAATCTTTCTTTGTCCATCCAATAGTTGTAGGAGCTTGCGGCCCCCCAAGTCACTCCGATGCTTGCATAGAATATTATTGCATCTTTTATCAAGGTAGGGATATGAATTCCAAGAACGTCGGCAAAATGAAATATAAACTCTCTAAATCCTCTATATATGTCCATAAGAAGTTGAATGTAGTCGGAAAATCGATATTGGCTCGTATCCACAATTGCGTTGAGGAACGAAAAAAAGCCATTTATCAGCGCAACTGTCGCTATCAATAGCGAAACAAGGCGAAAAAGTTGTGTCATTTAGAGCGCGGCCCTCGCTCGCAGGCGAGGGTTTATTATGTCAAAGACTGTGGATTTCACAATAGGCGGATAGCTACTAACCCCTCATCTTCTCGCCGCTCGGATCGAAGGGCGGCTCGACATTGATCCGTGCCGGGCGCCGGTGGCCCAAAATCTCGATCTCGAACAGGCCGGCGCTTTCGTCCGAAGCGAGTTCGGCCGGCACGTAGCCCTGCGCCATCGACTTCTCGACATAGTGCGCGTAGCCGCCCGACGTCACCCAGCCGACCACCGACCATTCGCCATCGTGCAGGCCACGCACCGCCGATGCGCCCGAAGCGGCCGACGAGCCACGCACTTCCTTGCCGGAGGCGTCGAAACGCGGTGCGCCGAAGTCGTGCGTCTTGCCAACCGTGCCGAAGTCCTTGCCATTGACCTTCGCCCAGATCGGCTCGTCGCCCATCACGTCGGCATCGAGCGCGTCGACGATGAGGGAGACGCGGCGCAGCTTCGGGCCGTCGGCCTGCTCCCTGGCGGCGGCGTCGCGGCCGACGAAATCGTTCTTGTCCATCTTGATGAAACGATCCATCGCCCCCTCGAACGGGCCATAGATCGGCCGCAGCTCGCGGAACCAGGTCGGAAAATTCTTCTCCAGGCGCATCGACAGCAGGGCGCGCATGCCGAAGTCGACGATGCCGAATTCCTCGCCGGCCGCCTTGATCGCCGCGTAGACGAGGCGCTGGTAGGCGGGGGCCATCCAGATCTCGTAGCCGAGATCGCCGGTGTAGGTGATGCGGTTGACCATGCACGGCGCGCCGCCGACCGCCATCTCGCGGAAGTCCATGAAGCGGAACGCCTTGGACGACACGTCGACGTCGACCAGCTTTGCCAAAAGCTTCTGGCTGTTCGGGCCGGCGACCGAGAGGCCCACCAGCGTCTGGTCGAAGCGATGGATGCGGACGCTTCCGTCCTTCGGCAGATGCTTCTCGAACCAGCGCATGTGGTATTTCTGCGCGGCCGACGAGCCCCAGATCATGAACTTTTCCGCACCCGAAGATGCCGGTACATGGGCGATGGTGAAATCGCCGATCAGCTTGCCGAATTCATTCAGCATCGGGGTCAGCACGATGCGCCCCTGTTTCGGCATCCGGTTGGTCATCAGGCGATTCAGGAAATCCTCCGAACCGCTTCCCGACACTTCATATTTCGCGAAGTTGGCGATTTCGGTGACGCCGACGCTTTCGCGCGTCGCGCGGACCTCATTGCCGATATGTTCGAAATCGTTGGAGCGATGGAAGGAGACGATGTCCCTCGGCTCGCTGCCTTTGGGCGCGAACCAGAGCGGCGTCTCCAGGCCCCAAGAGTCGCCCATCACGGCGTTCTGCGCCACCATCGTGTCGTAGAGCGGGGTTGTTTGTGCCGGCCTGGCGGCCGGGAGCTCTTCATTGGGGAAGCGGATCGAGAAGCGGCGCGAATAGTTTTCGCGCACCTTGGCGTTGGTGTAGCGGAGCGACGCCCATTCGCCCCAGCGCGCCACATCCATACCCCAGACGTCGAATCCCGGGTCGCCGTTGACCATCCAGTTGGACAGCGCCAGGCCGACGCCGCCGCCTTGCGAGAATCCGGCCATGACGCCGCAGGCGACCCAGTAGTTGGTGAGGCCCTGCACCGGGCCGACCAGCGGGTTGCCGTCCGGCGCGAAGGTGAAGGGGCCGTTGATGACCTGCTTTATTCCCGCATTGGCGATGCCGGGAAAGTGCCGAAAGCCGAGCTCAAGTGAGGGCGCGATGCGGTCGAGGTCGGGCGCCAGCAGTTCGTGGCCGAAGTCCCAGGGCGTGTTGACCGGCGACCACGGCTTGCAGGCCTTCTCATAGGTGCCGAGCAGGATGCCGTTGCGCTCCTGGCGGGTGTAGATCTCGCCCTTGAAGTCGAGCACGCCGACCATCTCGCGGCCTGTCTCCTTGTTGAAGGCTTCCACCTCCGGCATCGCTTCCGTGAGCAGGTACATATGCTCCATGGCCAGCACCGGCAGCTCGACGCCGACCATGCGGCCGACCTCGCGCGCCCACAGTCCGCCGCAGTTGACGACGTGCTCGGCGCGGACGGTGCCCTGTTCGGTGACGACGTTCCAGGTGCCGTCGGGCTGCTGGGTCAGTTCACGGACCGGGTTGCGCAGCACGATCTCGGCGCCAAGTTTTTTCGCCGCCTTCGAATAGGCGATGGTCGTGCCGGACGGGTCGAGATGGCCCTCGACCGGATCCCACATGGCGCCGACGAAGTGGCTCTCGTCCATGAACGGGAACATCGCCTTGGCCTCGGAGGGGGTGATGAGCTCGGTGTCCATGCCGAGATAGCGACCCTTGGCGTGGGCCAGCCGCAGAAAGTCCATGCGCTCGGGACTGTCGGCCAGCATGACGCCGCCGGTCAGGTGCAGCGAGCAGGACTGGCCGGAAACCTCCTCCAGCTCCTTGTAGAGCGAGACGGTGTAGGCCTGCAGCTTGGCGACGTTCGGATCGCCGTTGAGCGTGTGGAAGCCGCCGGCGGCGTGCCAGGACGAGCCGGAGGTGAGCTCCGAGCGCTCGATCAGCGCGATGTCGGTCCAGCCGGCGCGGGCGAGGTGATAGAGCACCGAGCAGCCGACGACGCCGCCGCCGATGACAACCGCTTTGTAGTGGGATTTCATGGAGATGGGTCCGTTACTGCAGAGGCTGAACAAATTGTGAGGTGGGCGCGAAGACGAAGCGCAAGTCATGCGCCACTACGCTTTCAGCGAGCCTGCCGTCGAGTGCAGCGAGAATCGTTTCGCAGACGGCAGTTCGGTGCTTCAGGACGTCGTGGTTCCAGAAGCGCAAGGTGGAGAAACCTTGCGAACGGAAGAAATCATCCCGCTTCCGGTCATAAGCGCTGTCGGCATGCTGGCTGCCGTCGATTTCGACGACGAGTTTCTGCTTGCGGCAGCAGAAGTCGGCGAAGTAGGGGCCGATCGGGAGCTGACGGACGAAATGGTGGCCACCGAGCTTCTTGGCCTTCAGTTCCAGCCACAGGAGCGCTTCGGCCTGGTTGTTGCCGTGTCGCAATGATCGCGCGCGATTGGTGGCGTTTGAGCGCCGTCTTGTCGGTCGCGGTCGCGTTTCCCCCTCTCCGACCTGCTGCGCAGGCCACCTCTCCCCCTGAAGGGGGCGAGGAAGGGAGCCAGGATTCGCGAGTTCGCGCCCTTCCTCCACCCCTTCAGGGGGGGAGGTGTCGAGGGCTCCTTCAGCCCGAGACGGAGGGGGGGTATTGGGAAAGGAGCGACCACTCATCGTCTGCTAAAAATCCGTCGGCGCGCCGCCTTCGGCGCGGCGCTTTTCGACGAAAGCGTCGAGCTCCTCGCGGATCGCCGGATCCATCGGCGGCTCCTCGTAGCTGGCGAGGCGCTCCTTCCAGACGCGGTTGGCCTTTTCGAGAGCGGTCGGTGCACCGGCCTCGGTCCAGGTTTCGAAATTGCGCCAGTCCGAAAGGATCGGGGAGTAGAAGGCCGTCTTGTAACGGTCCTGGGTGTGCTGCGTGCCGAAGAAATGGCCGCCCGGTCCGACGTCGCGGATCGCGTCGACGGCCAGCGCATCCTCCGACAGGTCGAGCGGGCTCAGGAACTCGGCCACCATCTGCAGCAGGTCGATGTCGAGGATGGTCTTTTCGTAGGAGCAGCGCAGGCCGCCCTCCAGCCAGCCGGCGCCATGCAGCATGAAGTTGGCGCCGCCCTGGATGGCGCCCCACAGCGAGAACACGCTCTCATAGGCCGCCTGGGCGTCGACGGTGTTGGCGGCGCAGGTGTTGGAGGTGCGGTAGGGGATCCGGTAGCGGCGGGCGAGCTGGCCGCCGACGAGCTGCGCCTTCATGTATTCCGGCGTGCCGAAGGCCGGCGCGCCCGACTTCATGTCGACATTGGAGGTGAAGCCGCCATAGCCGACCGGCGCGCCCTTGCGGACCATCTGGGTGAAGGCCAGGCCGGCGAGCGCCTCCGCATTCTGCTGGACGAGCGCGCCGGCGATGGTCACCGGCGCCATGGCGCCCGAAAGCGTGAACGGCGTGACGATCACCACCTGGCCGCGCGACGACATCTGGATGATGCCTTCCATCATCGGCACGTCGAGCTTCAGCGGCGAGTTCGTATTGATGATCGTGTAGACCGACGGCTCGGCCAGCAACTGCTCCTCGGAGATGCCGCGGGCGATGCGGGTGATCTCGATGCCGTCGACGTTGCGCTCTTTGCCGAGCGAATAGATGTGGAAGACCTTGTCGGTGAGCGTCGCCAGATCGCGGATGCACTCCAGATGCCGGACCGAGGGATGGATGTCCGTCGGCTCGACCGGATAGCCGCCCGTGGTATTGAGGATGTTGTGCATCTGCGCCAGGCGCAGGAAGTTGCGGAAATCCTGCTGGTTGCCGGGGCGGCGGCCATTGTCGAGGTCCGAGCAGTTCGGTGCCGACGCCATCTGCGAGATCACCAGGTTGTTGCCGCCGAACCGCACATCGTGCGCCGGATTGCGCGCATGAAGGGTGAATTCCGCCGGGGCGTGCGAGATCAGGTCCAGGATCATGTCCGCGTCGAAACGCACCCGCTCCGAGCCGTCGCGCACATCGGCGCCATGCGCCTTCATGATGCGCCGCGCCTCGTCGTGCAGCACGTCGACGCCGATCTCCTTGAGCACGCGCAGCGAGGCGAGATGGATCGATTCCAGCTCGTCGTCGGAGATCAGCTTCGTCGGCTGGAACGGGATCTTCAACTGGCGGAAGGGCGGCTGCTCGAAGGCCGCGCTGCCGCCGGCGCGCTTGCCGGAGCGGCCGCCGCGCCGGGCACGGTCGGGTGCGGACGCCGGTTCGATGGGCTGGACGGCAGCGTTCATGGCGGGTCTCGTTCGGGATGCGAATTCGGATCGCATAATGGACCGGACGCCCGGCAGCGGGTACGGAGGCGGCGACAAGTAGCGCGAGGGAAGCGACATGGCGACGGAAGCGCGGGGGCCGGCCTACGATGTCGCCGTCATCGGCCTCGGCGCGATGGGGTCGGCGGCGCTCTCGCATCTGGCGGCGCGCGGCAAGCGGGTCGTCGGGATCGAGCGTTTCCGGCTCGGCCACGAGCGCGGTTCCTCGCATGGTGAGTCGCGCGCCATCCGCCTCGGCTATTTCGAGCATCCGTCCTACGTGCCGCTGGTCCGGCGTGCCTATGAGAACTGGAATGCGCTGGAGCGGCGTACCGGCGAGAGCGTGCTCGTCACGACCGGCATCGTCGAGGCGGGCCACCCGGGCGGCGTGCTCGTCGAGGGCTCGCTCGCAGCCTGCCGGCTGCATGACATCGACCATGAACTGCTCGAACCGTCCGAGGTGCGGCGGCGCTTTCCCGCCATCCTTCTGCCCGACGGCTATCGCGCGATGTGGCAGCCGCAGGGCGGCATCGTCAAAGCCGATCTTGCGAGCGCCTTGTACATCCAGACTGCCCGCGCCGACGGCGCCGAGATCCTGACCGAAACCAAGGTGCTCGGCATCGAGCCGGGCGCGGCCAGCATCCGGATCGTCTGCGAAACCCGCACCATCGAGGCTGGCGCGGTCGTGGTCTGCGCCGGCGGATGGATCGCCGACATCGTGCCGGAGCTGCGGCCAGTGCTGTCCCTGTCGCGGATGGCGCTCACCTGGTACCGGCCGAAGCGACCGGAGCTGTTCGGCCTCGGCGCGTTGCCGGTGTTCGCGGTCGAGAACGAGGACGACATCGTCTACGGCTTCCCGGATTTCGTCGGCACGGGTTTCAAATGCGCATCGCATTTCTCCAGCGGCCGAATTGTCCATGCCGACGATGCGCGGCAGGATGCGGGACCCGCCGACGAGGCGCGCACGCGGTCCTTCCTGGAGCGGTTCCTGCCGGACGGGGCGGGCGATCTCGTCGCCATGAAGACCTGTATCTACACGATGACGCCCGACGAGGACTTCGTCATCGACCGGTCGCCGGCAGATCCGCGTATCGTCATCGCCTCTCCGTGTTCGGGACACGGCTTCAAGTTCGCGAGCGTCATCGGCGAGGTGCTGGCCGATCTCGCTCTCGAGGGCGAGACCGGACACGATATCAGCCGCTTCCGGATCGGGCGTTTCGCCGATCCGGCTGGTCGATAGGCTGGTCGGCGCTGTCTCAAGGCGCGCTCCTGCCCCTGTGGCAAATTTCGGCGACAGCGACGGAAGGCCGATTCGCTGACCTTCCGGGGACTTCATGGATTCAGGACAACAGCGGTCGGAGGCGGCCGGCGGCGAGGCGCCTGTCGAGCCCGCGACGCGCTGGGCGCAATTGATGGGCGTCACGGCGGCGCTCGCCGTGTTCGGCGCCGCGCAGGGGCTGAGCTACCCGCTGTTCACCATCCTGATGCAGAAGCAGGGGATGTCGCCGGCGCTGATCGGGCTGTCCGCGGCGATGATGCCGATCGGACTGATCCTGTCGGCCGGCTTCATCCCGTGGGCGGTCCGCAGCCTCGGCGCGCGCAACCTTGCCGTGCTCTGCGCGGTCAGCGGCGCGCTGTGCTTCCTGGCGGTGGCGCTCCTGCAGAACTGGGTGGCATGGTATGTCGTGCGCTTCCTGATCGGCGTGGTGATCAACCCGCTCTACGTGCTGGGCGAGGTCTGGGCGCTGGCGCTCGCGCCGCCTGCGCGCCGAGGCCGGGTTATGGGCGTCTTCAACGCCGTCATGGGTGCCGGCTATGCGGTCGGGCCGCTCGGGCTGGCGGCCGTCGGCACCGACGGATGGCCGCCGTTCCTCGTCGGCATTTCGGCATTCTGCCTGTGCGCCGCGGTGCTGGCGATCGTGTCGCGCGGGCTGACCGGCTTCGAGAGCGACGACAGCGCGGCGAGCGGGGTCGCCGGTTTTGCGCGACTGGCGCCGGCGCTGCTGGTCGCCGTTCTGGTCTCGGCGGCTGCCCAGCAGAGCACCTATTCGCTGATGCCGGTGTTCGGCACGGCCTACGGCATGGCCGAGGCGACCCTTCCGGCGCTGGTGACGGCGCTTTCGCTGGGCAACATCGTGCTGCAAATCCCACTCGGCCTGTTGGCGGAACGGTTCGGCGGGCGCCCCATGATGGTATCGTGTGCGCTGGCCACCGCGACATGCGCGCTGCTGCTGCCGGTGCTGATCGGCACGCCACCGCTCTGGCTCGTGCTGGTCGTCATGGGCGGCGTCGGCTACGGGGTCTATACGATGGCGCTGGTCGAGCTTGGCGAGCGGTTCCGGGGCTCGATGCTGGTCGCCGGCAACGCCGCCTTCGCGCTGATGTGGGGAGCGGGCGGCATCGTCGGGCCGCCGATCGCCGGTACGCTGATGCAGACGATCGGCCCGCTCGGGCTGCCCGCCGTCATCGCCGGTCTGAGCGCGCTGCTCGTTGCCTTCGTGGCTTTCCGGTCGCTGCAGCGGACCCGGTCTTGAAGGGAGCCGCGCCTCTCGTCTACAGTCGCACCATGTCCAGCAGGCGGCACGGAAAAAAGGGCTCGGCATCGACGCCGTCGCGGCGAACGATCCACGCCGAGCTGCTGCGCCTGTGCGCCCGCATCGGCTATTCCCCGCCTGTCTCCCTCTCCTGAATTCGCGCCGGCATTGCCGGATTGATTCAAGAAGAGGGTTTAACGCCATGACCTACCAGAACTATTCGCTGAAGCAACTGCAGCAGATCGACGCCGCGCACCACCTCCATCCGTTCACCGACCACAAGGATCTGCGCGCCGCCGGAACACGGATGATCGTGCGCGCCGATGGGCCGTTCGTCTACGACGCCGAGGGCAACGAGATCCTCGACGGCATGGCCGGCCTGTGGTGCGTCAACATCGGCTACGGGCGCAACGAACTTGCCGAGGCTGCCTACAAGCAGATGAAGGAGCTGCCCTACTACAATTCCTTCTTCCGCTGCACGACGCCGACGCCGGCATTGCTCGCCCAGAAGATCGCCGAGATCGCGCCGAAATCGCTCCGCCAGGTGTTCTTCGGCTCGTCCGGCTCTGAGGCCAACGACACGGCGCTCAGGCTGGTGCGCCACTACTGGGCGCTCGAAGGCAAGCCCGAGAAGAACCGCATCATCTCGCGAAAGAACGCCTATCACGGCTCGACGGTGGCCGGCACGTCGCTCGGCGGCATGGAGAACATGCACAAGCAGCTCGGCGGCGCCGTGCCCAACATCGTGCATGTGATGATGCCCTATGCCTTTGAACTCGCCCTGCCGGGCGAGAGCGATCATGATTTCGGGCTGCGCGCCGCGAAGGCGGTCGAGGATGCGATCCTTGAAGCCGGACCCGAAACGGTGGCCGCCTTCATCGGCGAGCCGGTGATGGGCGCCGGCGGCGTCAAGATCCCGCCCGCCAGCTACTGGCCGGAGATCGAGCGCATCTGCCGCAAATACGACGTGCTGCTGATGCTCGACGAGGTGATCACCGGCTATGGCCGCACCGGCAACTGGTTCGCAGCGCAAACCTACGGCATCGAACCCGACACGATGACCACCGCGAAGGCGCTGACGTCCGGCTACCAGCCGCTGTCGGCGCTGCTCGTCGGCGACCGCATCGCAAGGGTGCTGGAGGAGAAGGGCGGCGAGTTCAACCATGGCTACACCTATTCGGGCCACCCCGTGGCCTGCGCCGTCGGCCTGGCGAACCTCGAGATCATCGAGAAGGAGGGACTGGTCGAGCGCGTGCGCGACGACACCGGGCCCTATTTCGCGCAGATGCTGCGCGAGCGGGTCGCCGACCATCCGCTGGTCGGAGAGGTCCGCTCGATCGGGCTGATGGGCGCCATCGAGATCGTCAAGGACAAGGGCACGCGCGAGCGCTTCAAGCCGGACGGGTCGGCGGCCGTGGTGATCCGCGACCATGCCATCGCGCAGGGGATGATGATGCGGGCGACCGGCGACACGATGATCCTGTCGCCGCCGATCATGTGGACGCGCGCCACCGTCGACCTTGCCGGCGAGCGTATCGCCAAAGCGCTCGACCTGGCGCTTGCCGACCTTTCCAAGAAGAAATGATGTGCGAAGGCGGGGCGCGTCCCCGCCGTTCGACCTGCTGGAGAACGCCATGACGCCGCTCGTCCCGATGATCGAATACGAGGCCGCCGGCGCCGAGGTGCGCGCCGTGTTCGACGATATCATGGCGACCCGCAAGAGCGACTGGATCAACAATTTCTGGAAGGTGCTTGCTAACGACCCGGCGACGCTCAAGCGCACCTGGGAGTCGGTGAAGCAGGTGATGGCGCCGGGCGCGCTCGACCCGCTGACCAAGGAACTGATTTATATCGCCGTCTCGGCTACCAACGGCTGCGAATACTGCACCTATTCGCACACCGCTTCGGCCCGCGCCAAGGGCATGAGCGATGCGCAGTTCATGGAATTGCTGGCGGTGGTCGGCATGGCGAACGAGACGAACCGGCTGGTCAACGGGCTGAAGCCGCCGGTCGATCCGCAGTTCGAGCCGCGGTGAGCGGAACCATCCGGCGCGCTTCGGCAATCGGCTTGGCCCTGCAGCGGCGATTGCCATGACCAGAAGAGGTTCGGAGGCACGGCGACGCTGACCGCCGAGCCGATGCCGCACGCCTGAACCGTTGGGGACATGTGAACAGGCGAAAGCCGCGTTCGCCGACATGCGGCCGAACACGGCTCTTGCCAAAACTACGCATGGCCTTCGCTACGCACAACAGCGCGAAGAAAACAGCTCCGGTACGCGAGACCTGATCCGGAGCGGGCGAACGATTGCGATCACCGTTCTGTCATCTCTTCTAGCGGGACAATCTTACCGCCCGGTTATCGAGACCTTAAGCAAAACTGAATTCCGGCACTTTTCCGGTAAAGGTCGGAAAAATCTTTGCCTTCCGATGGTTACGCAGGGTCACCGCGCAGCATGCGGACGATGCCGGAGAAGTCGACGCCGCCGTGCCCCTGGCCGGAAAACAGCGCGTAGAGCTGGGCCGCCTGCGCGCCGAGCGGCGTCGCGGCTCCGGCGGAGCGGGCGGCATCCTGGGCCAGCGACAGATCCTTGAGCATCAGCGCGGCGGCGAAGCCGGGGGCATAGTCGCGGTTGGCCGGCGAGGTGGGAACCGGACCCGGCACCGGACAATAGGTGGTCAGCGACCAGCATTGTCCCGACGAGGTCGAGGCGACGTCGAACAGCGCCTGATGCGACAGGCCGATCTTCTCGGCCAGCACGAAGGCTTCCGCCACGCCGATCATCGAGATGCCGAGGATCATGTTGTTGCAGATCTTCGCCGCCTGGCCGGCGCCTGCCTCGCCGCAATGGACGATACGCCCGGCCATCGGCTTCAGCACCGGTTCCGCCCTGGCGAAAGCGTCCTGCGAGCCGCCGGCCATGAAGGTGAGCGTGCCGGCGGTCGCGCCGCCTGTGCCGCCCGACACCGGCGCATCGACCGACAGATGGCCGTGGCGGTCGGCTATTTCGTGCGCCTTGCGCGCGGACTCTATGTCGATCGTCGAGGAATCAATGAACAAAGCATCCTTCTTCGCCCGAGCGGCGATGTCCTCGTAGACCGAGACGACATGCTTTCCCGCCGGCAGCATGGTGATCACGACATCGGCGTCCCGCACGGCCGCGCCGGCATCCGCCATCACGGTCACGCCGTTGCCGCGTGCCGCGGCGAGGTTTTCGGGCACGAGGTCGAAGCCGAGCACCGTATGCCCGGCCTTCACCAGATTGGCCGCCATCGGATTGCCCATGTTGCCGAGGCCGATGAATGCGATGGTGGTCATTGGGAGCGAGTCCTTCGTTTAGGGCAGGAGGGCAGGAGGGCAGGAGGGCTATCCGCTCGAGAGCTTGTGGATCAGGAGGCGGAGAAGCTTGCCCACACTTTCACTCAAGACCATCAAGGGTTCGACGCTCGCCTGGTCTGCGATGCCGACGCGAACGGCGACGATAAGGTGGGTCTCGAGTTCCTTCAGCGATCCTTGTGCAATCCGGAGAAACTGCAGGTAAGATTCCTGGTTGTCGCGCCCATAGCCCTCCGCGATATTTGCGGGGACCGAGGTGGCAGCGCGCCGGACCTGGCTGGTCAGGCCGTATAGCTCATCCTTCGGCCAGGTTCTCGTTTCGGCGTAGATCGAGACAGCGAGATCCAACGCCTGCTGCCAGACGATCAAATCCCTGTACGAATCAATCCTGGCCGGCATTCTCCCTACTGCCCTACTGCCCTACTGCCCTACTGCCCTACTGCCCTACTGCCCTACCAAACTTCTGGCCACGATCAGCCGCATGATCTCGTTGGTGCCTTCGAGGATCTGGTGGACGCGCAGGTCGCGCACCAGTTTCTCGATGCCGTAGTCGTGCAGATAGCCGTAGCCGCCATGCACCTGCAGGGCGTCGTTGGCGACCTTGAAGCCGGTGTCGGTGACGAGGCGCTTGGCCATCGCCGACCATTTGCCGGCGTCATGCGCCTTGCGGTCGAGCCGCGTCGCGGCGGCGTAGAGGAAGATGCGGGCCGCCTGCAGTTCCGTCTCCATGTCGGCCAGCTTGAACTGCAGCGACTGGAACTCGCCGATCGGCTTGCCGAAGGCCTTGCGCTCGGCCGCGTAGGCCACCGCCTTGTCGAGCGCCGACTGGGCGCCGCCGAGCGAACAGGCGGCGATGTTGAGACGGCCGCCGTCCAGCCCTGCCATGGCGATGGAAAAGCCGGCGCCTTCCTCGGAGAGCAGGTTGGCGGCAGGCACCCGGCAGTCGGTGAGGATGACCTGACGGGTCGACTGCATGTGCCAGCCCATCTTGTTTTCGACCGCGCCGAAGGAGAGGCCCGGCGTGTCCTTCTCGATGAGCAGGGTCGAGATGCCCTTCGGACCCTCCGCGCCGGTGCGCACCATGACGGCGTAGAGATCGCTGTCGCCGGCGCCGGAGATGAACTGTTTCGTCCCGTTGACGACATAAAAGTCGCCGTCGCGCACGGCGCGCGTCTTCAGCGCCGCGGCGTCGGAGCCGGAGCCGGGCTCGGTCAGGCAATAGCTGCCGAGCCATTCGGTGGCGGTGAGCCTGGGCACGAAGCGCCGGCGCTGCTCCTCGCTGCCGAAGCGGTCGATCATCCAGGCGACCATGTTGTGGATCGATACGAAGGCGGCGAAGCCGGGGCAGGCGCGCGACAGCGCCTCGAACACCAGCACCGCATCGAGGCGCCCGAGGCCGGAGCCGCCGACATCGTCGCGCACATAGATACCGCCGAGGCCGAGGGGACCCGTCTCACGGATGACGTCGGCGGGGAAATGGCGGCGCTTGTCCCAATCCAGTGCAAACGGGGCGATGCGGTCGGCTGCGAAGGCCTCCGCCATGTCGCGGATCGCCGATTGGTCGGGGGTGAGCTCGAACTGCGCGGTCGGCTCGACGGCGGCGTCCATGGCGTCCTCCCTGACGTTTTTGGCTATGCGCCGGCGGCAATCTAGACCAATGATGCGCCCGCGCAACCCGACCGCCGCCGCGCATCGGCTGTGCAAAAATTGCTGAACGGGATCTGCGTGACGAAGACGGCCCTTCTCCTCGATTCATTGCGAGCCTACCTGAAGCCGCGCGCGGGCGAGGTTCCGGCGCGGTTCCTGGACGGGCTTGATGGCCCGCTGCCGGAGCGGGATCTGGTGCCGCGCGGCCTTTCCTGCCTGCGCCTCCTCGACGATTGCGCGGAGCGGACGGGGTTGCCCGAACAGCCCCTGGCCCGGGCGCTGGCGGGCGGCGGCGACGAACTCGCCTGGGGCCAGACCTATGGCGCCGGCGATTTCGGCGAGGCCTTTCTCGAGAATTACGGCTGGATGGAATTGATAGGCACGCGCGGCCATTTCGCCAGCGCGGCGATTGCCGCCGGCTTCCTGCTGCTCGGTCCGGCGACGCACTATCCGGACCACCACCATGCGGCCGAGGAAATCTACATTCCGCTGACCGGCGGAACGCTGTGGAGCATGGGCGGCGCCGCGCCGGCGGCACGCCACGCCGGCGAAGTTATCCATCATCCGTCCGACGTCAGCCATTCCATGCGGACCGGCGAGGCACCGCTGCTGGCGCTCTATCTGTGGCGCGGCGGCGACCTTGCCCAGCGCTCCGTCATCGGCAAGGGGAGGTGACGATGGCGCGGGCGATCATGCTTCAGGGCACCGGCTCCGATGTCGGCAAGACCGTGCTGGTCGCCGGACTTTGCCGGGCGGCGCGCAAGCGAGGGCTCTCGGTCCGGCCGTTCAAGCCGCAGAACATGTCGAACAACGCCGCGGTCGCCGACCTGCCCGGACAGGCCGGCGGCGGCGAGATCGGACGGGCGCAATGGCTGCAGGCCATCGCCTGCGGGGTGAAGCCCAGCGTCCACATGAATCCGGTGCTGCTGAAGCCGCAGAGCGAGATCGGCTCGCAGATCGTGGTGCAGGGCAAGGTGTTCGGCCAGGCGAAGGCGCGTGACTACCAGGCGCTGAAGCCGAAGCTGATGGACGCCGTGCTCGACTCCTGGGCCAAGGTCGGGGAGGGGGCCGACCTCGTCGTCGTCGAAGGCGCCGGCTCGCCGGCCGAGATCAATCTGCGTCCGCGCGACATCGCCAATATGGGTTTTGCGACGCGCGCCGACGTGCCGGTAATCCTTGTCGGCGACATCGATCGCGGCGGCGTCATCGCGTCGGTTGCGGGGACGCACCTGATTCTTCCCGAGACCGACCGGGCGATGATCGCCGGCTACCTCATCAACAAGTTCCGCGGCGACGCATCGCTGTTCGACGACGGCATCGCCGCGATCGAACGCTTCACGCAATGGCGGTGCTTCGGCGTCGTGCCCTGGCTGAAAGCGGCGGCGCTGCTGCCGTCGGAGGATTCGGTCGTGCTGGAGCGGCTGACCAAGGGCTCCGGCAAGGCGCTGAAGGTCGCCGTGCCGATGCTGGCGCGCATCGCCAATTTCGACGATCTCGATCCGCTGAAGGCCGAGCCGCAGGTCGAGGTGGTGTTCGTCGCGCCGGGAGACCGACTGCCGCATGATGCGGGATTGATCGTGATCCCCGGCTCGAAATCGACCATCGGCGACCTGATCGAGTTCCGGCGCAACGGCTGGGACGCCGACCTCGCCGATCACCGCCGGCGGGGCGGCCACATCGTCGGCATCTGCGGCGGCTATCAGATGCTCGGACGTGTCGTGCGCGACCCGCACGGCATCGAGGGCGGTGTGCGCGAGACCGAGGGGCTCGGACTGCTCGACGTCGAGACGGTGATGGAGCCGGAAAAAACCGTGCGCAACACCAGCGCGCGTTCCGTCCGGTTCGACCTTCCGCTCGATGGCTACGAGATCCATCTCGGCAAGACGACCGGGGCGGACCGGCTGCGTCCGGTCTCGGTGTCCAATGGGGCCGAGGACGGGGCGACGTCCGCCGACGGCAAGGTGTTCGGCACCTATCTGCACGGCCTGTTCACCGCCGATGCGTTTCGCGGACGCTTCCTCGAAAGCCTCGGCGTGCGCGGCGGCGGCATCGACTACCGGGCCGAGGTCGAGCGGGCGCTCGACGAGATCGCCGACCATCTGGAGCGCCATCTCGACTGCGATGCCATCTTCGCGCTGGCGCGCTGATCAGGCGGGATCGCCGACCTTCGGCCAGTAGGTGCCGAAGGACCAGACGTTGCCCTCCGGGTCGGCGCAGATGAAGTCGCGGCTGCCGTAGTCGCGGTCGATCGGTGCTTCGAGGATGGTCGCGCCGGCGGCCCTGGCGCGGTCGTGCAGCGCGTCGATGTCCTGGGTGGCGATGTAGACGGACTGGCCGCCCTTGCCTTTGGTGGGATCGCCGACCATGCGGCCATAGGCGTCGTCGCGGGCGCTTCCCAGCATGATGATGGACGATCCGAGGCTGAGCTCGGCGTGCGAAATCCTGTCGCCGTCCATGTATTTGACGCGAACCATGAAGCCGAAGGCCCTTTCCAGGAAATCGATCATGGCGGCTGCGTCGCGGTAGCGGAAGGTCGGATAGATGCTTGGGGCTTCTGTTGCTTGGCCGGTCATGTCGGTCTCCCGTTCTCGGTTGGACGACATCAGCGTCGCATGGATCCGCGCGGCGGTATTGAAGGAATGTAACCGGCTCAGCCGGTCACTGTGAGCCTGCCGGGCGCGGCGCCCGACAGGCTTCTGAACTCGCGGATCAAATGGGATTGATCGGCGTAGCCGCAGGCGGCCGCGATATCGGCCCAGGCGGGCGCATCGCCACGCGCCAGATCGAGGGCATGGCGAAAGCGGATGATGCGGGCGACGGCCTTCGCCCCGAGGCCGAAATCCTCGCGGAACCGCGTCGCCAGATGCTTGCGGCTCCAGCCGATCTCCGCGGCGATGCGCTCGATGCGCATCCGGCCGCCGCTCTGGCGCAGGCGGCGATAGGCGAGCTCGCTGCCCGGATTGAGCGGCGCGGCGGCGTCGAGCCGCGTTTCGACGAAGCGGCGCGCGATCGCGAAACGCTCGCCGACGCACATGGCGTTGCCGAGCCGCTCGCGCAGGGCGACCAGCGCGGGCCCCAGCACATCCCCGGCGTCGAGCATCTGGTCGGCGAGAAGGCGCATCGGCAGCCGGAAGAACCGGCGGGCGCCGATCGGCGTGAAATCGATCTGGATGCAGTGCGACGCGCCCGAGGATTCGATCATCACCGGACCTGCGAAGAGGCCGGCGGCGAATGTCCCGTAGCTGTCATGGGCGCGTGGCTCCCGCCCAAGGCCGATCCGGAACGGCTCGCCGAAGCTGATGATCAGCGGGTAGATCAGCGACGCCGCCTCGGCCTGCCGATAGCAGCCGGGCCGCAACTCCCGATAGTGGGTCATTCGAGCGACAAGGCCGGAGAGCATTCCGTCAGGCGCAATCGACTGGACGTCGAAAACGTCTGGAAGGGATGGCAGTCCAGTCTCTGGCTCCGCGATTTCCGGCATGCGGCGTCTCCGGGAGGCAACAGTCTAGCTTCGCCGGAAGCGCGGCGAAAGGTCGTGTGTCGTCAGCGACTTGCGCGGTGCGCGATTCAAGCTACGAATGCGTCGACGGGGAGCGGGAGATTCCGATGCAGCAGGGACTTCTCACACGGTTCCGGGGGATTTTCGAAGGCGATGCAGGCGTCCGCAAGGTTGCCGACGATCCGGCGCTCGCGGCCGAACTGCTGCTGCTGTTCCGGATGATCCTTGCCGACGGCGAGGTGGCGGAAAGCGAACTCGCCGTGTTCCGCCGCATCTGCCGCGATTCCTTCGGCATCCCGGAAGAGAGCATCGACGCGGTCGTCGACTATCTCAACGATTACGGCTACGAGACCAGCGGTTCGCAGGCGCTGGCGCTGTTCGGCGAACTCGATCCCGACCGGCGCAAGCTGCTCGCGCGTCACATGGCCGACATCGCCAAGGCGGATGCGCATCTTTCGGAGAAGGAAGTCCACCTGCTGCGCCGCACCCTCGACCTTCTCGGACTGTCGCCGGTCGACCTGGTCAAGCCGATCGGCTGATTGCGCTCCTATCCCTGCTCGGCAAGGCGTCGGGCCAGCGCGCGGCGCAGATCCGGGGTCGCCGCCACCAGTTCGCGCGCCGCCTGCGACTGCGGATCGTCGAAGACCCGGGATGTCGGACCACGCTCGACGATGCGGCCCTCCTGCATCACCATGACATCTTCGGTGACGGCCCGCGCCACCTGCAAATCATGGGTGATGAACAGGTAGGCGATGCCGAGCCGCCGGTTCAGCTCGGCAAGCAGATCGAGAATCCTGGCCCGGGTCGTCACGTCGAGCGCCGAGACCGGTTCGTCGGCCACGACGAGTTTGGGCCTTGTGATGATGGCGCGGGCGATGGACAGGCGCTGCCGCTGCCCGCCCGAGAACTCGTGCGGATATTTCTGCATGTCTTCGGCCAGCAGTCCGACTTCGCGCAGGGTCTGGACGATGCGGTCACGCCGCTCGTCGTGACGTGGCGCAGGGTCCAGCAGATGAAGCGGCTCGCCGACCAGGCGCTCGACGGTGTAGCGCGGGTCGAAGGAGGAATAGGGGTCCTGGAAGACGACCTGCATGTTGCGCCGCGCCGCCTTGAGCGTGGCGTGATCGGCGCCGACGATCTCAGTGCCGCCGAAGCGGATCGAACCGCGCGTCGGCCGATCGAGCGCAAGCACAAGGCGCGCCAGAGTGGACTTGCCGCAGCCGGAACGCCCGACCAGCGCCACCGATCGGCCCGCCGACATGTCGAAGGATACGTCGTCGACGGCGCGCACCGGCGTGCCGCGCGTCAGCAGCGAACGTCGTGGACCAGGATAGTCGCGGGTAACGGCGGAGACTTGCAGGAGGGGAAGGACGGCGGCCTCGCCGTTCCCTTCTCCCCGTGGACGGGGCAGGGCAATCGCATTTGAGGCTACCCCCACCCCTTTCAGGGCGAGACCGGTGGCTCGCCCTGAAAGGGGTGGGGGTACCCAGTCGCCGACATTCCAGCCAGCCGCCATATGCGATAGCCCTGCCCTGGTGCGCCGTCCGGCTGGACGCCGCTCGATGCGAGGATGCCGCCTTTGGTCCCGGAGCTTTCAGGACGGCGCCTGGGGCGGATCGCCGGACGGATCGTCGGCATGCGTCTCCGGCTGGCCGAGCATGCCTTTCAGCAGGGATTTCAGCATGATCTTGCCGCTGTCGGCGCGTTGCCTCGAATTGGCCACCAGGATCAGCCCGTCCGCGAAGAGTTCGATGGTGGCGAGCACCGGCGTCCCGTCTTCCAGGTTGACGTAGAGCGTCTCCTCCCGCACCGCCGAGGCCACGGCGCTGCGCGGGCGCGGTCCCTTGTCGTGATCCTCTTCGTCCGGACGGTCGATCCAGTTCCATACGCCATCCTCTTCGGGACACAGTTCGCGGATGGAGTTCAAGATCCGGGCGACAGCGTCGGGGGACGTGCCCGGCGTCAGGGGATAGCTGACGGTATGGGCTGCGAGTTCCTCGCCGTCGCTGTTGAAGCGCGGCGGCGGAATTTTCGGGAGGCGGCCGTTCAGCGTGCCCTCCAGCCAGATCATGGTGAATTCCGGGGCAAGGTCGCGCAGCAGGCTGGCATCGTCGATACCGCCGGAATCGGCATCCGTCTGGTTGCCGCGCAACTCGACGGCCAGGTCGCGCATCGCCTCGATCGCGGTCCGCAACTGGCTGATCGCCTGCTCGGCGACATCCTCGTCGAAGCGCGTCAAACCACCGGCCAGCCTGTTGACGCCGGCCACCGTAACGATCCGGCAGCCCAGCCGATCGCCCTCGTTGAGCGCGCGGGTCGCCGTGTGCTCGGTGATGCGCACCGGAGAACCGTCACGGATGAGGTCGGTCAGCACCATGGACTGGCCGGCAACCACGTCGGAGACCGCATAGAGGCTGAAGATGGAGTCGCGCAGCGCCTCGATATAGCGTCTTTTCGATGGGCCTTCCTTCCAGCCGCGCCGCTTGAGGTAATCGTCGGCGATGGTCGACGGGTCTTCCGGCGACCGCGGCTGCGTGACGAAATCCTCGAAGGCGCAGCCCCAGAGATTGGTCATCTCCTTTTCGCCGATCAGCTTTTCCAGCGTGTCGAAATCGATCCCGTAGTCCTCGAACGCTTGACCGAAATGCTCGTAAAGGACCGCGTCGAACAATTCCGACCAGTCCTCGTGCCGCGACCATTTGATCAGGCCGGACAGTTCGTGATCTTTCGCCATGCGCGCCACCTCGGGAGAGAGCGGTTGTGCCGTTTCAGCCGGCTTCCCGGTTGCAATGCCACGGACGGATGGCCCGGTGCAACGGAGCCGGCAGGATCGCGCGCAGCGAACTCAGGTCAACAACTTGTTTCTCGACACCCCCTCACCGGCCATACGGGCCACCTCTTCCCATAAGAATCGAGGGAGAGGAAACGCCGGCCGCAAGGCGTGGCGCCCATCCTCTCCCCTTTTTGAGTGGGCTATCGCATTCAGATATCTAGGGCGTGTCGCGTCGTGGCGGATTCATTTCGGCGACGTCATCCTCGTCGCACGCGATTGATTTTTACTCGAATACCAATGGTCGCGACGCGCTCCAATCGTCGGAATGCGCCGGCGCGGCGGCAGGCGGTCTTCTCCCCGTTTGCGGGGAGAAGTGCCCGGCAGGGCGATGAGGGGCGGCGCCAATCGTGGTCGTCTGAGTTGCCCCTCATCCGCCCCTTCGGGGCACCTTCTCCCCGCAAACGGGAGAAGGTGTCGCCGACGCCGCTGCCAACCCGTCGCAGCAGATGTGTAACTCCGATAGCCCTTTTGGAGGGGGAGAGGAAAGGGCCCGACATTGCGGCCGTATCCAGCAGATGGATAGGTAACACTTTGAACCGGATGCATAAAGCGCGTCGCGTCAAATCGGACTCAGGCGACGCGCTTTAAATTCTTGTTTTGATGCATGTCGTTGTCCCGAAACCGGTTCCCACTTTCGAGCGACATGCATTAGGTAACAGTTTTCGCCCCTATGCCGTGTTCGCCGCAGCGCCAAACGGTCGGGTTGGCGCGGCGCGGCCCCTCACCTGCCTGCCGGCATCCTTGCAACTTCTTGAGGGCCTCATCTGCTATGCCAGCGGTTGCGGCGGCAGGCGGGAGACCGGATATGCTGAGGGACACCAAGCCCGTGGGCGAGCCTGGTCTTGGCCTGCCGATCCATCGACCCCGAACAGTTGCTTGGGCCGCTCGAAGCGAAGCCCGGTTGCGCAAGGATGGGACAAGATCGACGCCACCTATGTTGGGATCGATGTGTCGAAGCATCGGCTGGATGTCCATGTCCGGCCAGGCGATGAAGTGTTTTTCGTCAGGCACGACGGTGACGGGGTCGCCGCGCTGGCCGAGAGGCTGGCGCCGCTGAAGCCCGCGGCCATCGCGGTCGAGGCGACAGGCGGGTTCGAGCTGATTGCCGCGGACGGGATCGCCAAGAGCAGCGGCGCCTTGAGCCGTGACATGTCGAGCATGGCCTTGAGTTATGGCCACATGAAGAGCCCCGCCGCCTCTGGGGCGCACGGGGCCATCTGGTCGCTAGGGATACCATGCCGGGAGCAAATGACCGGCTTTCCTAACTCGGACGCCACGCGGGTTCTAGCCGACGGTCCGACTCGCAGTCTCTGATTGTGATTTGATGTCCAAGTCCCGTGCCGCGCTCGATTGCGGCGGACTTCGGCGGATTCTCAGCCGAGAACCCCGATGCGTCTGTCCGGTGGAGTCATTCCTTCCTCCTACGTCAGTTTCGCCATGTCCTTCGTCTGCGCACGCTGCGGCGTCTCGCAAGCGCTGCCTGGCAGGACGTCCACATCCAGGCCGAAACCGCATCGAAGCAACGGAGGGAGTGTGCGCCGCGCGGCGCGGACGGTCAATACCGGACAGCAAAATGTGATCGGCGCGGGTTCCGCCGCATGAGGCGATGCGGTCGCGGCGGCGCCGTCCGCGCCCCTGGCGCACCGGGCGACCTGTCAGGATGTTGTTCGTTCTTTGTTCTTTTCGCTTGTCAGCGGTGGCGAAAGCCGGATAATTCGCGCGCGGCGGAACCGCCCCCTCGACCGGCTGGCCGGAATGCCTAAATAGAGGCGGACCGGGTCGTGCCGGCCGATCCACATCTTTCTTCCGGAACGAGGCGGCGCCGTCCCATGGCCGATCACAAGTTCATTTCGGTTCGCGGAGCGCGCGAGCACAATCTCAAGAATGTCGACCTCGACCTGCCGCGCGACAGGCTGATCGTCATGACCGGCCTGTCGGGCTCGGGAAAGTCGTCGCTGGCCTTCGACACGATCTACGCCGAGGGGCAGCGCCGCTATGTCGAGAGCCTGTCGGCCTATGCGCGGCAGTTCCTCGAGATGATGCAGAAACCGGACGTCGACCAGATCGACGGCCTGTCTCCGGCCATCTCCATCGAGCAGAAGACCACCAGCCGCAACCCGCGCTCGACGGTCGGCACCGTCACCGAGATCTACGACTACATGCGCCTGCTGTTCGCGCGGGTCGGCATCCCCTACTCGCCGGCCACCGGCCTGCCGATCGAAAGCCAGACGGTCAGCCAGATCGTCGACCGCATCCTGGCCCTGGAGGAAGGGGCGCGCATCCTGATCCTCGCGCCGATCGTGCGCGGGCGAAAGGGCGAGTACAGGAAGGAACTTCTCGAACTCCAGAAGAAGGGCTTCCAGCGCATCAAGATCGACGGCGCCTTCTACGAGATCGGCGAAGCGCCGGCGCTCGACAAGAAGTTCAAGCACGACATCGACGTCGTGGTCGACCGCGTGGTGGTTCGCGCCGACCTGGGCACCCGCCTGGCCGATTCGGTCGAGACGGCGCTGAAGCTCGCCGAGGGCCTGTGCATCGCCGAATTCGCCGACAGGCCGCTTCCGGCGCAGGAGACGGCGGAGGGCGACGGCGCCAACAAGTCGAAGAACGAGACGCATGAACGCATCCTGTTCTCCGAAAAATTCGCCTGCCCGGTGTCGGGCTTCACGATCCCCGAGATCGAGCCCAGGCTGTTCTCGTTCAACAACCCGTTCGGCGCCTGCTCGACCTGCGACGGGCTGGGCAGCCAGCGCGCCATCGACCCCAACCTGATCGTCCCGGACGAATCCGTCTCGCTGCGCGACGGCGCGGTCAGCCCCTGGGCCAAATCCACCTCGCCCTATTACGCCCAGACCCTCGACGCGCTCGGCAAGGCCTATGGCTTCAAGCTCGGCGACAAGTTCAGGGATCTGTCGCCCGAGGCCAGGTCCGCCATCCTCAACGGCACGGGCAAGCGCGAGATCACCTTCCAGTACGATGACGGCCTGCGCTCCTACAAGACCACCAAGACCTTCGAGGGCGTCATCCCCAACCTCGAGCGGCGCTGGAAGGAGACCGAATCCGCCTGGATGCGCGAGGAGATCGAGCGCTTCATGTCGGCCACCCCCTGCCCGGCCTGCAACGGCTTTCGCCTCAAACCCGAGACGCTGGCCGTCAAGATCGGCGGCCTGCACATCGGCCAGGTCTCCGACATGTCGATCCGCAAGGCCAACGGCTGGTTCGCCGAGCTGCCCGGAAAACTCACCGAGCAGCAGAACCAGATCGCCGTGCGCATCCTCAAGGAGATCCGCGAGCGGCTGCGCTTCCTCAACGATGTCGGCCTCGACTATCTGACGATGGCGCGCAATTCCGGCACGCTGTCGGGCGGCGAGAGCCAGCGCATCCGCCTGGCCTCGCAGATCGGCTCGGGGCTGACCGGCGTGCTCTACGTGCTCGACGAGCCGTCG
>JAHBYY010000031.1 GCA_019635715.1 Rhizobiaceae bacterium | reverse complement strand
CGCGATGCCGAAGCGCTCGGCGTCGTAGCGCGGCATGGAGATGTGCATCATCTCCACCGCGCAGCAGGCCAGGCCGAACGTCATCCACATCAGCGAGCCGGTGCGCGCCCACGTTATGAGCGATTCCGACGAGGTGACCAGAAATCCCTTGTCGGACAGCTCGGCATTGAGTTCGCCGAAGAATACGTCGTCCGCGCCGACCAGCTTGCCGGTGCGCGGATCGAGGATGCCCTTGGGCTGCGGCGCGACCAGGGTCGACGAAGCGTCGTTCAATCCCATTCGAGCGCACCCTTCTTCCACTCGTAGATGAAGCCGATTGTCAGCACTCCCAGGAACACCATCATCGACCAGAAACCGAACATGCCGATCTGGCCGAACGAGACCGCCCACGGGAACAGGAAGGCGACCTCGAGGTCGAAGATGATGAACAGGATCGACACGAGATAGAACCGCACGTCGAACTTCATGCGTGCGTCGTCGAACGAATTGAAGCCGCACTCGTAGGCCGACAGCTTCTCCGGGTCGGGATTGCGGTAGGCGACGAGGAACGGCGCGACGACCAGCGCCAGCGGGATCGCGATGGCGACCCCGAGGAAGATGACGATGGGCAGATAGGATCCGAGTAGTCCGCTCATGCTCCGACTTTCTGGCGCTTCGGCGTCCCGGTCAGAACACGGAATCGAAGCGTGAAACCGCGACGGCTTGGCCGGACTGCGCAGCGCCGGAAGACCTTGCTGCAATGCGGCGAGGGTTAGCGCAGGCGACGGGGGGACGCAAGTCAAACATCGGCGAAATCGTGGCCGGTTTCGTCCGTTCATCGGGGAAAACGCGCTGCCGGCAACCTCACGAAATCCTTACTGTTTTACTCCACTTATTACCCCGCCCGCGCTGTCAGGAGCACGCGCCCCGCGGGTGGACGCGGCAGGCCTAACGGGGCCATACAAACGCTTCACGGAAACCGTCGCCGGCCAGCATGAAAACCAGCCTTTCCGCCCCTCTCGCCCGTCGCATCGCACTGGCCGCCCAGGGCTTCGCGGAGCCTCGTCCGGAAGGGACGATCACCCGACGCCACCTGGCAAAGGTACTGGCGCGGCTCGGCCTGCTGCAGATCGACTCGGTCAGCGCCGTCGTGCGCGCACACTATATGCCGCTGTTCTCGCGGCTCGGCGCCTACCCCATGACGCTGCTGGACGAGGCCGCCTCGCCCGGCCGGCGGCGGGCGCTGTTCGAGTACTGGGCGCACGAGGCGTCGTTCCTGCCGCTCGAGGCCTGGCCGCTGCTGCGCTGGCGCATGGAGCGGGCACACGCCAACGATGCCAGCGAGATCTACAAGGGCCTCGCCAACTGGGCCGACGCCAACCGGCCGCTCATCGAGCTGATCCACCGCCGCATCGCCGACGACGGCCCGCTCAGCGCCTCGGACATAGAAGGGGCGAAGGGCAAGGGCGGCTGGTGGGGCTGGAGTGACGAGAAGCATGCGTTCGAATGGCTGTTCTGGGCGGGTCGCATCACCACCGTGGCGCGCCGCGGCTTCGAACGCCTCTATGATCTGCCCGAGCGGGTGATTCCGTCCGACATCTTCAATCGGCCCGAAATGGCTCCCGAACAGGCGCATCGCGAATTGCTGCGCCTGTCCGCCCGGGCGCTCGGTGTGGCGACCGCGTTCGACCTGCGCGACTATTTCCGCCTGTCGCCATCCGACATGACCGGCCGGCTGGAGGAGCTCGTCGAGGAAGGCACGCTGATCCCCGTCACCGTCCAGGGCTGGCGCCATCCCGCCTACCTGCATCGCGACGCCCGGATGCCGCGCCGCATCCAGGCGCGCGCCCTGCTGGCGCCCTTCGACCCTCTGGTGTGGGAACGGGCCCGCACGGAGCGCATCTTCGGCTTCCGCTACCGCATCGAGATCTACACACCGGCCGACAAGCGCCAGTACGGCTACTATGTGCTGCCGTTCCTGCTCGGCGACGCCATCGTTGCCCGCCTCGACTTGAAGGCGGACCGGCCCGCCGGCGTGCTGCGCGTCATCGCCGCCTATGCCGAGCCCGGCGCGCCGCCCGAGACGGTGCAAGCGCTGCTCGCCGAACTCGACCTGATGCGCGAATGGCTCGGCCTGGAACGGATGGAGGTACTGCCCGGCGGCGACCTCGGGCCGGCGCTGGCGCGCGCGCGGGGCTAAAGTCCCTTGTCCAGAAGCGCCTTGATCTCGTCCTGCGACGTTCCGGCGACGATCCGGCCCAGTTCCGCCTTGCCGCGTAGCACGAGAAGCGTCGAGCGGCGCGGGATGTTGCGGTCCCTGGCGACCGGCTGATCGCCGAAGTCGTCCCAGTCGACCCGGACGAACATCATCTTTTGGCCATAGGCCGGGTTTTCCGACAACAGCCTGTCCAGCGTTCGCGCCTGCGAGCGGCAGGTCGTGCACCACCATGCCGAATAGTCGACGAACACCGTCTTGCCGGCGGCCAGCGCGTCCTCGATCACCCCCGGCCTGTAGTCGACGAAGACCGTGGAGGCCCCGGCAAGCGACGGGAACAACACCATGCCCGCGACCATCGATCCCAGAAAGCTGCGCCTGTTCATATTCGGAACTCCCTTGTCCTGGTCAGATTGAAACGGTGAAATCCTGCAGCCAATCCGGCATCAGCAGGAGCAATCCGCCGATCGCGACATCCGCGACGCCGAAAAACGTCGCGAGCCCGACCAGCACGAAAGCCGCCCCGGTCAGCGGCTTCGACCAGCGCGCCGCAACCTCCATGGCCTGGCGGCCGCCGGCCGTGAGCCGGCGCGCGCCGAACGCCAGCCCCACCACCACGACGGAAACGCCGGCGGAAAAGGCAAGCATGATCGCCGTCGCCCGGCCGAGTTCCGCGCCTTGCGAGGCCAGCGCGATCGCGCCGCCCAGCGTCGGGCCGATGCAGGGCGACCAGACCGCGCCGAGCAGGATGCCGCCGAGGAACTGCGCGACGGTCGTGCGTCCCTCCTGGCGCGCCAGACGTTGCGACGCGGCATTCGCAATGCCCGCGGTGGCGAAGGCGAACCGCGCGTTCAGCGCCGGCACGAGGAGGGCGAGACCGAACAGCACCATCAGCACCGAAAAGGCGCGGGTGACAGCCTCCGGCGCCAGGCCGATGCCCGGACCGAGCAGGCTCACCACGACACCGACCAGTGTGAAGGAAAGGCCCATGCCGGCGGCCAGCGCAAACGGCCCGGTCCTTCCCGTTTCGAGGCCCGAAGCAACCGCCAGCGGCAGCACGGGCAGCACGCAGGGATTGAGAAGGGTCAGCAGACCGGCAGCGAAGGCGAGAATGAGTTCCATGATCCCCAGATCGTGCCGGTTCGATACGTCTCATACGCAGGCCGGCGCGGCTCCGTTACGCCGATCACCGGTTCGTGACGGGCGGTCCGTCTGCCCAGCCAGGCAGCGTCCGCCGCGCCTTGCGTTGACACCCGCGGCCGGCGGGGCGTAAATCGCCGCCGACGGTCCTCTCCTCGCAATGGGAGAGGCTAAGAGGGAATGCGGTCAGGGCCTGCCCGATGCCGCAGCTGTCCCCGCAACTGTAGGCGGAAAGCCCCGCGCCCAAAGCCACTGGCATTGTCCGGGAAGGCGGTACGGGGCGGTGATCCGCGAGCCAGGAGACCTGCCGTCGCAGAGAGTGTCCGAACGTCCGGCGGGTGGTCCGGACAAGGAGCGAATGGCGTGAGTGTCGATACCCGATTCGACCCGATGACCGAGGCCGTCCCGTCCGGCGTGACCATCGTCGTCTGCTCGTCCTGCCGCGATGCGAGCGGCTCGGACGCCCGTCCGCGCGCCGGCGAACATCTGGCGGACTCCGCATGCGCGGCAGCCGGCGGTTCGGACATCGCCGTGCGCCGCATCGAATGCCTCGGCAACTGCAAGCGCCGGCTGAGCGCCGCCCTGCTGCGCGACGGATGCTGGAGCTACGTCTTCGGCGACCTGGCGGCGGACAGCGGCGGCGATCTGGTCGCCGGCGCCCGCCTCTTCTCGACCTCCACCGACGGCCTGCTGCCCTGGCGCGGCCGTCCCGACAGCCTCAAGCGCGGCCTCGTCGCCCGGCTGCCGCCCCTAGCCCTCATCAAGGACTGAAGCATGACCGCCTCGCTCAACCGCGTCCCCTGCACCGTCGTCACCGGCTTCCTCGGCGCCGGCAAGACCACGATGATCCGTCACCTGCTCGAAAACGCCAACGGCCGCCGCCTGGCGCTGATCGTCAACGAATTCGGCGATGTCGGCATCGACGGCGAGATCCTCAAGGGCTGCGGCGTCGAAGCCTGCCCCGAGGAGAACATCATCGAACTGGCGAACGGCTGCCTGTGCTGCACGGTCGCCGACGACTTCGTGCCGGCTCTCGACCGGATCCTCGGCCTGGAGCCGAAGGTCGACCACATCATCATCGAGACGTCCGGGCTCGCCCTGCCGAAGCCGCTGGTGCAGGCCTTCCAGTGGCCGACGGTCAAAAGCCGCGTCACCGTCGACGGCGTGGTCGCGGTGGTCGACGGCCCGGCGCTCGCGGCCGGACAGGTCGCCTCCGACATGGACGCGTTGGCCGCCCAGCGCGCCGCCGACGACACGCTCGACCATGACGATCCCGTCGAGGAGGTGTTCGAGGACCAGGTGGCCTGCGCCGACCTCGTCATCCTGTCGAAGAGCGACCTGATGGACGCGGCCGACACGGTCCGCGCCAACGGTCTGATCGACGCCCACCTGGCCCGCGCCGTCAAGGTGGTGCCGAGCGCCCATGGCAGGGTCGACCCGTCGGTTCTGCTGGGTCTCGGGCTCTCCGTCGAGGACGACATCGACAACCGCAAGACCCATCACGACGACGAGCTCGACCACGAGCACGACGATTTCGATTCCTTCATCGTCGAGCTTCCGGCGGTCGCCAGCCCCGACGAGCTGGCGCGCCGCGTCGCCGCCGCCGCCGAGCGTGAAAACGTCCTGCGGATGAAGGGCTTCGTCGCGGTCGACGGCAAGCCGATGCGCCTGCTGCTGCAGGCCGTCGGTGCGCGGGTGAACCACTATTACGACCGTGCCTGGACGCCGGCCGACGACAGGCGCTCCCGGCTCGTCGTCATCGGGCTGAAGGGGCTGGACCGGGCAAAGATCGAGAAGATTCTGCTCGGCTAGTTTGGAGATCGAGTTGGACGGATATCGCCCTACGTTGCCCCCCTCTGTCCTGCCGGGCGCCCTGGCCCGAGCCACGGGTCTCGGCCCGTCCTTCGGCCCCCCCACATGGGGGGAGATTGCGCCGGCCGCTCTGATTTCGCCAATCGTCGGGGTTGCAGAAATAGCGGTTCGCCCGAAGCTGCCGATCTCCCCCCTTGAGGGGGGGCCGAAGGACGGGCCGAGACCCGTGGCTCGGGCCAGGGCGTCCGGCAGGACAAAGGAGGGCAACGTAGGGCGCTTAACTTGTTTCATTGGCGCACCTTTCCTCCATAACACGACTTCCCTCGGCTAGGATCGCGTCATGCACATCCTGCCCACGACATCCGCTTCGCTTGACGACCTGATCGAGCCCGTCGATCTGGCGCAGGCCCCCGCCGACGTGGTGACGCTGTCCTTCACCGACAGCGACCTGGCATCGATCGCCGCGGCCTGGTCGCGCGACCGTTCGCTGCCGTCGCTGCGGCTGGCGGCGCTGCGCGACCTGCGCCACCCGATGTCGGTCGACCTGTGGGCGGAGAACACGGCGGCGCACGCGAAGATCCTTCTGGTTCGCATCCTCGGCGGCTACGACTGGTGGCGCTACGGCTGCGACACGCTGGCGGCCCTTGCCCGCGCCAGGGGCATCAAGCTGGCGCTGCTGCCCGGCGAATGCCGCGAGCAGGACGAGCGGCTGGTCGAGTGCTCGACCCTGCCAAGGCCCGAGCTGGACGCGCTGCTCGGCTATTTCCGCGAGGGCGGCCCCGCCAACATGGACGCCCTCGCCCGCCGCCTGGCAGCCCTGGTCAAGGGCGAAACGCCGGTGGAGCTTCAGGCTGCGGAAGTCCCAAGAGCTGGGTTCTACGAGCCGAAAATCGGCATCGCGCCTCACCCCCCTCTGGCCTGCCGGCCATCTCCCCCTCAAGGGGGGAGATTACGCGCGTCGCCGGAGCTGCCAATCTCCCCCCTTGAGGGGGAGATGGCCGGCAGGCCAGAGGGGGGCGCGAAGGAACGATGCACATCACATGACGCGACCAGCGCGCGCGCCCCCACCGTCCTCATCCTCTTCTACCGCTCCATGCTGCTCGCCGACGACGTGGCCCCCGTCGACGTGTTGTGCGACGCCCTTGCGGCAAAGGGCATCCATCCGCTGCCGATCTTCGTCTCCAGCCTGAAGGACGCCGCGTCGGTCGCCTTCGTCGAGCAGGCGATTGCCGATCACGCGCCGTCGGCGATCGTCACCGCCACCGCCTTCGCGACCGGCGCGGAGCCCGGCGCCGAGACCCTGTTCGACCGCGCCGGCCTGCCGGTGTTCCAGGTGATCGTCGCGACGACAAGGCGTGAGGCCTGGGCCGGCAACCCGCGCGGGCTGGCCCCCGCCGACCTCGCCATGCACGTCGTCATGCCGGAACTCGACGGTCGTATCCTGGCTGGCGCGATCTCGTTCAAATCGCAGGGCGCTCGCGATGCCGCGCTCGGTTTCTCCGCCCTCGCCAACGCACCCGAACCCGACCGCGTCGAGCAGGTGGCGGCGCGCATCGCCGCCCATCTGAAGCTCGCCGCGACACCTGCCGCGGCGCGCCGCGTCGCCATCCTCATCCCCGACTACCCGTCGGCGCCCGGCCGCACCGGCTATGCCGTCGGTCTCGACGTGCCGGCGAGCGTGCTCGCCATGCTGCACGACCTGAAAGCGGCGGGATATCGCGTTGAGTCGATTCCCAGATCGCCGCGCGCCCTGCTCGACGTGCTGGACAAGGGCGGTCACGGCCTAGACCTCGCCGACTATCGCCGCCTAGCCGCGACGCTGCCCGCCGATGCGATGGCGAAAGTCGACGCGGCGTGGGGGGATGCGGCGGCAGACGCCGAAGATAGCTTTGCGGGTCGGCATTCCACGTCGCCCCCCTCTGTCCCGCCGGACGCCCTGGCCCGAGCCACGGGTCTCGGCAGGACAGAGGGGAGCAACGTAGAGCGCCAACTTGCCAGACTCGACCGAAACCCAGGCATTGAGGCCAGCTTCCCCTTCCGCGCCGCCACCTTCGGCAACGTCACCGTCGCGCTGGCCCCGGATCGCGGCCGCTCGGCCGATCGCCGCACCGACTACCACGACGCGACCCTGCCGCCGCGCCATGCGCTGGTCGCCTTCGGCCTGTGGCTGCGCGAGACGCTCGGCTGCCACGCCCTGGTCCATGTCGGCGCGCACGGCACCCTCGAATGGCTGCCCGGAAAGACGGTGGCGCTGAGCGCCAACTGCTTTCCCGAGATCGTCACCGGGCCGCTGCCCGTCATCTATCCTTTCATCGTCAGCAATCCGGGCGAGGCCGCGCAGGCCAAGCGCCGCATCGCGGCGGTCACGCTCGGCCATCTGCCGCCGCCGATGGTAGCCGCCGGCCATGACGAGCACCGGCAGGCCCTGGAACGCCTCGTCGACGAATACGCCCAGGCCGACGGGCTGGACCGCCGCCGCCGCGACCGACTGGCAAAACTGATCGTCGAGACCGCATCGAAATCGGGACTGGCGACGGAGGCCGGGGTTTCGACGACGGACGCACCCGACGAGGCGCTGCGCCGCATCGACGCCTGGCTGTGCGACCTCAAGGATTTCGCCGTCAAGGACGGGCTACACGTCTACGGCCGATCGCCCGACGGCGAACTCGACCCGCTTCGGCTTCAAAGTGCGACAGCCGAACGCGAGACATTGCTTGCGGCTCTCGGCGGAAAACACGTCGAAGCCGGTCCGGCCGGCGCCCCGGCGCGCGGCCGCACCGACGTGCTGCCGACCGGCCGCAACCTGTTCACCGCCGACCCGCGCACCATGCCGACGCCGACCGCCTTCGATCTCGGCCGGGCCGCCGCCGAGGAAGTGCTGCGCCGCTATTTGCAGGAACATGGCGACTGGCCGCGCTCGCTGGTCATCGACCTGTGGGGCAGCGCCTCGCTGCGCACCGGCGGCGAGGAGATCGCCCAGGGCCTGCACCTGATGGGCTGCCGCCCGCAATGGGATGCCGCCACCGGCCGGGTCACCGGCGTGGAGGTTCTGCCGTTGGCATTGGTCGGCCGCCCGCGCATCGACGTGACTTGGCGCATCTCCGGACTGTTCCGCGACATGTTCCCGTCGCAGATCGCCTTGATGGATGCCGCGACGCGCGCCGTCGCCGCGCTGGAGGAGCCGGACACCGAAAACCCCGCCGCCGCCGAGGCGAGAATGTCCGGGAAGATGCCGGCGCGCATCTTCGGATCGTCCCCCGGCACCTATGGTGCGGGCACCGAGGACCTGCTGGCCGGCGGCCGGTGGCAGTCGCGCGAGGAACTGGGCCAGGCCTACCTGGCGGCCGCCTCGCACATCTATGGCGGAGCGGACGCTTCTGGCACGACGGCGCCGGGCGCCTTCGCGGCGCGCATCGCGGACGCCGACCTGCTGGTGCACAGCGGCGACGACCCGACCCGCGACATCCTCGAAGGCTCCGCCGACGTCGCCTTCATCGGCGGCTTTTCGGCAGCACTCGCAGCGCTCGGCGGCAATGCCGACGTCATCGTGCTCGACACCACCGACCCCGCCCGCCCGCGGCCGCGCTCGGTGACCGAGGCGGTGACGCGCGTCGTGCGCGCCCGTGCCACCAATCAGCGCTTCATCGAAGGCCAGATGCGCCACGGACCGCGCGGCGCCGCGGAATTCGCCGAGACGGTGGACCGGCTGATCGCCTTCGCCGAATCGACCGGCGTCATTCCCGGCAATCTGATCGACGCCGTCCACGACGCCTATCTCGGCGATCCGCGCGTCCGCGACTTCATCTTGCGCGAGAACCCGGAAGCGGCGCGTGCCATTGCCCGGCGCTTCGCCGACGCACGCCGCCGCCGCCTCTGGCATCCGCTCCGCAACGCGATCGACGACGACCTGGCCGCCCTGATCGCCGAAGCGGCGGCCCCATCCGCCCGCGAGGCGGCTGAATGAGCGCGGATCGCCGACGCGGCGCCTGCCCGGCGCTGAGCGCCCCCATGCAGACCGGCGACGGCCTGCTGGCGCGGCTCTCGCCTGTTTCCGGAGGACTTTCTCCGAACCAGTTGATGGGACTCTGCGAATCGGCCGCCCGGCACGGCAACGGGATCGTCGAGGTGACGGCGCGCGGCAGCATGCAGTTTCGCGGATTGGGCGAAACCTCGGCCCGCCGCTTCGCCGCCGAGGTCGATAGGCTCGGCATCGCCGTGCGCAGCGGCGTGCCGGTCGAGACGGGCCCGCTCGCCGGCATGGATCGGAGCGAAATCGCCGATCCCACGCCGCTCGCCGAGGCGCTACGGCAGGCGATCGCCGGCGCCGGCCTTGCCGGAAAACTCGGACCGAAGGTCTCCGTGGTGGTCGATGGCGGCGGCGCGGTGTCGATGGATGCCATCGCCGCCGACGTAAGGCTGACTGCCGAGCGGCATGGCGACGGCCCGCTGTGGCAGCTCGCCATCGCCGGCGACGCAGACAGCGCGAGCCCGGTCGCAACCGTCCCTCCCGACGCCGCGCTGTCCATCGCGCTCGACCTCCTGCAGCAAATCGCCGGCCTCGGCATCGAAGCGCGAGGACGGGATCTTTTGTCGACGCAGCGGTTTCGAACCCTGCGCTCTATGTTGCCCCCCTCTGTCCTGCCGGACATCTCCCCCTCAAGGGGGGAGATCAGCGGCTTTGGCGGAGTCGCTTCTCTTGCTGCCCCGCCGATGGACGAAACCAATGCGGCCGGCCCGATCTCCCCCCTTGAGGGGGAGATGTCCGGCAGGACAGAGGGGGGTGTACTTGCGGTGTTTCAAACACTGCCGACCCCGTACGAGTGTGTAATCCCCCTCACCAATTCCCGCCTCGCCCTCCCCCTCGCCCTGCCCTTCGGCAGCACCGACGCCGCGTCGCTCATCGCACTCGCAAAAGCCGCGGCCGCCTGCGGCGTCGCCGACATCCGCCCGGCGCCGAACCGCTCCCTGCTGCCCATCTGCCGCTCCAGCGAGGACGCGCAAGCCCTGCGCGCGGTCGCCGAAGACCTCGGCTTCGTCACCGATCCGTCCGACCCGCGCATCCGCATCGCCGCCTGCCCCGGCGCGCCGGCCTGCGCCTCCGGCCACATCCCCGCGCGCAAGATCGCCGCGCGCCTCGCCCCGCTTCTCGCCGATCTGGACACGGAATTCTCCCTGCACGTTTCCGGCTGCGCCAAAGGCTGCGCCCGCCAGGCGGCGGCCGACGTGACCATCGTCGGCGACGAAAACGGCGCCGGACTTGTCGTCAACGGAACGGCGGGGCAAAAGCCGGTCGCCTACAGCAGCGAGACCGACCTGCCGCGCATGGTAAGAGAACGTCTCGCCGCCACGCGGGCCGGGCCGGGGCGCGCCGCGACCCCTGCCGACGCGGGCGCATTCGAACGGGAAGCAAGATGACGGCCTACGACTACATCCACAGCGGAGACGCGATCTACGAGCGGTCCTTCGCCATCATCCGGGCCGAGGCCGATCTGTCGCACTTCTCGGAGGCGGAGGCGGACGTCGCCATCCGCATGATCCACGCCTGCGGCCAGGTCGAAGCGGTCCGCCATTTCGAGTTCTCGCCGGGCTTCGTCGCGGCGGCGCGGGCGGCGCTGGCCGCCGGCGCGCCGATCTTCTGCGACGCCGAGATGGTGGCGCACGGCGTGACGCGGGCCCGGCTGCCGGCCGGCAACGAGGTGATCTGCACGCTGCGCGACCCGCGCACGGCCGGGATCGCCGGGGCCATCGGCAATACGCGCTCCGCCGCCGCCATCGACCTGTGGGGCGAGCGTGTCGCCGGCGCGGTCGTCGCCATCGGCAATGCGCCGACCGCGCTGTTCTACCTGCTGGAACGCCTGCGCGACGGCGGTCCGAAGCCCGCGGCCATCATCGGCATGCCCGTCGGCTTCGTCGGCGCCGCCGAATCCAAGGATGCGCTGGCGGAAAATTCCTACGGCGTCCCGTTTGCCGTCGTGCGCGGCCGCATGGGCGGCAGCGCCATGACGGCGGCGGCGCTGAACTCCCTGGCGAGGCCGGGCCTGTGACCGTCGAGCCGAGAGGCCGCCTGATCGGCGTCGGCACCGGGCCCGGCGACCCGGAACTGCTGACCCTGAAGGCGGTGCGCGCGCTGGGCGAGGCCGACGTGCTGGCGCATTTCGCCAAGCGCGGCAACAACGGCAACGCGCGGGCCAGCGTCGCCGGGCATCTCAAGCCGGGCATCGTCGAACTGCCGCTGCTCTACCCGGTGACGACGGAAATCGACAAGGATCACGCCGACTACCGCACGCAGATCACCGGCTTCTACGAGGAGTCGGCCGCAGCAATCGCCGCGCAACTCGACGCCGGCCGCACCGTTGCCGTGCTCAGCGAGGGCGATCCGCTGTTCTTCGGCTCCTACATGCACCTGCATGTGCGGCTCGCCCATCGCTACCCCACGGAGGTGATCCCCGGCGTCACCGCGATGTCCGGCTGCTGGTCGCAGGTCGGCGTGCCGATCGTGCAGGGCGACGACGTGCTGACGGTCATTCCGGGCACCATGAACCCGTTCGAGATGACGCGCCGCCTCGCCGATACGGACGCCGCCGTCATCATGAAGGTCGGGCGCAATTTGCCAAAGATCCGCAAGGCGCTGGCCGACGCCGGCAAGCTCGACCGCGCCATCTATGTCGAGCGCGGCACGATGGACGCGACCTCTTCCTGCCGGCTCGCCGACAAGGCGGACGATCGCGCGCCCTATTTCTCCATCGTGCTGGTCGCCGGCTGGGCGGCACGATCGTGACCGGAAAGCTCTTCGTCATCGGCCTCGGGCCGGGCAATGCCGACCAGGTGACGCCGGAAGCGGCGAAGGCGGTCGACAGCGCCACCTTTTTCTACGGCTACACGCCCTATGTCGACCGGCTCGCGCTGCGCGACGGCCAGGTGAAGGTCGCCTCCGACAATCGCGAGGAACTGGCGCGGGCGAACGAGGCCCTGGCCAGGGCGGCGTCCGGCGAAGCCGTCGCGGTGGTCTCCGGCGGCGACCCCGGCGTGTTCGCCATGGCCGCCGCGGTGTGCGAGGCGATCGAGGCGGGGCCGCCGGAATGGCGCGCGCTGGACGTCGTGGTCGTCCCCGGCATCACCGCGATGCTGGCGGTCGCCGCGCGCGTCGGCGCGCCGCTCGGCCACGACTTCTGCGCCATCTCGCTCTCTGACAATCTCAAGCCCTGGGAGATTCTGGAGCGGCGGCTGACGGCGGCGGCATCCGCCGGCTTCGTCATCGCGCTTTACAATCCGATCAGCAAGGCACGGCCCTGGCAGCTCGGCCGCGCCTTCGAAATCCTCCGGAGCGTCCTGCCGGCCGAGACCGTCGTCGTCTTCGGCCGCGCCGCCGGGCGCCCGGACGAACGCATCGTCGTCGCCAGCCTCGGCGCAGCGGCGGCGGACCAGGCCGACATGGCGACCTGCGTCATCATCGGTTCCGCCGAGACGCGCCGGATCGAGCGGCCGGACCGTGCGCCGCTGGTCTATTCGCCGCGATCGCTGGGAGCGGCCAGCCGATGATCGATCGCAGCCAGCGCGGCGTCGACACTGTCCACGGTATCGGCATCCGGCAGGTCAGGCCGGTCGATGAGGACCACCTCGATGCCGAGCGCCCGCGCCGCCGCGATCTTGCCATAGGTGGCGGAACCGCCGCTGTTCTTGGCGACGATCGCGTCGATGCGATGCGTCAGAAGCAGCGCCCGCTCGTCGGCCTCGCGAAACGGCCCGCGCGCCAGCAGATAGGTCGCGTCCGGCACGCCGAGCGGCGGGGTGATCGGGTCGACGCTGCGGATGACGTAGGCATGCTGCGGCGCTGCCTCGAACGGGCCGACCTCCTGCCGTCCGAGCGCCAGGAAGACACGCCGCGGACCGACGCCGAGCGCCGCAACAGCCGCCGTCGCGTCGGGAACGTGGGTCCAGCGATCACCCTCGGCCGGTTCCCAGCCGGGACGGCGCAGGGCCAGCAGCCGCACGCCGGCAGCCATCGCGGCGGCGGCGGCATTGGCCGAGATGCGCGCGGCGTAGGGATGGGTCGCGTCGACCAGCAGGTCGACCTTTTCGTCGACGAGATACCGCGCCAGACCGTCCACGCCGCCAAACCCGCCGATGCGCACCGGCACGGGCTGGCGGATGGGATTTTCGGTCCGGCCGGCCAGCGACAGGGTCGCCGACAGGTCGGCGCGATGGGCAAGCGCGGCTGCCAGTTCGCGCGCCTCGGTCGTCCCGCCCAGGATCAGGATGCGATGGGTCATGGCGCGATCGTCGGCCTGCACTGTTGCTGTCCGCCTCCCTTAACCTCTCCCTTCGCGAACCGGGAGGGGGCTGACGCACACAGGCGACTGCACCTCACGCGGTTCGGGGCGACAGCACAGACGCAACCCGGGATGGGCGCTGCGATGATGCCCCCCTCCCCCTTGTGGGGAGGGATAGAGGGTGGGGGTGCAGGGCGCTTCACCATTCGGAGGTCGCACAAAAAAGAGGACCGGCAGCGATTTTTTTGTTGTCCACCCCCACCCTTCATCCCTCCCCACAAGGGAGAGGGGATCGTCGACCTCGCGCAAAAGCCAATCCCGATGCCGCCCCGCCATGGCCGCTGACTCTCCCTCGCCCACCCCATGGCTGTCGATCGTCGGCATCGGCGAGGATGGCCTAGAAGGTCTCGGCAGCGAGGCCAGGCGCCGGATCGCGCAGGCCGAGATCGTTTTCGGCGGCGCCCGCCATCTCGGTCTCGTCGACGCCATCGTGACCGGCCGGGCCGAACGATGGCCGTCACCCTTCGATTCAGCGATGCAGGCCGTTCGCGATCTGCGCGGCCGGCCGGTCTGCGTGCTGGCCTCCGGCGATCCGTTCTGTCACGGGGTCGGCACCACGCTGGCGCGCCACATCCCGTTCGGCGAGATGCGCGTGCTGCCGGCGCCGTCGGCCTTCTCGCTGGCCGCGAGCCGCCTCGGCTGGGCCCTGCCGGAGATCGAGACGGTTTCGCTGCATGGCAGGCCCGCCGACCTGATCCGGCCGCTGCTGCATCCGGGCGCGCGCATCTTGGCGCTGACCTCCGACGCCGACGGCCCTGCCCTCGTCGCCCTGCTGCTCGCGACGCTCGGCTTCGGACGCTCCCGGCTGACCGTGCTCGAAGCGCTCGGCGGGACACGGGAGACGGTCCGCACCGCGCTCGCCACCGACTTCACGATCGAAGACATCAATCCGCTCAATGTCCTGGCCGTCGAAGTGGAATCGGATCGCGAAGCCCGCATCCTGCCGCTGACGCCCGGCATGGACGACGACCTGTTCGAGCATGACGGCCAGCTCACCAAGCGCGAGATCCGCGCCGTGACCTTGTCGGCACTGGCGCCCCGGCGCGGCGAATTGCTGTGGGATGTCGGTGGCGGCTCCGGCTCGATCGGCATCGAGTGGATGCTGCGCCACCCCTCGCTCCGGGCGATCGCCATCGAGGCGGATGCGGCGCGCGCCGCGCGCATCGCGCGCAACGCGGCCGGATGCGGCGTCCCCGGCCTGCGGGTGGTGGAGGGACGCGCCCCGGCCGCGCTGACCGGGCTGCCGGCGCCGGATGCGGTATTCGTCGGCGGAGGCGGCAGCGAGCCCGGCGTGATGGAAGCCGTCGTCGACGCGCTGAAGCCGGGCGGCCGTCTGGTCGCCAATGCCGTGACCCTGGAAATGGAAGCCGTCCTGCTGGCGCTCCGGTCGCGGCTCGGCGGCGAGCTGGTGCGGCTTGCCGTGGCGCGCGCCGAGCCGGTCGGCTCCATGCAGGGCTGGCGCGCCGCGATGCCGGTCACCCAATGGTCGTGGGCGAAGCCATGATCGTCGCCGGCCTGGGAAGCCGCAAGGGCGTGACGGAGGCGGAGGTGCTCGCAGCACTTCATGCTGGGCTGGCCCGCTATGACGTTGCACTCGCCGATATCGAGGCGCTCGCCGTCTCCGAGGACAAGACCGGCGAGCCGGCCATTCACGCTGCCGCCCGTTCGGTGGGGCTGGTCGTCGTCGTCATCGGCCGCGCCAGCCTGCAGCGGCAAAGCGCACGTACCTTGACGACGTCCCGGGCGTCGCTCGAGGCGACGGGTGCCTCTTCCGCATCCGAGGCGGCGGCGCTCGCCGCCATCGGCGAAAGGGCCCGACTGCTCGGTCCGCGCGTCGCGACGGGACCGGTGACCTGCGCGCTGGCCACCGACGAGGCCCTGCCATGACCGTCCATTTCATCGGCGCCGGGCCGGGCGCGGCCGACCTCATCACCGTGCGCGGCCGCGACCTGCTCGCCCGCTGCCCGGTCTGCCTTTACGCCGGGTCGATCGTCGACCGCGCCATGCTCGACTGGTGCCCGCCCGGCGCGCGCATCGTCGATACGGCGCCGATGTCGCTCGACGAGATCGCGCGCGAATATGCGCTTGCCCACGCCGCCGGCAACGACGTGGCGCGGCTGCATTCCGGCGATCTCTCCGTCTGGAGCGCGGTGGCGGAACAGATCCGGCGCCTGGAAGGGCTCGGCATCCCCTATACGCTGACGCCCGGCGTGCCGGCCTTCGCGGCAGCGGCGGCGGCGCTCGGCCGCGAACTGACGATCCCCGAAGTGGCGCAAAGCCTGGTGCTGACGCGGGTCTCGGGCCGCGCATCGCCGATGCCCGAGAAGGAGACGCTCGCGGCCTTCGGCGCGACCGGTGCGACCCTGGCGATCCATCTCGCCATCCACGCGATCGACCGCATCGTCGGTGAACTGACCCCGCTCTACGGCGCCGATTGCCCGGTGGCGATCGTCTTCCATGCCTCCCGTCCCGACCAGCGCATGCTGCGCGGCACGCTGGCGACCATCGCCGGGCAGTTGGCCGCGCAGCCGATCGAGCGCACCGCCATCGTCTTCGTCGGACGGTCGCTCGGTGCGGAGGATTTCGTCGAGAGCTCGCTCTACGATCCCGCCTATCAGCGCCGTTTCAGGGGACGGGAGGGGTTGTGATGTCGATGCACCATTTGGCGCCGGGAACTGGTCGCAGTCTGTCGAATCCGGTGGCCCATCACATCAGATCCGCCCCCTCCACCACTTCGTGGTTCCCCTCCCCCGCTTCGCAGGGGAGGATTGGCGGTGCCGCTTGCGCGCCCCCAATCCTCCCCCGTTTACGGGGGAGGGGAACCACGAAGTGGTGGAGGGGGCCGTCGAGTGCTCGCCAAGGCCAGGGAATCGCGACACGCTCCAAGTCCGGCCACCCGAACCTCTGGTTCCGACCCAACCTAGCCGCCGCCTGCGAACGGCGCATGGCCCATCAACCCGCCCTCCCGGTCGAAGATCAGGATCTCCAGTTCGATGCCCGTGCCGGCCAGCACGGCCGCCGCCGTCGCCCAGGCGCGCGCCGCCACGGCATCGCCCATCGCGACGCCGGCCGCCTGCGCGATCTGGAACGCCTGCGCCACCGTATTCGACCCGCGGATCGCCGCGACGATCTCGGCCTGCGCGCCGGCCCCGGCCGCGACATCGGCGAGCCCATCGAGATCGGCTGCACCCCTCTTGGAATGCACGTCGAGCATGCCCTGCGCCAGCTTCGTCATCTTGGCGACGCCCCCCGCCACGGTGACGCGCTTCACCGGGTGGGCGCGCAGATATTTGAGCATGCCGCCGACGAAGTCGCCCATGTCGATCAGCGCCACCTCGTGCAGGCCATGATGCTTCTGGACGGCGATCTCGGACGCATTGCCGGTCGCGCCCGCGACATGATCGAGGCCCATGGCGCGCGCCACGTCGATGCCGCGATGGATGGAATGGATCCATGCCGAGCAGGAGAACGGGATGACGATGCCGGTCGTCCCGAGGATCGAGATCCCGCCGACGATGCCGAGCCGCGGATTGAGCGTCTTCGGGGCCAGCAATTCGCCGTCCGGCACGGAGATTTCGACCTCGATGTCGGCGCCCTCCCCGGCCACCTCCGCGATGGCCTGCGCGATCATGCGGCGCGGCACCGGATTGATCGCCGGCTCGCCGACCGGCACGGGCAGCCCCGGGCGCGTCACCAGGCCGACGCCGGTGCCGCGCCGGAAGGTGACCCCCGACCCGGCCGCGCCGCGCCGCACGGTCGCGGCGACGAGCGCGCCATGCGTCACGTCGGGATCGTCGCCGGCATCCTTGACGATCCCGGCCTTCGCCGTCCCTTGGCCGAGGTCGCTGACGGCCAGCGCGAAGGAGACGCGCTGGCCGCTGGGCAGGCCGATCTCTACCGGATCGGGAAAGTCGCCGGACAGCAGCGCCGCGCAGGCAGCCTTCGCCGCCGCGCTGGCGCAGGCGCCGGTCGTCCAGCCACGTCGAAGGGGGCGATCATCTTCGCTCATCCACCGTCCTATACGGCGCGTCCAAAGCCGCGTCATTGCCGAAAGCGTCGTCCGTGAGTCTCGCCAGCGCCCTCGACCGCCTGACCGCCCGCCTGCCGGTGCTTCAGCCCGGCCACGTCTGGCTGGCCGGCGCCGGTCCCGGCGATCCCGGCCTGCTGACGCTCGACGTGCTCTCCGCGCTCGACCAGGCCGACGCGCTCGTCCATGATGCGCTGGTGTCGGACGAGATCATCTCGCTGGCCGCACAGGCCGAGCGGTTCTATGTCGGCAAGCGCGGCGGCAGGCTGTCAATCCCGCAGGCGGAGATCAACGCCACGCTGGTCCGACTGGCGCGGGACGGGCGCAAGGTGGTCCGCCTGAAGGGCGGGCATCCCTTCGTCTTCGCGCGCGGCGGCGAGGAGGCGCTGGCGCTGGCCGAACACGGCATCCCCTATCGCGTGCTTCCCGGCGTGACCTCCGCTTTCGGCGGTCTGACCTCGGCGGGCATCCCCGCGACGATGCGCGGCGTCAACGGCGCGATCATCCTGGCCACCGGCTTCGCCGCCGTCAGCGACGACCGCCCCGATTGGGCGGCACTGGCGCGAACCGGCCAGCCGATCGTCATCTACATGGGGCTCACCCATATGGCGCAGACCTTCGAGGCCCTGCGCGCTGGCGGCCTCGCCGACGAAACGCCGGTCGCCTTCATCGAGAATGCGACGCTGCCGCAGGAGCGCACTGTGACCGCCACGCTCGGCACCGCGACCGAAGTCGCGGCGCGCGAGACGGTCGTCTCGCCCTCGCTGATCGTCGTCGGCGGCATCGTCGAACTCCGTGACAAGCTGCGGAGCCAGCCATGACGGCCCGGGCCATCATCGTCGGCGCGCCGCGCTCCGGTTCGGGCAAGACCAGCGTCACCATCGGCCTGCTGCGGGCGCTCAGGCGGCGCGGCCTGCGGGTGCGCGGCGCCAAATCCGGCCCCGATTACATCGACCCGGCCTTTCACGAGGCGGCGACAGGGCAGCCGGGCGTCAATCTCGACAGTTGGGCCATGCGCCCGGACCTGATCGGCACCCTGGCGGCCTCAGCCGCCGCCGACACCGACATCGTCGTCATCGAAAGTGCCATGGGTCTGTTCGACGGCATTCCGGCCGCCGACGGGCGGTCGGGGGCGGCGGCCGATCTCGCCCGGCGCTACGGCGTGCCCGTGCTGCTGGTGCTCGATGTCTCGGGCCAGTCGCAGACGGCAGCCGCGGTCGCCAAGGGCTTCGCCACCTATGACGAGGCCGTCTCGATCGCCGGCGTCGTGCTCAACCGCGTCGGCAGCGACCGGCATGTCCGGCTTGCCGGCGACGCGGTCCGGGCGGTCGGCCTGCCGGTCGTGGGTTCCGTACAGCGCGATCCCGCCGTCACGCTGCCCGAGCGCCATCTCGGCCTCGTCCAGGCGGCCGAGCATACCGATCTCGACGCCCATATCGACCGGCTCGCCGATGTCATGGAACGGTCGCTCGACATCGACAGAATCGTCGAAATGGCGGCCCCGCTGGCCGGCGCGGCGTCCGGCGCAGTCGCTTTGCCCCCGCCGGGACAGCGGATCGCCGTCGCGCAGGATGCCGCCTTCACCTTCCTCTATCCCCACCTTGCGGCGCAGTGGCGGGAGGCGGGCGCCGAACTCGTCCGGTTCTCGCCGCTGGCCGGCGAAACTCCCGGAGACGATTGCGACGTCTGCTGGCTGCCCGGCGGCTACCCGGAGCTGCATGCCGGCGCCCTGTCCGCCGCGACCGGATTTCTCGACGGCATGCGGCGCTTCGCGCAAGCCAAGCCGGTGCACGGCGAATGCGGGGGCTTCATGGTGCTGGGGCAGTCCCTCGAGGATGCCGAGGGCGTCACGCATCCGATGCTCGCACTGCTCGGCCACTCGACCAGCTTCGCCAGGCGCCGGATGAATCTCGGCTACCGCCAGGCGACGCTGCTGCACGACTGTCCGGTCGGGCGGCGGGGCGACACGTTGCGCGGTCACGAGTTCCACTATGCGCGTGTGTCCGACCCGGGCGGCGACGAGCCGCTTGCCCAGCTCGCCGACGGCCAGGGCAATGCGCTCGGCCCGTCCGGCGGCCGGCGCGGCCGGGTCAGCGGCACGTTCTTCCACGCGATCGCCGGAGCCTGAGCGATGCCCGACTGGCTCAAGGCCATTCCCGGCGGCGCGGCACTGGCGGTCTCTTTCTTCACGCGCCTGCCGGTTCCCCTGCCGCCCTTGGGCGCGCGCAGCCTGTCGTCCGCCTTCTGGGCGGCCCCCATCGCCGGCTGGGCCGTCGGCCTGATCGGCGCCGCCGCCTTCTGGCTCGCCCATCTCAGCCATCTCTCCGCCGGCATTGCCGCGGCGCTGGCGCTCGCCGCGACCATGGTGGCGACCGGCTGCCTGCACGAGGACGGACTGTCCGACACGGCGGACGGCTTCGGCGGCGGGCGCGACAGGGCCCGCAAGCTCGAGATCATGCGCGACAGCAGGATCGGCAGCTACGGCGCCGCAGCGCTTGCGCTTTCCATCCTGCTGCGCTGGAACGCGCTTGCCGAACTCGCCACGCCCCTGGCCGTGCTTGCCGCGATGATCGCCGCGCACGGAGCTTCGCGCGCCATGCTGCCGCTCTTCATGTATGCGTTGCGTCCCGCCCGCACCGAAGGATTGTCGGCCGGCGCAGGATCGATCGAGGAATTGCCGGCGCTGATCGCGGTCCTGCTCGGCGCCCTTTCGCTCGCAGCGCTCGGACCGCACGGCGCGCTGGCCGCGGCCGGCGTGCTGCTCGTCGCCTTCCTCGCTTTCGGCTGGTTGTGCCTCAGGCAGATCAGCGGCCAGACCGGCGACACGGTCGGCGCCATGCAGCAGATTTCCGAAATCGCCGTGCTGGTCGCGGCAACAGTCTTCCTCTCCTGAACGGTCGGAGCCCATCCCATGAATTTCGCCTCCATCGATGCTCTGCGCGGCGCATGCCAGGACCTGCCCGTCGGCGATGCCGCGGCGGCGGACGCCGTTGCCAGGCATCAGGACATGCTGACCAAGCCGCAGGGCAGCCTCGGCCGGCTCGAAACCCTCGTCGGCTGGCTCGCCCGCTGGCAAGGCAAGCCGCTGCCGACGCTGGACAGGGTGAAGGTCATCGTCTTCGCCGGCTCGCATGGCGTCACCGCGCAGGGCGTCTCGGCGTTTCCGGCCGAGGTGACGGGCCAGATGGTGGCCAATTTCGCGGCCGGCGGCGCCGCGATCAACCAGTTGGCGCGCATGGCAGGCGCCGACCTGCAGGTCATCCCGCTGCAGATCGACAAGCCGACGAACGACTTCACGCTGGCGCCGGCAATGGACGATGCGGAGTTCCTAGCGGCGGTCGGACGCGGCTACGACGCCGTGACGCCCGGCCTGGATCTGCTCTGCTTCGGCGAGATGGGCATCGGCAACACCACGGCGGCGGCGGCCATCGCCTCCGCCCTGTTCGGCGGCGTCGAGCAATGGGTGGGCCGCGGCACCGGCGTCGACGATGCCGGCCTCGGCCGCAAGCAGGCGGCCATCGAGGTCGCGATGAAGCTGCACGGCGCGGTGCTGCACGATCCGCTGCGCGCCGCCGCGGCGGTCGGCGGGCGCGAGCTCGCGGCAATCCTCGGGGCGACGCTGGCGGCGCGGCACAAGGGCGTCCCAGTGCTGCTCGACGGCTTCGTCTGCACGGCCGCGGTCGCGCCGCTGACGCGGCTGCACCCGCACGGCCTCGACCATGCGGTCGCGGCGCACGTGTCAGCCGAGGCCGGCCATCGCGGCCTGCTCGGCGCCCTCGCCCTCAAGCCGCTGTTCGATCTCGGCATGCGGCTCGGCGAGGCGTCCGGCGCCTGTCTGGCGGTGAACATCCTGCGCTCCGCCCTGGCCTGCCACACCGGCATGGCGAGCTTCGCCGATGCGGGCGTCTCCGGCAAAGACTGACGGGACGGAACCATCGCAAACCAGGGGCGTTTGTCCGGCGTTCAGTCATTCAGCGCAAGGACGACCCATGGCTTCCACCTTCACCAAGCTTCGCGGCGAACTCTCCGACGATCTGGAGGATCAGGTGTCGCGGCTGCGGAACGAAGTCGCGTCCTTGCGCAAGACGCTCGCCAGGCGCGGCGCGCACGCCTATTCCGACAGCCGCGACACCGCGTCGGATCTCTACGACGACCTGGCCGGCCGCGTCGCCGACGCGCTTCCCCATATCCGCAAGCAGTCGCGCGCCGTCCGGCAGACCGCGTCGGACCACCCGTTGACGACGGCGCTGGTCGGCGTGGCGCTGGTCGGACTGATCGTCGGCTTCATGTCGCGCCGCTGACGCGCCGCGCGCATCAGAAGTAGCAGGCGACCGTCTTGCCGCGCGCATAGGCGCTGCGTTCGCCGCATTGCTGGCCGCTCAGCATCAGGTCGTAGGGGCACTGGCAGTCGCCGCCCTGCGGGGCCCGCGACGGCCGCATCGACGACCATTGCGCCGTGCGGCCCGATGGCAGGCTTGCCGGCACGGCCACGGGTGCCAGCACAGCCTCCTCGACAGGCTCGGGAGCGGCGTCGGCGGGCTTTGGGCCGATGGGCGCCTTGGGGCGCGGGATCGCCGCGGTCTGCAGCGCGTCCTTCGAGCCGCGCGCCAGATAGTCGCCGTGAACCCAGCCGACCTTGCCCTCGAACGAAACCCTGCGCCACTTCCCGCTGGTTGCGCCGGCCTCGACGCTCTGGCCCGTCCTGAGGACGGAGATCACCGGGCTGTCGGTGCTGGCATCCTTGCGCAGGCGTACCTTCTCGGTCACCACCAGCGTCTCCTGGATGGGCTCCGCCTCGGGGACCGCGACCTGCTTGGCCGGCCGCTGTCCGGGGGCCAGCGCGGTCTGCGGCGTCACCGTCTCGCGTCGCGTCACGCGGTCGGCCTTGTCCTTCTGGAACCTGGCGTTCTCCGCCGCGTCCTTGCGCTGCCAATGCTCCCGCTTGGGCGGTTCCTGGGTCATGGCCCACACGCCCGTCGCGACCGCGCCGACGATCAGCCATCTCAATTTGGGGAGTCGAATTCCAGCCATGCGGATATCTTGCCGCACATGGTTTAAGAAGCGTTTAAGGCGGGCCGCGTTGCTGGACCAGCGGTCCGCGCCGGGACCGCCCTTGCGCGGCGCAATCGCCCTTGCCAAACAGCGTCCATGATCGCCTCCCCCTACCTCCGAGCCGCCTTCTGGATGGGCGGTTCGCTCGCCTGCATGATTCTCATGACCTGGGCCGGCCGCGAGACGACCAGCCGGCTCGACGTGTTCCAGGTGATGGAGATGCGTTCGATCATCGGCCTGCTGATGCTCTATCCGCTCGTCTACCGGGCCGGCGGGCTGCGCGCCATGCGCACGCGGCGGCCGCTCCTGCATGTCGGGCGCAACATCGCCCACTTTTGCGGCCAGTTCACCTGGCTCCTCGCCCTCTCGATGATTCCTCTGGCGCAGGTGATCTCGATCGAGTTCACCGCTCCGATCTGGACCGCGATCCTCGCCGTCACCTTCCTCGGCGAGCGCATGACCGTCTGGAAGTCGGGCGCCGTGCTGGTCGGCCTGCTCGGCGTGCTGATCATCGTGCGACCCGGGGTCGACAGCGTATCGACCGGCCAGTTGGTCGTGCTGATCGCCGCCGTCGCCTTCGCCATCTCCTACACCACCACCAAGGCGCTGACCCGCACCGACTCGGTCGTCACGATCATCTTCTGGATGCTGCTGATCCAGTCTCTGATCGGACTGGTGCCGGCCTTCCTGGTCTGGAAGACACCGCCGCACGATGTCTGGCCGTGGATCGTCATGATCGCCTTCGGGGGCTCCTACGCGCATTATTGCACGGCGCGCGCGCTGGCCAGCGCCGACGCCACCGTCGTCGTCCCGATGGATTTCCTGCGGGTGCCGGCGACCGCCGCTCTCGGCTGGCTCGTCTATTCGGAAACGGTCGACCTGCTGACGCTGCTCGGCGCCGCGCTGATCCTCGCCGGCAATCTGCTCAACCTCGGCGGGCGCCGCCCGAGCATCACGCCCGTCCCCGATCCCTGAGCCGGGGCGGCCTCAGTTGAGCACCGCCAACCTTTCGGCGCCCGGCCGGCGCAGCGCCAGCCGCACCCGTTCGAGCCCGTTGATGATGACGAACTGCATCGCCTCGAAGGCCTGGTCGGGATTGCGCGCCGCGACCGCGTCGGCGATCCGTCGATGCGTCATCCGCGTCATCCGCACCGTTTCGGGATCGGCTGTCGGAGAACTCAGCTTGAACACGCCGACCAGCGCCGCCTCGATCAGATTGCCGACCGAGCGCATGAACGGATTTCGCGACGCCTCGACGATCGCCAGATGGAAGCGCAGGTCGGCCATCGCATGGCTTTCGGCGCTGTGGGCCTCGTCGCCGAGGTCGTCGGCCAGCCGATACAGCAGCGCGCAGTCGTCCGCCGTCGCCTTCTCGGCGGCCAGCCTGGCGGCGAACGGCTCGAAGGCCAGCCGGATCTCGCTGATATGGACGAGGAATTCGTCGTCGATGCCGCTGTCGAAATGCCAGTTGAGCACGTCCGCGTCGAACAGGCTCCAGGTCCGGCGCTCGGTGACGCGTGTCCCGATGCGCGCCCGCGGCACGATCAGGCCCTTGGCAGCGAGCGTCTTGAGCGCTTCGCGGAGCACGGTGCGGGACACACCGAACCGCTCGATCAGCTCGGCGTCGCCGGGCAGCGTCGATCCGGTCGGAATCCTGCCGGCGATGATGTCCCGACCGAGCGTGTCGACGATCTGCGCATGGTTGGTGCGCAGCCGCTGGCCGGAAATCATCGTCTGAAGCAGGCCCATTGACGTCGTTCGTGCGCCTCCTAGGAAGGGTGTCTGCGGACGCCGGACCGCCATGTGATGCATACCGGCGACGAATCCTCGTGGGGTGGCATGCACATGCCTGCCCCGCTGGCGTACCCGGCAGTCGTTCCGGCATGGATCCCCGGGTCTGCGCCTCGCTTCGCTCGGCTTCGCCCGAGGATGACGAAGGCATCGAGGTTCGCAGCAAATCGGCGACGCAAGGGTTTTGCCGGAACGAATCTCTCCTTCGCCATCCTAGGGCGAAGCCGAGCGAAGCGAGGTGCAGACCCTAGGTTCCATGCCTGAACGGTCAAACCCCACACCCTCGGTGCAAACCTCGCGATCGCCGCCGTCGCAGACAGCGACACGAGCGGCACCGGCCCGAAGCCGCCGCCACCCGCAACTGCCCGCCCCGCGATCGCCATCGGCATCCCTCAGTGGTTGTCGCGCGGAATGCCCTTGGTCTGGGCGATGCGCTGGTAGGCCACCGCCGGCTCGAGCACCGCGCCCGTCGACATCTGGCCGACCAGGCCGCGCTGGATCTCCTGCCAAGGCGTCTGGTGGTCGGGGTACTTATAGCCGCCATCGGCCTTCAACTCGGCGCGGCGCTTGTCCAGCTCCGCGTCGGAGATCAGGATGTCGGCTGTGCCCTTGCCGATGTCGATGCGCACCCGGTCGCCTGTCCTGAGGATTGCGAGACCACCGCCCGCGGCAGCTTCCGGCGACGCGTTGAGGATCGACGGCGAACCCGACGTGCCCGACTGGCGGCCGTCGCCGATGCACGGCAGCGAGTGGACTCCGCGCTTCAGCAGATAGTCCGGCGCGCGCATGTTCACCACCTCCGCCGCGCCCGGATAGCCGATCGGGCCGGCGCCGCGCATGAACAGCACGGTGTGCTCGTCGATGTTCAGCTCGGGATTGTCGATGCGGGCGTGATAGTCCTCCGGACCGTCGAACACCACGGCCGGCCCCTCGAAGGCGTTGGGGTCCTTGGGGTTGGACAGATAGCGCTCGCGGAACTCCGGCGAGATGACGCTGAGCTTCATGATCGCCGAATCGAACAGGTTGCCGCGCAGAACGCGGAATCCGGCGTGCTCCTTCAGCGGCTTGTCGATCGGACGGATGACCTTCTCGTCCTCGATCCGCGCATTGCGGCAGTTCTCGCCCATCGTCTTGCCGTTGACCGTCATGGCGTGTTCGGCGATCAGGCCGCGGCTCATCAACTGGTTGACCACGGCGGGCACGCCGCCGGCATGGTGATAGTCCTCGCCGAGATACTCGCCGGCCGGCTGCAAGTTGACCAGCAGCGGGATCTCCTCGCCATAGGTCTGCCAGTCGTCGATCGACAGTTCGACGCCGACATGGCGCGCCAGGCCGTTGAGGTGGATCGGCGCATTGGTCGAGCCGCCGATCGCTGAGTTCACGCGGATCGCGTTGACGAAGGCGTCCTTGGTCAGGATGTCGGAGGGCTTAAGGTCCTCCTCGACCATCTCGACGATCCGCCGGCCCGTCAGGTAGGAAATCTCCCCACGGTCGCGGTGCGGCGCCGGAATGGCGGCGGAACCCGGAAGCTGCATGCCCAGCGCTTCCGCCAGGCTGTTCATCGTTGTCGCCGTGCCCATCGTGTTGCAGTAGCCCGTCGAAGGTGCCGACGATGCGACAAGCGCCACGAAGCCGGCATAGTCGATCTCGCCGGCCGCCATCATCTCGCGGGCCTTCCAGACGATCGTGCCGGAGCCGGTGCGCTCGCCGCGGAACCAGCCGTTCAGCATCGGGCCGACCGACAGGGCGATCGCCGGGATGTTGACCGTCGCCGCCGCCATCAGGCAGGCCGGCGTGGTCTTGTCGCAGCCGATGGTCAGCACCACGCCGTCGAGCGGATAGCCGTACAGAACCTCGACCAGCCCGAGATAGGCGAGGTTGCGGTCCAGACCGGCGGTCGGGCGCTTGCCGGTCTCCTGGATCGGATGGACCGGGAATTCGAGGGCGATGCCGCCGGCCTCGCGGATGCCTTCGCGCACCCGCTTGGCGAGTTCCAGGTGGTGGCGGTTGCACGGCGACAGGTCCGAGCCCGTCTGGGCGATGCCGATGATCGGCTTGCCGGACTGCAGCTCGGCCTGGCTCAACCCGAAATTCATGTAGCGCTCGAGATAGAGCGCCGTCATGTCGGGGTTGCCGGGGTTGTCGAACCATGCCTGCGAACGGCGCATCGGCTTGGTCCCGTTGATGTGACTCGCTCCGTTTCCTGGCTTTTTCATGGGCTTGGGTCCTGGCGTTTCCTGCTGGTATGTTTTCAGTCGTCGAAATCGTCGGTTCGCACGTGGCGGCCGATCATGAAGGCGTCAGCGACATGGCGCAGCGGTCGAAGGTCGACGTCGCTCTCACCCTGCCCGACAAGTGCGGCGAAACGCCGGTAGATGCCGGCATATTCCACGTCTGCGCCGTCGACCACGAGGTCGTCGCCGATCGTCAGCTTCGCGCCGCCGTTTTCGAGGACGAGGTCGCCGTCGTCGGTCGACGCGGTGATCGTCCAGGTCTGCGGGCCGGTCTGGCGCCAGTCGAACGTCGCCATGACGCGATCGTCGCCGTCGGCATCGGCGAAGGCCAGATCGGCGGCGATCGGCTGCGCCCTGTTGCCCGGAAACAGCAGCGTCGCCGAGGTCAGGTGGATCGGCTTCGGCAGGATCTCGCTGACGATCGACAGCGCGTTGATGCCGGGATCGAAGACGCCGAATCCGCCCGGCTCCCAGATCCAGGCCTGGCCCGGATGCCAGCGCCGCACGTCTTCCTTCCAGTCGACCTGCATGCGCCGCACCATGCGCGTTGCCAGCCACGCCTTTGCGGCGGCAACGCCGGCGGCATGGCGCGAATGCCAGGTGGCAAACAGCGAGACCTTTTCACGTCCCGCCGCCGCAACCAGATCGTCGAGTTCGCTGAGCGTCGCGCCCGGCGGCTTTTCCAGCAGCACATGCTTGCCGGCGACAAGCGCACGCAGCGCCATGTCGTGGCGCGGTCCCGGCGGCACGCACAGCGCGACCGCGTCGAGGTCGACGCCTTCAAGTAGCGAATCGATGTCCGGGAAGTTCGGCACGCCCTCGATCGCGGCGTTGCGGCTCGCCGTGCCGACGAGCCGGAACGCCGGATTGGCGCGGATCGACGGCACATGCTGGTCGCAGGCGATCTTGCCGACGCCGACGATGCCGATGCGGATGGGGGTCATCGCTGCGCCCGCTCGCTAGGGCGGTACGGACCGCCCGCGCACTGCCGCAACGTTCCGGCATGGATCCTAGGGTCTCCGCAGCCGCTCCGCGCCTGCTCCGCCCTAGGATCCATGCCGGAACGATGGCGACGCATGCCGACGGTCTCGGAAAGGTCTGCAAAGCACACCCGCATCCAGCCGCCCCCCCTTACAGCGCCTTCACGGTCGCCGGCGATTCCGCCGCGACGTCCAGCCGGTTGCGCAGCGGGAAGCGGAACGGCTTGGCCTCGATCTCGAACACGTCGCTCGTCTCCGGCTTGATGCCGTCCGAGAACGACAGGGTCGCCGTTCCGAAGAAGTGGACATGCACGTCGCCCGGCCGGCGGAACAGTTCGTACTTGAAATGATGGTGCTCGAGATTGGCGATCGTGTGGGACATGTTGTCCTCGCCGGACAGGAACGGCTTCTCCCAGATCACCTCGCCGCCACGGCGGATGCGCGAAGATCCCTCAACATGGCCGGGCAGCGGGCCGACCAGCAGTTCCGGCCCGATCGAGGCCTGCCGCAGCTTGGAATGCGCCAGCCACAGATAGTTGTGGCGCTCCGTGACGTGGTCTGAGAACTCGTTGCCGAGCGCGTATCCCAGCCGGAACGGCGTGCCGTCCGGACCGATCACGTAGATCGCCGCGATCTCCGGCTCCTCGCCGCCGTCGAGCGCGAAGGCCGGCGACGTCAGCGGCGCCTCCGGTCCGACGACGCTGGTGCCGTCGCCCTTGTAGAACCATTCCGGCTGCGCGCCGACTTCGCCCGGCTTCGGCTTGCCGCCCTCCACGCCCATCAGGAACATCCGCATGGAATCGGTCGGCTTCTCCGCCGAGGCGGCCGCCTTGTGCATCTTGTCGCGTCCCTCCGCCGAGCCGAGATGGGTCAGGCCGGTGCCGGCGAGGATGAGATGCGAGGTGTCAGGATGGTCGATCGGCGCCAGCACGGTGCCGGCTTTCAGCGCGGCATCGACGTCGACCGCCTCGCCGGTTCCGGCCGACTTCACCGCCTCTTCGAGACCTGTTCCGGCGGCGATCGCCTTCAGCGCGAGGTCGTAGGTGGTCGCGACGCCGTTGACCAGCCGCGCATCGCCGGCATCGGAGAGCGCCGCGACACGCCGCGCGCCGTCAACCTTCAGTTGGATCAGTCTCAGCGCCATCCCTGCAAAGACCGGCGGACCGGTCCCTCCCTGTGTTCTTGAGCCGCATGGGCGATTGGAAAAGGCATATAGTACGACTTTTGAACGTTGGGAAGCCGCGCCGCCCGATCAGTCGGCGAGGATATCCAGCCCGGCAGGAAACTGCGGAAAACCGTCCCGGCGGTTGCCGATCAGGTCAACGATGCCGTCCCACAGCGCCGAAGCCGTCAGCGACAGCTCGCGGTCGCGCAGCCTGATCAGGCTGTAGGGCTGCACCGAGAGGCCGAACTCGACCGGCAGCCGCTCGATGGCGCCGCCCAGGCCCTTCTCGTCGATGAGGAACTGCCCCACCTGGACCGAAACGGGAGCGATCGCGTTGGACTGGGTGATCATCACCAGCGTCAGCAGCATGGAGCTGGTGTTGAGCACCCGATGCGGCGGCCGGACGTTGCGCCGGACGAAGAACTGCTCGACGGTGCGCCGCATCAGCGAGCCCTGCGGCTGGAAGACCCAGTCATACTCCGCCATCCGCGCCGCATCGATGACGCCGCGGTGCAGGATCGGGTGTCCGCGCCTGACGACGAAGCAGACGGTTTCCGCCTCGATCTCGCGCGCCTCGAACTGGCCCGGATCGAGATCGTCGGGAATGCGGGCGATGATGAAGTCGTGGTGCGAGGCCAGCAGCTCGCGTCCCAGCACCGCGCTGGTGTCGATCTTGATGGCGAACTCGACGCGCGGATTGTCCTCGCGCATGGCGGCGATGGCCGGGATCGCCAGCTCGATCGCCGGTGCGGTGACGCAACCGATCGAGACCGCCCCGCCCCGGCCGGCGCGCAGGTCGGAGATCTCGCGGTCGGCCTCGCGGAACTCGATGAGGATCGCCCGCGCCCGCCGCGCCAGCGTCTCGCCATAGGCGGTGAGCCGCACGCCGCGCGTCCGGCGCTCGCACAGCGGAACCTTCAGGATGCGTTCCATGTCGGTGATCATGCGCGATGCGGCAGGCTGCGACATGCCGAGCAGTTGCGCCGCGGCGCTGACCTGCCCGAACTCCTCCAGCGCCACGATCAGCCGCATGTGGACGAGCTTCAGCCGCTGTCCCAGCAGGCGATCCGCGTCATTTTTGCCGGGTCCCGAAAAAAATCGGTGTGGTTCCATCCCGCCCCTCTCCGTGGTGACGCAGGGGCAGAGCCTAGTATTACATTTTCGATATATCAACCGTCGGAAAACTGACTTGACAGATATAGGCCTTCAACCGAGGGTCAACCGGTCCATCGCAAAGGCCTGCCGTCGCGCAAATGCGCAGGCAAGAGACCTCGGGCGCGTGGACGCGCTTTGGGAGGACTCCGAAGCAAAGCCTGAATAACCAATCCGCCATGCAGGCGGACAATTGCTGACGCCTGCTTCGGCCGACAGAAATCGCAACAAGGGAGACCTATCGTGAAAATCATCAAGGCATTGGTCGGCGCGCTGGCGCTCGGCCTTGCAACCATGCCGCTCGCCGCGCATGCGCAGGACAAGGGCCTCGTCGGCGTGCTGATGCCGACCAAGACGTCGCAGCGCTGGATCAACGACGGCGACGCCGTCAAGTCCCAGCTCGAGGCGCTGGGCTATACGGTCGACCTGCAATACGCGCAGGACGACATTCCGAACCAGCTCAGCCAGCTCGAGAACGAGATCACCAAGGGTCCGAAGGCGCTGATCATCGCCTCGATCGACGGCACCACCCTGTCGGATGCGCTGCAGAAGGCCGCCGACGCCGGTGTCGTCGTCGTCGCCTACGATCGCCTGATCAAGAAGACGGCGAATGTCGACTACTACACGACCTTCGACAATTTCGGCGTCGGCGTGATTCAGGCCGACTCGCTGGTCAAGGGCCTCAAGGAGCGCTTCCCGGACACCAAGCCGTGGAACGTCGAACTGTTCGGCGGCTCGCCGGACGACAACAATGCGTTCTTCTTTTATGACGGCGCGATGAGCGTCCTGCAGCCGCTGATCGATGACGGCTCGATCAACATCAAGTCGGGCCAGACCGGCATGGACAAGGTCGGCACGCTGCGCTGGCTCGCGGCCACGGCGCAGGCGCGCATGGACAACCTGCTGTCCGCCAACTACTCGGACGGCAGCCGCGTCGACGGCGTGCTCTCGCCCTATGACGGCCTGTCGCGCGGCATCACCGCCTCGCTGCGCGCCGTCGGCTACGGCACCGACGCCCAGCCCTGGCCGATCGTGACCGGCCAGGACGCCGAGACCGCCTCCGTCAAGCTGCTGATCTCGGGCGAACAGTATTCGACCGTGTTCAAGGACACCCGCGAACTGGCCAAGGCGACGGTCGAACTGGTCGACAAGGTCCTGTCGGGCGGCAAGCCGGAAGGCCTCGACGAGAAGACCTACAACAACGACGTCAAGATCGTCCCCTCGATCCTGCTGACGCCGCATGAGGTCGACAAGTCGAACTATCAGGCGCTGGTCGTCGACTCCGGCTACATCAAGGCCGAAGAGCTCAAGTAAGGCATCGAGACAAAAAGGGCTCCGCCTCTGCGTGCGGGGCCCTTTTCGTTGCATGGCGGCCCCGGTATTGTTCCGGGACATCGGAGGAGCGGCATTCCCAATGGCCTCGACGATTTTGGAGATGCGCGACATCACCAAGACGTTTCCCGGCGTCAAGGCGCTGTCCAACGTCAATCTCAGGGTCGAGGAGGGTGAGATCCATGCCATCGTCGGCGAGAACGGCGCCGGCAAATCGACACTCATGAAGGTGCTGTCGGGCGTCTATCCCTCGGGCACCTATGACGGCAAGATCATCTATCGCGGCCAGGACTGCCACTTCAAAGGCATCCACGACAGCGAACATCAGGGCATCGTCATCATCCACCAGGAACTGGCGCTGGTGCCGATGCTGTCGATCGCCGAGAACATCTTCCTCGGCAACGAGCACGCCAGATACGGCGTCATCGACTGGAACGCCAACGAGGCCCGCACGCGCGCCCTGTTGAAGAAGGTGGGCCTCAACGAGGATCCCAAGACGCTCATCACCAATATCGGCGTCGGCAAGCAGCAGCTCGTGGAAATCGCCAAGGCGCTGAGCAAGGAAGTGCGGCTGCTCATCCTCGACGAGCCGACGGCCAGCCTCTCCGAGAAGGACAGTCAGGGCCTGCTCGACCTGCTGCTCGAGTTCAAGCGCCAGGGCATCACCTCCATCCTCATCTCGCACAAGCTGAACGAGGTCAGCCGCGTCGCCGATCACGTCACGATCATTCGCGATGGCAGGACCATCGAAACGCTGGCCAGGCAGGATGTCACCGAGGATCGCATCATCACCTCGATGGTCGGCCGCTCGCTCGACGACCGCTATCCGCCACGTGAACCCAAGATCGGCGAGATCGTCTTCGAAGTTAGGAACTGGTCGGTCTATCATCCGCTGCACGCCGACCGGCAGGTCATCAAGGGCATCGACCTCAATGTGCGCAAGGGCGAGGTGGTCGGCATCGCCGGGCTGATGGGCGCCGGGCGCACCGAGTTCGCGATGAGCCTGTTCGGGCGCTCCTACGGGCGCGGCATCACCGGCGAAGTCGTCTTCAGGGGCAGGCCGATCGACGTCTCGACGGTGGGCAAGGCGATCGAACACGGCATCGCCTACGTCACGGAGGACCGCAAGACCTACGGCCTCAACCTGATCGACCACATCAAGCACAACATCACGCTGGCCAATCTCCGCGGTGTGTCGACGCACGGCGTGATCGACGATTTGCGCGAGCTTGCCACCGCCAACGACTACCGCGGCAAGACCAACATCCGGGCGTCGAGCGTCTACCAGATGACGGGCAACCTCTCGGGCGGCAACCAGCAGAAGGTGGTTCTGTCCAAATGGCTGTTCGCCAACCCGCAAGTCCTGATCCTTGACGAGCCGACGCGCGGCATCGACGTCGGCGCCAAGTACGAGATCTACACCATCATCGCGCGGCTCGCGGCCGAGGGCCGCGCCGTCATCGTCATCTCGTCGGAGATGCCTGAATTGCTGGGCATCACCGACCGCATCTACGTCATGAATGAAGGACGCATCGTCGGCGAGATGGCGGCGGCGGACGCCAGCCAGGAGAAGATCATGCGCGCCATCGTGCGAGGAGAAGGAAAAGCAGCATGAGCACCGAAAGCACACCGGCACCGCAGTCGGGCGTCGCCGAGAGCGTGCCGCAGGTGCAGCGCGTCGCGGTCTCTGCGCTGGTGACCAACCTGCGCGAATACGGCCTCGTGCTGGCGCTCATCGCCATCATGATCTTCTTCCAGTTCACCACCAACGGCACGCTGTTCAAGCCGGTGAACCTCTCGAACCTGGTGCAGCAGAACAGCTTCATCATCGTGATGGCGCTGGGCATGCTCCTGGTGATCGTGTCCGGACACATCGACCTCAGCGTCGGTTCGGTGGCGGGCTTCATCGGCGCGCTCGCCGCCATGATGATGGTCATCTGGCCTCTCGGCTTCCTCAGCAATCCGCTCGTCGTGTCGCTCGTCTGCCTGGTGATCGGCGCCGCGATCGGCGCGGCGCAAGGCTACTGGGTCGCCTACCATCGAATACCGAGCTTCATCGTCACCCTGGCCGGCATGCTGATCTTCCGCGGCATGTGCCAGGCGCTGCTTGGCGGCGGCTCGTCGGTCGGACCGCTTCCGGATGGTTTCAAGGCGCTCAGCTCAGGCTTCGTTCCCGACCTGATCGGGTCATGGACGATCGTTCCCCCCGTGGTGAATGCCGCCGGCAAGACCATCGTCGGCAGCGGCCTGACCCTGCACATGACGACGGTCGTCGTCGGCATCATCGGCGTGCTGGCCTACATCTATTTCGGCCTCAAGGCGCGCCGGACGCGCGAGGCACATGGCTACCAGGCCGAGCCCTTCACGCTGTTCACCGTCAAGACGCTGGTCATCAGCGCCCTTATTCTGTTCCTGGTCTACCAGTTCGCGACCTACCGGGGCCTGCCGATCGTCCTGGTGGTCATGGGCCTGCTGATCGCTCTGTTCGTCTTCGTCACCAAGAGGATGACGATCGGCCGGCGCATCTACGCCATGGGCGGCAACGCCAAGGCCGCGCAATTGTCCGGCATCAACATCGAGCGGCTGACCCTTTTCGTGTTCATCAACATGGGGGTCCTGTCGGCGCTCGGCGGGCTGATCATCGCGGCCCGCCTCGGTCAGGCGGTGCCGGCGGCCGGCCTCGGCAGCGAGCTCGACGTCATCGCCGCCGTGTTCATCGGCGGCGCTTCGGCGATGGGCGGCGTCGGTCAGGTCATCGGGGCGGTCGTCGGCGGCTTCATCATGGGTGTGATGAACAACGGCATGTCGATCATGGGCGTCAACGTCGACTGGCAGCAGGTGGTGAAGGGCCTGGTGCTGCTCGGGGCCGTCGTGTTCGACGTCTACAACAAGAACAAGGGCTAGCAGGCTGCTGAAGAAGCAGGGCTGCGAGCGGATTTTCTCGTTGGATGGTGCATTTGGTTTTGCCTGGCGTCATTTTGGCCGTGTGGCGCCGGGTTCGAGTGCGGGAGTGCGGCTGATTTGCGGCGTTTGGCGGGTCAGGCGGGCTGCCCGGCAATGAGCTTTGGCAGCCGGATCAGGTTGTAGGCGATGACGGTGAAGGTGAAGGCGGCATCGACCTTTCTTCGTCCCCACAGTTTGACCTTCGCCAGTCCGCCCGGCTTCTTGACCCAACCAAAGACCTCCTCGATCCGCTTGCGGCAACGCTGGCTGATCGCGTAGCCGGGGTGGCGCGTCGTGCGCCCGTCGATCGCCGTCTTGCGCGGCTTGCCGGTCTTGGAGACGACGCCTTGCACGGCGATGTGCGGCGTCACCTCGCGTTCACGCAGATCGCCGACGAATTTTTCCACGTCATAGGCCTTGTCGGCGCCGAGCGTGATGCGGCGTCTGGCGCCCCTGCGGTCGAGCATGGCGAGTGCTGCTTCCCGCTCCGCCGTGCCGGTGGCGTGGGTCAGCGTCGCATCGACCGCCAGCCCGTTGCGGTTCTCCATCAGGACATGGCCCATGAAGCACAGACGGCTCGGCTGGCCGTCGCTCTTCTTGTAGAGCCGCGCATCGGGATCGGTGGTGGAGACATGCGTCTCGTTCGACCGCTTCTCCTTGCGGAAATCGCGCTCCCCATTGCGGCCCGGTCCCGGCGGCTCGCCCGAACCGTCCTTCGGCCGAAAACTCTTCATCGAGGCCCAGGCGTCGATCAGCGTGCCGTCGACCGAGAAATGGTCGCTCGACAGAAGCCGCTTGACCTGTCGAAGCCGCATCAGCGCGCCCAGGAACGCATGCGCCACATCCGCCTCCATCAGCCGGTCGCGATTGTGCGTGAACACCGTCGGATGCCACACAGCCGCGTCAATCGGCAGGCCGACGAACCAGCGGAACAAGAGATTGTAGTCGATCTGCTCCATCAGAAGCCGCTCGGAGCGTACCGAGAAGAAGGCCTGCAGCAGCGTCGCCCGCAACAGCATCTCGGGCGGGATCGACGGCCGTCCCATCCGTGAATAGAGCGCTTCGAAACGCTCGTTCAACTCGCCAAGCGCCTCGTCTGCAAGTTTGCGGATCGGCCGCAGCGGGTGATCCGAAGGCACCCGATCCTCAAGCCGCACATAGCTGAAAAGACCTTCCTCCCGATCATCTCGTCCGCGCATCGAAAATCACTCCGACAAATGACCGCAGAAGTGAATCACCAAATCGCAAACCGGTGAAGCTTTTTCAGCAGCCTGCTAAAGCCGCGACAGTTCGCGGGCCGGGTTCAGCGGATCGAGAACAGCGACTTGAGGATATCGATGGTGCTGCTCGGCTCGCCGGCCGGGCCGTCGCCGGCCGTCGGCGCGGCCGGCCGCGTCAAGGCCTGGTTGAGCACGGCGGCCAGCCGGCAGCCCGCCTGCTTCAGGCGCTGGCGCACGATCGGCAGGTTCTCGTCCAGATAGTCGTCGCCGAGCTTCGGCTCGGCCACCGTCTGGATGCGCAGATCGGCGAAGATCTGGTCGCGGGCGATCGCCCTGCCCTCCAGCGCCCAGTCGAGCGGTGCCGAGGCATCGCCGGCCGGACAGGCGCCCTCCGCGTCCAGTTCTTCGGCCAAGGTCTTCCACGGCTTGCCGGCGCGCCGCAGGATGCCGGTGTCCCAGACCTTGTGCAGCGTCGTCTCCTCGCCGTCCAGCCACACCTTGCGCAGGCCGATGTCGACGCTGGTGTGCAGCGGCTGGTGGATGTCGCCGACGAAGTGGATCACGTAGTTGAGGGCCGCGGCGCGCGCCGGCGTGCCGGCGGAAAAATCCGCCAGCACCGTCGTGTTGAGGGCAAGCGCGGAAATCACGCAGCCGCGTTTGCGGCAGTCGCGCTTGGCATCGTAGGGGCGGTGATCGAGCGGCAGGCGCACGCTGTGCAGCGGCTGGCTGGTGTCCGGAAGCTCGGCGCGCAGCGCGTCGGCCCAGTTGGACACCGCCGGCATGTTCTTTTCCTGCTGCGCGGCGAGCAGCTTCTGCACCTCCTGCCCGGCCTCGGGCGTCAGATGCCGCGCCGCGATCTGGGCGACAATTTTGTGGCCGGATGCTCCCCAGCTAAGGGCGGGCGCGGTGGCGGCGAGGCAGAAGGCGGCGGCGAGACAGGCGATGCGCATGCGGCATCGCTAGGGACACACCGTGCCCGGATTGTGGCGGGCCCGGCCGGACCGGCGTTTACCGATCACTTCGCCCTGGACCAGTTCACCGCCTTGCAGACCAGGCCGCCGACGATGCAGCCGCGCGTCGTCAGGCTGGACCTCTTGACCGTGATGTCGATGGCATAGGTCATGTTGCGCTTGACGTCGAAGGCCTTGCCGCTGAGCGTCGACGCATTCTTCGGCTTGACCGTCATGACGAGGCGGTCGCCGACCTCCTCGCCGCCGCTGCTATCCTTGATCCACAGATTCGTGGCGCAGATCTTGGCGCCGCAGGGCGCGATCCTCACACGCGCATTGCCGTCGCCGCGCAGCCAGACCCCGCTCGGATCCGGTCCGCCTTCGACGGCATCGGCTCCCGCCACCGTAGCCAGCATCACCAGAATTGCCGCGATCGTCCTGCGCGCCATGCCATGCCTCCAGCTCCTGCACGGCTTGTCTACGCGCTGCGGCACCGATCGGATCATGCCCGCGCCGCCGGCCGGCGGGCCGGGCATGATCCGCTCTCGCCGGACGCGCGTAAAATCGTAAGGCGTACCGGCACGGAGACGACGGATGAAATCCTACCTCATCGCCTATGTCGCGACCGGCGCGGTGTTTCTCGGCATCGATGCGATCTGGCTGGGCGTCATGGCGGAAAGGCTGTACCGGCCGCTGCTCGGCCACGTCCTGGTCGACGGCTTCAACCTGGCCCCGGCGATCGCCTTCTATGTCCTGTACATCGCAGGCCTGATGGTCTTTGCGCTGTCGCCCGCCTTCGCCAGCGGAAAATGGACGACGGCGGCCCTCTATGGCGCATTGTTCGGCTTCTTCGCCTACGCCACCTACGACCTGACCAACCAGGCGACGATCAAGGGCTGGCCGACCATCATAACCATCGCCGACCTGTGCTGGGGCACGTTCGTCTCGGCTGTATCGGCGACCGCCGGCTTCCTCGTCACCCGCTATGTCGTGCCGTCTCCCTGATCCGGCGCGGCGCGGCGCGGTCCGGCGAGCCCCGCCAGCAGCAGGCCGACGAAGACGGTCAGGGTCGCAGCACTCAGGGCGTTGAGGCTGGACAGCGAAGCATATTCCTCCCCGGAATAGGCGGCCAGCGGCGCTCCATATCTGTCGTGCATCAGCCAGTAGATGGCGAAGGCCAGGCCGACGAGCGGCAGACCGACGGCCCGCTCCGGCGGCCGGAAGAAGCCGGCGGCGATCAGCGCGCACGGGATCAGGAAAGTCTCGACGCCGGACTGAACCCCCAGCGCCTTCGCCGTGATCATCGTGTTGGCCATGCCCACGACGGGCAGCAGCGCGCGGGCGAGCAGCGGCCGCCGGCGCGCGACGGCCGGAATCGCCAGGAACAGCGGCGTCGACAGGAAGGTCAGCAGCGACGGCGCCAGGCGCTCGCCGACGATGGGATAGAGATAGAGCGGATAGAAGGGCTGGTTCCACGCGACCACCAGCGCCACCCAGTTCGAGGCGGCCACGAGCGGATCCTCGTGCGACGCATAGGCGCCGACACGGCCCCACAGCTTGCGCGGTGTCTCCATCCCGAACCGCCGGCTCAGGGCACCGGTCTCAGCAGATAGTGACTGACGCCCCATTCCGTTCCGCCGGCATGCCCGAAGAGACCGGCCGTCGCGAGGTAGAACAACCGCCAGCGACGCCGCCACACGGCGGCGTCCGCCCCGTAGACCTCGCGCAGGATGCGGTCGATCCCGCCGCGGTTCCTATCGAACCGGGCCAGCCAGTCGATCGCGGTCTTCCGGTAGTGCAGGCCGTTCCAACGCCAATCCCGCTCCACGACGAAGCAGTCCGGGAAGCGGCCGATCAGCCCATGGCTCGGCATGATGCCGCCGGTGAAGAAGTGTTGGGCGATCCAGTCGGCATCGTTGCGATGGTCGAAGCGGTACGGGCTGTTCCGGTGGGTGAAGACGTGGACGAACAGCCGGCCGTCCGGCAGCAGCCAGCCGCGCACGCGTTCCAGCAAGGCCTGCCAGTTCGACATGTGCTCGAACATCTCCACCGATACGATCCGGTCGAAGCGGCCGTCCGGCGCGAAGCCGTTCATGTCGGCGGTGATCACCGTGACGTTCGTCAGGCCGCGCCGGCGCGCCTCGCCTTCGATATGGAGCCGCTGCGGCCTGGAGTTCGAGACGGCGGTGATGCGGGCGCGCGCAAAGCGCTCGGCCATGAACAGGGTCAGCGAACCCCAGCCGCAGCCGAGTTCGAGGATGGACTGGCCGTCGGCGAGCCCGGCATGCGCGACGGTCTCCTCGAGGGCCAGGATCTCCGCCTGATCGAGCGTTTCCGACCCGCTCTTGTAGAGACAGCAGGAATATTTGCGGCGCGGCCCGAGCGTCAGTTCGAAGAACTCGGGAGGCAGTTCGTAATGCTGCTCGTTGGCCGCGTCGGCGTGATCCGCAACGGGATAGCTGCCCATCTCCCGGAGAAAGGCGGCGTCGTCGTCCTGCCCCTCTCCCGCCAGCCGGCGGCGCGTGCGCCCGACGAGAAACTCGATGCCGGCGCGCGTCACCGGGTCGGGCAGCGGGCTTCGTTCGACGACGCGAATGGCGGAGGCGATGAGGCTCATCGGGATGTCCCCTGTGGTTGCTGTTCGTGCGCAACGCGGCGCGGCCCCGGCCAGAAGGCGTTCACCTGGCGCTGGTAGGCCCGGAACGCATCGCCGCGCGAGCGCAGCATGTGGGCTTCCAGCGGCGGAATCCCTGAGGCGTGGACGAGCAGCCAGTACATCAGCGCAGGCCCGGCCAGCGCCAGCCATCCCCACGGATAGGCGCCCGTCAGGTCCATGGCGATGACCGCATAGGCGACCCACCCGAGCCATTCGAAAAAATAGTTCGGATGGCGGGTCATCCCCCAAAATCCGGCGTCGCAGACCTTGCCCCTGTTGGCGGGATCGGCCCGAAACCGCGACAACTGGCGATCGGCGGCAGCCTCGCCGGCAATCGCCACGACGAGGACGGCGACCCCGAGCCAGTCCGCAAGCCGCATGGACGGCGCGGGATGGTGCGCCGCCGCCATGATCGCCAGCACCAGGAAGAACCCGGCGGCCGCCTGGATCTGCAGGAACAGCAGCAGCCGTCCGCGGAAACCGGAACCCCAGTCCTGGCGCAACTGCGCGTAGCGCGGATCGTCGCCGCCTTGCAGCGTCCGGCGTGCGATATGCAGGCCGAGCCGCAGCGACCAGAGCCCGGCAAGTGCGGCGACCAGCATCTGCCTCGGAAGCCAGTCCCCGGCGCCGATCTGAGACAGGCTGGCGATCACCCCGAAGATACCGACTGCAAACGACCAGATCGCGTCGATCCAGCCCGATCTGCCGCTGCCGAGCGCCACGGCCCAGGCCCCGGCCATCGTCGCCGAAAGCGCGACGGCGATGCCGATGGCGAGCCAGGCGGCAGGCATTTCGGCTAGGGTCTGTTGAGTATCATCGCACGGGCTGCGCCGTGGCGAAAATCGGCCAGTTCCAGGAGCGAGGAGGAAGGACATGCAGCGCATATTCGACGACGAGCGACGCCGAAATGGCCGATTTGCGCCCGGCCCCTTCGGGGTTGGGTCAAAATCGATGCTGAATGCGTCGAAAATGCTCGACGGTGGTCAACACCGCCTTGCGCTTTTCTCCTGTTCAACATCGATTTTGCCTCCAACGCAGCCCGCGTGCTGATACTCAACAGGCCCTAGAACGAGACGAAGCGCTGGACCACGCGCCCGACGAAGCCGGTCAATTTCATCTGTCCGTCGATTGCCGCGACGCAGATGCACTCCCCGTCCGCGTCGACGACCGGAGTGTGGTCGACCTCGGCGTCGGCCTCGTCCATGTCGCCCGGCAGGTAGCGGCCCCGCGCGTCGCTGAACGATCCCTTCAGCACCTGGGTGAACTCGCTGCCCGAATGCGTGTGCTCCGGCAGCGTCTTGCCCGCCGCGACGCGCAGCAGCATGACATTGGCCTCCGGAGCGCCCTGTACCGTGACCCGGCTCCAGCGCAGCCCGGGGCCGAGCCACCGCCACGGACCGATGCCGCAGGCGTCCATTGCCTCAGGCAGCGCGATGCCCAGTTCGGCGCGCGGCAGCCTGATCGCCGCCGCCGCGCCCTGGGGGCGGCCCGGCTCGCGGTCGATCCGCGCCATCATCCGCTCCAGCGCATCGCTCGCCATCCCGACCGGTTCGCCCGCGTCGAGCAGAGCGCCGCCGATCGCCTCGAACGCCGCCACCTGTCGCCGGCAGGCCGGGCACCCGCCGACATGCACCGCCACGATGAGCCTCGGCCCGGCAGGCAGCGTGCCGGCAGCGAAGCGCAGCAGCGTCTCGCCGCTGGGATGATGATTGATCGTCATTTCTCGTCTTCCAGAATCATGCGCAGGCGCGTCATGGCGAGCCGGACGCGGGACTTCACCGTCCCGAGCGGAATGCCCAATTCACGCGCGATCTCGGATTGCGGCTTCTCGCCGTAGAAGGAGAGCCGCACGATCTGCGCCTGCTCCTCCGACAGGCTGTTCAAGGCGGCGCGCACGCGCGCTTCGCGCTGCGCCGCCATCATCACGCTCTCGCCGGATGCGGGCTGGTCCGGCTCGTCGCTCGGATCGGCGGCATCGCCGAAATCGGCCGGCTGGCGCTCCCTGCGCAGCCTGTCGATCTTCAGGTTGCGGGCGATGGTGAAGATCCAGGTCGAGGCCGCGGCACGCGACGGGTCGAAATAGCCCGCCTTGCGCCAGACCGACAGCATCGTCTCCTGCGCCAGTTCCTCGGCGGCGGGCGCGGCCATTCCGGACCGCATCATGAAGCTCTTGATGCGCGGCGCGAAGTGCCGGAACAATCTGGCGAACGCCTCCCTGTCGCCCTCCCGCGCGACGGCGACGACGAGCAGCGCGAACTCGCGGGCTCCGCTCTCGGGCTCCTCCGGCACGGTCGACGTCACGGACGCCTGCCCCCGGGAAAGAAGCACGGCAGGCGACAGATCTCGGTGGATGGAACAAGCGACGGCATTCATAGGCCCTGTTACGCGCCGGAACCGGGCCCGGATCACCGGCGGCCCGATGATCCGACCCTGCCCGCCCAGCGTAGAACATCGCGGATCGGACGGCGAGAGCGCCGCCCCAGGGAGACGCCGGCGGTGAGTGACAGCAACCTTGGCTCGGACGCCGCGGACGGCAGCCTGGAGATCGCGGTGGTCGGCAGCGGCGTCTCCGGCCTGTCGGCCGCCTGGCTGCTTTCGAAGCGCCATCGCGTCACGCTCTACGAGGCGGACGACCGTCTCGGCGGCCACAGCAACACCGTCGATTGCCGGGGCACCCCGGTCGATACCGGCTTCATCGTCTACAACGAGGTCACCTATCCCAATCTGACGGCGATGTTCCGCCATCTCGCCATCCCCACCAAGCCGTCGGACATGTCGTTCGCGGTCTCGCTCGACGACGGACGCCTCGAATATTCCGGCAGCGGGCTCGGCGGCCTGTTCGCCCAGGCCGGCAACATCGTGCGGCCGCGGTTCTGGCGCATGCTGCAGGAATTGATCCGCTTCTACAGGGAAGCGCCGCGCGACATGGCGCGCATGGGCGACATCACGCTGGCCGCCTACCTTGACGCCAAAGGCTACGGAACCGCCTTCCGCGAGGATCACCTCTATCCGATGGCGGCCGCCATCTGGTCGACGCCGGCCGCCGACATCGGCCGCTACCCGGCCGTGGCCTTCATCCGCTTCTGCCAGAACCACGGCCTGCTCAAGCTGGCGAACCGGCCCGCATGGCGCACCGTCGACGGCGGCAGCCGGCTCTACGTTCGCCGACTGGCGGCGGGGCTCGCGGATCGTATCCGGACAGGCTCGGCGGCTCGCACCCTGCTGCGCGACGGCAACGGCGTCGAGATCGTCGACATGCGCGGTCGTCGCGACCGCTTCGACCACGTCGTGCTGGCGACCCACGCCGACCAGGCGCTCGGGATGCTCGACCGGCCGAGCCGCGAGGAACAGCGGATCCTCGGCCGGTTCGGCTACACCCGCAACGAGGCGGTGCTTCATTGCGATCCGGCGCTGATGCCCCGCGCGCGCCGGGTCTGGTCCAGTTGGAACTACCTGTCCTCGGAGCGCGAGGGGACCCGCGCCCTGTCCGTCACCTATTGGATGAACCGGCTCCAGGGCATCCCCGCCTCCACGCCGCTGTTCGTCACGCTCAACCCCAATATCGAGCCGAGGCCGGACAGCGTCATCCGGCATGAAACGTACCGGCACCCGATCTTCGACGGCGACGCATTGCAGGCCCAGCAATCCCTCTGGTCGCTGCAGGGCGTGGGCCGCACCTGGTTCTGCGGCGCCTATTTCGGCGCCGGCTTCCACGAGGACGGGCTGCAGGCGGGGCTGGCCGTCGCCGAGCAGCTCAGCGGCGTGCGGCGCCCCTGGCAGGTCGCCGACGAATCCGGGCGGATCGTCATCGGTCGGCCGGCCGCAGAGCGCCACGAGAGGCATGCGGCATGAGTTCGGCGTTGCGCTCCTTTCTGTACGCCGGAAAGGTGATGCACCAGCGGTTGCGGCCGCGCCGCCACCGCCTCGCCTATTCGATGTTCTCGCTGCTGCTCGACCTCGACGAAATCGACGGGCTCGACCGCAAGCTGAAGCTGTTCGGCCGAAACCGCTTCAACCTGTTCGGCTTCTACGACGCTGACCACGGCGATCCTTCCGGACTGCCGCTGCGCCTGCACGTCGAGCGCCATCTCGCCAGCGCCGGGATCGATACCGGCGGCGGCGCGATCCGCCTTCTGGCGATGCCGCGCATCCTCGGCTACGCCTTCAATCCGCTCAGCGTCTATTTCTGCCATCGAGGCGACGCGACGCTGGCGGCGATCCTCTACGAGGTCAACAACACGTTCGGCGAGCGCCACAGCTACCTGATCCCCGTATCGGAGGGCACGGGCGACCAGATCGTGCAGGCCTGTTCCAAAGAGCTCTACGTGTCGCCTTTCATGGGCATGGAAATGTCCTACGCGTTCCGCATCCGCCCTCCCGCCGGGAGATTGTCGCTCCACATCACCGGCAGCGACGCCGGCGGACCGATCATCTTCGCAGGTTTCTCTGCGGAACGTCGTGATTTGACGGACGCGGTCTTGCTTCGTGCGTTTTTTGTCTATCCACTGCTAACCTTGAAGGTCATTGCCGGCATCCATTGGGAGGCGCTGCTGCTCTGGCTCAAGGGAGTCGGGTTGAAGGCACGCCCGGCTCCGCCGCACCGGCCCGTGACGATCGTCGGCGGGCCGGTCGAGACGTCGCAGGGGAGAGTCGGAGGCCATGTCGTCGGAAGCTGAGCAGAATCTGCCCTCTGCGAGGAGAGCCTCGCCCGTCGGCTTCCGCGTTTCCATCCTGCGCCGGCTGGTCGGCAATTTGGACGTCGGCAGCCTGACGGTCCGCACCCCTTCCGGACAGACATTGGCGATCCGCTCCCCGAACCCAGGACCCGATGCCGAGATCAGGATCCATCGCTGGCGGGCGCTCCGCCGGCTGGTGTTCGGCGGCGATATCGCCTTTGCCGAAGCCTATGTCGACGGCGACTGGTCGAGCCCGGACGTCGAGCTGGTGATCGAGCTGGCCGCCCGCAATCTCGACGCCCTGGAGCGCAACATCACCGCGACGAAGCCGGTGCGCTGGCTGAACCGGCTGCGCCACCTGCTGAGGGCCAACGACCGCAAGGGCAGCCGCCGCAACATCGCCTATCACTACGATATCGGCAACGCCTTCTACCGGCTGTGGCTGGACCGCAGCATGACCTATTCGGCGGCGCTCTACGAGAAGGCCGACCTGTCGCTCGAGGAGGCGCAGGACGCCAAGCTCGCCCGCATCGTGGAGCTTCTGGAGCTCAAGCCCGGCATGCGCGTGCTGGAGATCGGCTGCGGCTGGGGCGCGCTGGCGGCGCGCATCGCCCACAAGGGCGCAGCGGTGACCGGGCTCACCCTGTCGCGCGAGCAGCACGACGACGCTCGGGCGCTTGCCGACCGCGAAGGCGTCACCGAAAAGGTCGACATCGTGCTGCGCGACTATCGTGACGAGCGGGCCTCCTACGACCGCATCGTCTCGATCGAGATGATCGAGGCCGTCGGCGAGGCGTTCTGGCCGGACTATTTCCGCACGCTGCGCGACCGGCTCAACGCCGGCGGCCGCGCCGTGCTGCAGGCGATCACCATCGACGAGAGCCGCTACGCCAACTATCGCGCCGAAGCCGATTTCATCCAGCGCCACATCTTTCCCGGCGGCATGCTGCCGACCAAGACGATCATCGCCGACCAGGCCAGGCGGGCCGGGCTCGCCCTCACCTACTGCCAGACCTTCGGTCTCGGCTATGCCCTCACCCTCGCCGAATGGCGCCGCCGCTTCCTCCAGGCCTGGCCGGCCATCGAGCGCCAGCAGGGCTTCGGCATCGGCTTCTGCCGGCTCTGGGAATACTACCTTGCCTATTGCGAGGCGGGCTTCCGCGCCGGCACCATCGATGTCGGCCTCTACGTGCTGGAGCCGGCGCGCCGCTGAGCGCGCGGCTGCTCCCACCGCATCGCCGCGAGACAGCCGCAAGACGGACCGCATGGCCGGCGCCCCGGGACGGCATTGCAGACCGGTCGGTCCGTCGCCCACACCCCTGGCGGGCGCTTTCCGATCGACGCAGCGTCAATAGACGGAAAAATCGTCCGCGGTGATCCCCAGGCCGATGCCGACCACCGCGAAGGCCGTCGAAAGCTGCGCGCCCGTGCCGTCCGGATCATACCGGATGATCCCCGTATCCGTCTCGTAGATGATCCGGTCGCCGGCATCCTGGGCAAAGCCGCTCGTGTTGGCGACGAAGGCGCCGGTCGCCAGCGTGCCGGCGGCCAGCTTGGTGAAGACATCGTTGTTCAGACGGATCGTGTCGTCGATCACGTTGTAGTCGGTGATCGTATCGAGATTGGTCGCGGCGTTCAGCGTCGTGTTGAAATAGAACTTGTCCAGTCCGATGCCGCCGGTCAGCGTGTCGTTGCCCTGGCGGCCGAGGATCAGGTCGTCTCCTTCCTCGCCGTTCAGCGCATCATTGCCCAGTCCGCCGCCGAGCTGGTCGTTGCCGAACCCGCCATTGACGGTCTGGCCGTTCGCCACGTCGGTCAGCGTGATGACGTTGTTGCCGCTGGAGCCGCGGATCTCGTCGATGCCGAAGATCGAGGCGCCCGTCAGGTTGGCGGTGCTGTTGGTCGAGATCAGCAGTCGTTCGGTATTGCCGCTGCCGCTGATCGTCTCGAAGCGGCCGAGCAGCGCCGAGGTGAGCGTGACGTCGTTGGCATTGATGAACAACTGCTCCACGTTCAGGATGGACGCCTTGGTCAGATCGACCGCGCCGAAGGCGCCGAGCGACTGGAAGTCCAGCTTGTCGACGTCGTTGCCGCCGTCGATCTTCTCGGCGAGCCCGCTGATGTCGGACACGCCTTCCATCTGGAAGGTGTCGTAGCCGATACCGCCGTTCAGCGTGTCGGCGGCCTGTCCGCCGCGGATGAAATCGTTGCCGGCGGCGCCGTCGACGAAGTCGCCATCGTTGCCGCCCCATAGCGAATCGTTGCCGATGCCGCCGGTGATCGTGTCGGTACCGGCCCTGCCGTCGACGAACTGGCCGTTCACCACGTCGGTCAGATTGAACACGTCGGCGCCGCTTGAGCCACGGAATTCGTCGATGCCGACGATATCGGCGCCCGTCAGGTCCGCCGTGCCGGCGGCCGACAGGATCAGGCGGTCATAGTTGCCGCCGGAGCTGAAGATCGAGAAGTTGCCGAGCTGGGCCGCCGTCAGCGTCACGTCGTTGCCGTTGAGGAACAGGCCCTCGACGCTGGTGATGACCGCCTTCGAGATATTGACCGCGCCCTGCGCGTTGAGCGTCTGGAAGTCGAGCCGGTCGTTGTCGACGCCGCCGTCGATGATCTCGGCCAGGCCCGAAATGTCGGACACGAATTCGAAGCGGAAGATGTCGTTGCCGATCCCGCCGCTCTGCGTGTCGAGCCCGGCGCCGCCGAGGATCGTATCGTTGCCGTCCTCGCCGTTCAGCGTGTCGGCGTCCGCACCGCCGATGACCGTGTCGTTGCCGAGGCCGGCATTGACCGTGTCCGTGCCGGCGCCCACGTCGATCTGGTCGTTGCCGAGGCTGCCGGTGACCTTGTCGGCCCCGCCGAGCGTCGTGACGATCTGTCCGGTCGTGACGCCGGTGAAGATATAGGTGTCGGCGCCGCTTGTGCCGCGAAAGTCGTCGATGCCGGTAATGGTGGCATTGCTGAGATCGACGGTGCCTGCCGCGGACAGGGTGAATCGCTCGAAATTGCCGCCGGACGAGATGAAGCTGAAGGCACCGAGTTGACTTGCCGTCAGCGTGATGGTCTGGGCGTTCACCAGCAGGCGCTCGACATTGCTGATGGTGGCAAGGTTGAGCGCGATGTCGCCGAGCGTCGTCGAGAAGTCGATCGTGTCGACGTCGGCGCCACCATTGATGATCTCGGCCAGGCCGGTGATCTCGGAGGCCGCGCGGAACAGGAACACGTCGTTGCCGATGCCGCCCGACATCGAGTCCGCGCCCTGACCCCCGACGATCGTGTCGTTGCCGTCGCCGCCGTCGATCGTGTCGGCGCCGCCGTCGCCCTCCAGCCAGTCTTCGCCGTTCTCGCCGTTCACCGTGTCGTCGCCTTCATTGGCATAGACGAAATCATTGCCGGCGCCGGCGTTGATCGTATCGGCGGAGGCGGTGACGGTGGTGAATTCTGTGCCGACGACGGCGTGACCGTCGTTCTTCACATGGATGGTGTCCTGAAACTGCGTTCCGGTGATATTGGCCATTGCAGGGTCCTTTCAGGGCGAGCAAGGCGCCGTGCGATCGGGCGCACTCGCCTCGCAATCCCGGTCTCTCGCCGCGCCATCGGCGGCGGACCGGCAGACGGTTGACCCGCCGCCGCCGCTCGCCCCGCCTCTTGCAGGCTCGGCGCAAGACATCTGCGCCACGCTACAAATTCGGGCTTGCCTCGTCGTGTCCCAAACAGGATATTTTGCGGCAGGCCGCGACGTGAAGACCGCGGCGCCTTCGGTTCCTTCACGGCTCTTCGGTTCGGGTCAGGGACATCTCGATGGCTTACCATCTGGCTGACAGTTTCACCGAGGCATGTGTCGTCAGAGAGCGGATGCCATATGTGCTCGACGCCATGGCGAGGTCGATCGGCGCCGTCGGCGCGACGCTCGTCCATTCGAGCGGCGACGAGGTTCGCTACCTTGTCTCGTCGGAGGCGATATTGCCGGACGTCGAAGCCTATGGCCGCGGCGACCGCCCCGAGGATCCGAGGTCGGCGCGCGTCCTGCCGCGGCTGACGGAATCCTTCAGGCTCGACGAGGACGATTTCTCGCGCGACGAGATCGCCCGCGACCCCTTCTACCAGGAATTCCTCCGGCCGCGCGGCCTGTTCTGGCATGCCTGCGCCTTGCTCGCCGAGCAATCGACGGCGGGCGAAGGCATCCACTTGAGCTTCAAGCGCGCCCCCCGCCATGGGCATTTCGAGCGCCGCGACCTGGCGCTGCTGTCCTCCCAATTGCCGCTCATGCGCTTCGCGGCCGGGTTCGCCGTCGACAGCCGCGCCACTGTCGTGGCCAGGCCCGACCTGATCCTGACGCCGCCCCGTTCGCTCCTCGGCATCGACCGTGCCGGACGCGTCAGCCTGATCGAGGGCGGCACCGAGTTCGGCGGCGTCCTGACCTTGCGGAACGGGCGGCTGGCTGCCCGGCGCAAGGTCGAGCAGCCGCTGGTCGACAAGCTGCTCTCCGAGGCGCTCCGCGCCAGGGCGGGCGCCTGCCTGCTGACCGATGACGCCGAACGGCGATGGGTGCTCCGCGCCAGCCCGTCGATCGGCCCCGATGCCGCCGGCATGCTGGTCTCGGTCGCCTCCGTGTCGTGCATCGACACGATTGCCGAGCCGGGCCGCGAAGCCCTCCAGGCCCTTCAGGCGCTTTTCGGCCTGTCGCGCTCGGAGGCGAGAGTGGCCGTGATGATCGCGCGCGGCATGAGCATACGCGACGTCGCCGCCTGGCTCGGCGTGCGTTCCGGCACCGTGCGCAACCAGCTCAAATCGGTGTTTCAGAAATCGCGTGTCTCCCGGCAGGCCGAGCTCTCGGCCCTGCTGGCCAAGATATAGGACGTTCCGTGGATTTCACCTCGAATCGGCCCTTGCCAAGCGCGTCGCGTCGGCCCGAGGCCTCGGCACATCCTCTCTGACGCCAGGGCGCGACTGCTGTCGACCTCCTCTCCCCACGGGGAGAGGGTGGCCCGAAGCGCCGGGTGAGGGGCGATATCGGTATAAGTGTCTGAATCAAAAGGCGACAGGCCGTGGCGAAAATGGTGATTTCGAGAACCGGAGCG